>JBBRMT010000183.1:0-9435 GCA_038230695.1 Chloroflexia bacterium
CGGCTTGCTGCGGGCGGTTGACCGCTTCGACTACCACAAGGGCCACCGCTTCAGCACCTATGCCACCTGGTGGATTCGCCAGGCGATCACCCGCGCCATCGCCGACCAGAGCCGCACCATCCGCCTGCCCGTCCACATGGTCGAGGCGGTCGGGCGACTGACCCAGGCTTCGCACAAGCTACAACAGGAACTGGGCCGCGACCCCACCGCAGAGGAAATTGCGGTGCGGATGCAGGTTACGCCGGAGAAGGTCCGCATGATCGTCTCGGCCAGCCAGCAGACCATATCGCTGGAGATGCCTATCGGCGAGGAGGAGGATGCTGCCCTCGGCGACATCATCGAGGATGCTAATTCCATCCAGCCCGCCGAGGCCGCCACCCACACCCTGCTACGCGACGAGGTGGCCGATATGCTCTCCAGCCTGACCCTGCGCGAACGCAAGGTCATCGCCCTGCGCTACGGTCTGGAGGACGGCTACAACCGCACCCTCGCCGAACTGGGTGATGAGCTAGGCGTAAGCCGCGAACGCGTCCGCCAGATCGAGGCTGAGGCGCTAGCCAAGCTCCGCCACGCCAAGGAAACGCGGCGATTGAAGGAGTATCTGGACTGAATAGGTCTAAGATTCGAGAGGCTACCCAGATGGGTGGCCTCTCTATTTTGTTGTTTGGTGCGTTAGTGACATTTTGAAGACGTTATAGTATAATCGTTGCATCAGCACATCCCGTCAAGAATTTAGTTGGAGGCAAGCATAATGGCACAGCCCACATTTAAGGTCTTGTCGCTATTCTCTGGAGCTATGGGTCTTGATATTGGTCTTGAGCGAACAGGTCTGTTTGAGACCGTCGCGTGCGTAGAGGTCGAGCCCATATTTTGTGAAACAATCCGCCTTAACCGTGATGCCGCTAGGTTGTCGAACCCCCACCTTCTAATAATCAATGAAGATATTAGAACAATTAACCCACTAATGCTGCTACAAACACTTAAATTGAAGCCGGGTGAGATTGACCTAATCGCTGGAGGGCCACCTTGTCAAGCATTCAGCCTTTATGGAAAGCGCCGCGGCATCCAAGATGCTAGAGGTCAACTAGTTTTTGAGTTCATCAGGTTTGTTGAGGCTATCCGTCCTCGCGCCTTTCTTATGGAAAATGTGCGTGGTCTACTCTCGATGAAAAGCAATGGCACCTCTGAAAAGGGCTCATTGTTCCAAGAGATACAAGAAAGGTTTAGCGAAATAGGATATCGTACGGACTGCTTTGTTGTGAACGCTGTAAATTATGGTGCGCCTCAGATTCGTGAGCGGTTGATGGTAGTCGGCAACCGATTCAATGTAGATGCTGATTTTCCCCCTCCAACTCATAGCAATAGACCTGCCGATAGACTTCAGCCATTC
This sequence comes from Chloroflexia bacterium, assembly GCA_038230695.1. Lineage (GTDB taxonomy): Bacteria > Chloroflexota > Chloroflexia > QHBQ01 > QHBQ01 > QHBQ01. The sequence goes on from JBBRMT010000183.1 coordinate 1,391, forward strand.
GCCACTCTGGGTGATGTGCTACAGGAGCCAAATGAACTAGATAAGACTATCATGGATTTTAGCCCAAGAAAAAAGCACTACCTTTCAATGGTACCACCGGGTGGTAACTGGCGATCACTGCCAATTGAAATTCAGCAGGAGTCCATGGGCAAGGTTTTCTATTTGAAGGGGGGACGATCTGCCTACTGGCGCAAGCTCTCCTATGATTTCCCGTGTCCCACAATAGTAACGATGCCAAATCATGCAGGGACAAGCCTATGCCACCCTGAAGAGCTGCGCCCTCTTTGTGTTGGTGAGTGTGCGTTGGTGCAAGGCTTTCCCAGCAACTGGGAGTTCTGTGGTACACCTGCAGAAAAGTATCAGCAAATAGGTAATGCAGTTCCGGTGAGGCTAGGCGAGGTTGCGGGGCAAGCTATAGCCGAGCTTCTATCTAGTGTTCAGTCCTTGGCAACTAGCACCTACAAGCCCGCTTTGAGAGATAGGATTGTGCATATTCGTCCCCATGTCCGAACACGCTCTTGGTGGAAATATGGGCAAGTATTGAGCGGTATTTCTTATTACAAGCGACCGAACAGCAGCCATGAGATAGGACATCAGCTACCTCTGCTGTAGTAATGAGACAATGCCTAAACTCGGAGGTGAATAGTTGGCTACGCAAAAAGAAGTTATAGATGGAGCATCTCTGGAAACACAGCTGTTCTTGGGTAGAAGACTTAGAAAGCTGCGAACAGAGATTAGTGGCGTTCTTAACATAAATCCCTTCCTTATGTGCGCAATCAAAGATTTTCATCAGATTAAGGACCAAGAGTCTCTAGCTCAGTTCATGCTGATCTGGCATCTTGGTGGTGGTCATGCAACTAGCCTCGGTAAAATGATTGATGAGCGGCTACTTCCCAATGTCTTTGGAACGACGCGCTTGGATACTACTTGTCGGCATCAGGAGCCTTACAACCAACCACCATTTGACGATATTGATCATGTAGCTCATCGCCAGAACGGCGATTATCTTCTATCCTTGAAGGCCAGCGCGTGGACAATACAGTATGGTCAAGCAATGGGCTTGTACAGAAACTTCAAGGAGCTAGGAGATCTTGGGCTTCAGCGCAAAGGTATAGTGGTGGGGGTCTTCTATGGACACAAAGGGCTTCTTACCGACAAATACAGAATTGTTAAAGGGGAAAATGTAAGGCGGCAGGATACATTGAGCATACTGCCTTATGTTGAAGTGAAAGCTGGTGCAATGTTCTGGTCTTGGCTGAACGATGATCAAATAGAAACCCAGGAGTGGTTGCTTGAAGGAATCCTGAAGGGAGTGGAGCAGTTCTCCAGCCACAATGAGGACATGGCTGCTATAGTTGGGGGAGCGGCTAGCCAGCTAATCAAGGAGTTGCAAGTGAAATACGACCTACCTTCTGATGGATCTATAAACTGGTCTCTCCTATTGCACACAATAAATGATGATAAAGGTGAAGAGATTGGGGCTGAGGCTATAGATGCAGTGGATATAGTGGACGAGGAATTACATTCATCGATCTGTCAACTTACAACCATCCCGCTCCCGTCACCTGATTGACCAGCAGCAACACCCCCAGCGCGGTCAGCACCACGCCGGAGATTAGCTCGGCGCGTTCTCCCAGGTGTTCGCCGACGCGCTGGCCCAGCCACAGCCCGACGAAGGTGAGCGCGAACGCCTGCACCGCCACGTAGCCCAACGCCAGGCCGAGCGGCACCTTCAGCACCCCCAGCGAGAAGCCAACCGCAAACTCGTCGAGGCTGACCGAGAGGCCGGTGAGCAGCAGGCGACGGTTGTCGTCGGCAAGCGCGGCGGATACGCCCTCCTCATCATCCGATAGTGCCTCGCGGATTGCCAGCAGCCCGACGATGATCAAGATAATCGCCGCAGCATAGGCGGCGATTTCACTGAGCGCACTGCTCAAGCCCTGGCCGAGCAGCAGCCCGACCACCGGCATCAGCCCCTCGAAGATGGCGAAGGTTAGGCCCACCTTCAGCCAGCGGTTGCGCGGCACCCCAGCCAACCCCAAGCCCAGGGCCACCGCCAGCGTATCCAGCCCCAGCGAGAGAAACAGCAGCAGCGTGGCAATGTTCAATGTGGGTTGCTCCTTAGCGACAAAAAACCCTCTCCCTTGAAGGGAGAGGCTTTTTGCTGTCATAGCTTCGATGAGCTTTGGTGTAGCGCAATAGGGTGGGCGTATGCCATGCGCCACTATGACTGGGTCCGCATCTCAGCCCATTCTACTTTCCGCCCAACGGACCCCCACCCAGCATCCCCCGGTGGGGGAGGAGAGTTGAGCTACCGTGCGGCGCGGGCATGGTCGTGCTTCTCCTCGCGCTCGCGCTGGCCGTCGAGGTCAATCTCCGCTTCCCACTTGGCCCGCATCTCCTGCTCCTTCTCAAGCTGGGCGCGACGGTAATTGTCGCCAATCTCCGCCAGCCGATCCTGCACCGAGGTGCGCGTCTCCTCACCGCTGGCGGGTGCGAGTAGCATCGCAGTTACCACCCCAATGCCGGTGCCGATGCCGATGCCTAGAGTGAAGCGTACTAGTTTGCCAAACATGGTTGTCTCCTTCGGAAGTTTTGAGTTTTGAGTTGTGAGTTGTGAGTTAGGGACAATGCAGTTCAATGCGAGATGACTTTCACCCCGAATACTAAACTGCATCGCTTTTCAACTCAAAACTCATAATTCAAAACTCATAATTGTCGTTAGTCCCGCTTGCGGCTACGAACTTCTTCGACCATCCGCTCAATCATCGCGTCGAGGGGCTGTGCGCCGAGGTCTTCGCCGCTGCGTAGCCGCACCGCTACTGCGTTCGCCGCCATCTCCTTATCGCCGATTATAAGCATATAAGGCACTTTCTGCAACTGCGCGTCGCGGATTTTCGACTGCATCCGCTCCTTGCGGTCGTCAATCTCGATGCGTAGGCCCGCCGCTTGCAGCTTCTCACCCACCTCGCGGGCGTAGTCGCCATGCTTCAGGTCGCTGATAGGAATGAGTACCGCCTGCACTGGCGCAAGCCACATGGGGAACGCGCCCGCATAATGCTCGATCAGCATCGCCATGGTGCGCTCGGTCGCTCCCGTAACCGCACGATGCAGCACGACTGGGCGGTGGGGCTGGCCGTCCTCGCCGATGTATTCCATGTTAAAGCGGGCTGGCTGCACCATATCAACCTGAATGGTACTCAGTTGCCACTCCCTACCAAGCACGTCGCGTACCATCAGATCCATCTTTGGGCCATAGAAGGCGGCCTCGCCCTCCACTGCTACGTACTGGATACCCATCTTGTCCATTACCTCGCGCAGGGTGTTCTCCGCCTGCTCCCACACCTCACTCTCGCCGTACTTGTTGGCGTTGTTGGGGTCGTGCAAGCTGAGGCGCAGCCAGTAGTCGTGTAGGCCATAGGTGTCCAGCACCTCGCGGATGATGTTCAGCGCCCGCTCGAACTCCGCGCCCACCTGGTCGGGGCGGCAGATCACGTGGGCATCGTCCTGAGTCAGACTGCGGACGCGGGCCAGACCCAGCAGTTGGCCGCTGCGCTCGTAGCGATACAACGTGGTGAACTCGGCGTAGCGAATCGGCAGTTCGCGGTAGCTACGCAAGCTCGACTTGTAAAGCACGAAGTGATGCGGGCAGTTCATCGGCTTCAGCGCGTAGGACTCGTCGGGATCGTCGGGGTCTTCCATCAATGGGAACATCGAGTCCTTATAGTGTTCCAGGTGGCCGGACTGCAGGTATAGCTCCTTGCGGCCAATCGTGCCGGTACGCACGTGCGAGTAGCCGTAGCGGGTCTGCACCTCGCGCACGTACTTCTCCATCTCGTTGCGGATGGCCTCACCCTTCGGTAGGAACAGGGGCAGGCCGGGGCCAACCAGGTCGCTGATGATGAACAGCCCCAGTTCCTTGCCCAGCTTGCGGTGGTCGCGCCGTTTGGCTTCTTCGATGCGGAAGAGATAGTTGTCAAGCTCCTCCTGCGTCGGCCAGGCGGTGCCATAGATGCGTTGCAGCATGGGGCGATGCTCGTCGCCACGCCAGTATGCCCCCGCCAGGCTCATTAGCTTGACCGCGCCAACCTCGCCGGTGGTTTTGGTATGCCCGCCGCGACAGAGGTCGGTAAAGTTGCCATGCGAGTAGATACGCAACTCCGCATCCTCCGGCAGGTCGTTAATAATCTCCAGCTTATAAGGCGCATCCTTGAACATCGCCAACGCCTCAGCCCTGCTGACCACCCGCCCGTGGAAGGGCAGATCTTCGGCGATAACCTCGCGCATCCGCGCCTCAAGTTTGGCGAAATCGTCCTCGGATAGCGGCTGGGGGATGTCAATATCGTAATAGAAACCATCCTCGATGGCCGGACCAATCGCCAGTTGCACATCAGGATACAAGTCCTTCAGCGCCCCGGCCAACACATGGGCGGCGCTGTGGCGCAGCTTGCCTAGATCGCTCTTGGCGTAATCGGCCACATCCTCGCGCTCGATGCCTTCATCCACGTGTGCGTGTTCCCCTTCGTGCGGTATGTTCTCCAGCAACACCGAGTTGCTCTCCGGCAGCTTCACCTCGCGCTGCTCCAATGCTTCGTCTTGTGCGTTCATTGCTAAACTCCTTTTGTAAACATCCGCATCGCGGATTTCCATGTAGCTGTGTTCGATACCCTCGCTGTAGGTGAAGCCGACTTGCTCGTATAGCCCCTGCGCGTCTTTGGTGAGCAGGAACCAGCGGCGTAGCCCTTGCAGCGTGGGATGGGTGAGCATCACCTGCATTAGCCACTTGCTCAGGCCACGCCCCCGATACTCCTCAATCACGAACACATCGCAAACGTAGGCGTGGGTCGCGTAGTCGGTTATCACCCGTGCGCCGCCCACCTGCTTATCGCCGTAATAGATGCCGAAGTTCAGCGAGTGGGCGATGCCGCGCTCCACAATCCCCCGCGAAATGCCCTGCGCCCAGTAGGAGCCTGCGCTGAGGAAGGCGTGGATTACGCCAACGTCCAGCCGCGCCGGGTCGGTGCTGATGGTGTAATCGCCGTTGTGCCATTCGATTACGTCACTGGGCGTATCCACTAGCTACCTCCCTGCGCCTCAAGCCATTGCTCTATCTGGTCGGCAAAGTCCTTGTAATGTTCGCTGCTGTCGGTGGCGATCAAGCTGGCAAGCGGTTTGCCGTGCATCCACTGGTAACGCTGCGGGTCGGTGAGTTGCTCATCGGATAGCGCATCCACCTCGCGTTGCACCAAAGCATACGATGCACTGAAATCGGCTAGCGCCTGCTCAAGCGGCTCGTCCTTGTGTTGCAGGTAGATGGCCTCGTTCAGCTTATCCTCGTCGGCCCAGGTGTAACCCTCGCTCGGTAGCTTGGGATGAGCGCCGATGCGGGCGGCCTCCAACCAGCCAGGGAGCAGCCGATCCCAGGCGGTGATGTGGGCGAGGATGTCTTTGACCGACCAATCGCCTACCACCCCCGGCGCGGCCAGCTGATCCTCGCCCAGTTGCGCCACCAATTTCGCCAGCCGCTCGTGTTCGCGGCGGATGTCGTTCAACAGTTCTGCTTTGTTCATCACTCTAGCTCCTTCATCTGCTACCCAGCGTTGGCGCATTATTGTTTTCGATAAGCCCTGATGCACTTGACCGCTCGGAGCTACGCTCCCAACCCTCAGAACTCGGTGAGCGGCGTTTATCCCCCACCGCTACTCCCCTTCACCGCTTGCTGGTAACGTTTAGCCTGGAGGAGGGTTGCTGCGCGGGAAAACGTAACCCTCGAACACGGCCAAACCTTCATCAGTCAACATTGGTCCGACTATCTCGGCCCGATGGCTGCCGGAATTGATAATCGTTTCGCAGCGCAGCTTGGGGCTGCCGCCACTGATTTGCTCCTTCATCGGCTGTGATACGCTATATACCACCCGTGAGACCCGCGCCCAGCGAATCGCGCCCGCGCACATGGGGCAGGGTTCGGTGCTGGCATAGAGAGTGCAGCCCGACAGCGAGAAACGCCGCTGCGTCCGGCAGTATTCACTAATCAGGCTCAATTCGGCATGGGCAGTGGGGTCGAAAAGCTCATCATTGCGATTGCTGGCCCGACCGAGGACAGCGCCATTTTCCACCAACACCGCGCCAAACGGTTCATTGCCCTGCGCCCGTGCCTTATGCGCTTCGACAATTGCCAGCCGCAGGAAGAATTCATCGCTTGCGCTCATTGCCGCCTCTCATGACCCATTGCTCGCAAATAAAAACAACCCACAGAACGAGGCGGCAAGAAAGCACGCCGCGTGCCTCATGCCTGATCTGGTAGCCAATACGCGCCGCTGTAGAACAGGTCGCTGAAGCCGAGAGCGCGGTACAGGTCGTAGGCTTGCTGCGATGCCTGCAGCCCGGCGATGCGGTAGCCCTGCGCCCGCGCCTCCTGCAGCGCAGCCAGGGTAATTAGCGTGCCGAGACCCTGCCGTCGTGCGGTAGGCATGGTCGCCACTCCATAGAGACCGGCAACCCCTTCAGCCAGCATCACTACGGCGGTTGCCAGCGGCTGGCCGTTGCGGGTCGCCCAGTAGAGTAGCACGCTATCACGCTGCTTCTGATTCAGGTTGCCGAGGGCGCTGGCGAAGATCTTGCCCTCGTCCACGCCCAGTTCATAGGCGGCAACGAACGTATCCACCCATCTCAGCACATCGGCTGCATCATCAACCCGCTTAATCAGCAGGTCGGCGGGCGGATTCGAGGCGGGCAATGTCTCCAGGTCAATTACCATGTTGGGGATGCCGCTGAAGCCCTTCATCCCATGCGCCTCAAGGTAACTGCCCAGGTCGGCGGGCTGGGTGATCGGGTTGACCGTCCAGGAGATAGTGCGGCCCTTCTGCTTAACATAGTCAAGTACGGCTTGCACCCGCGCCGCAACCGCATCCGGCGCAAGCTGCACGCGGATGACCAGGTTGCCCACCCACGATTTCGTATCGCTGCTATACCAGGTCAGCCCCGGCTCCTCGTGCCACTCAGCGATCGGCGCGTGGCCCAGCACGCTGCGATATGCTACCTGATTGTTGACCACCGCCGCGATCAGTTGCGGGTCGGTCAGGTCGGTTATTGTCTCGCTCGCTTTATCCCCAAGCATTGACATAGGTCGAGATTCTCCCTCACCCAACCTACCCACAGGGAACCCCACTAGGGGGTTTCCCGCTGGGGGAAGGGTTTTGCTTTTCACTCAAACCTCAAACCTCAGCACTCAGCACTGGGCGCTGGGCAACAAAAAAGACCTTCATCGCCTTGCAGATGCAAGGGACGAAAGCCTCAGCTTACGTGGTTCCACCCTCGTTCGGGATTGTGAACAATCCCCTCGATTGGCGCAGGTAACGGTGCGCGTTCCGGTGATGGCTGGCCCACAGGGGCTTCGCCGCACGGCTCACAGGTGGTTTTCGCATTGGGCCAACAAGAAGGCTCTCACCCACTGACCTTCTCTCGCTGCGCTGGCTGGTCGCTGCTACTCGTCCTGCTCTTCGCCTTTGTCTATCTTTCAAAACAGGGCGAGCGCAACCCGCCCCCTACATCCTGATTATAACCACTGCAATCTACAATCTGCAATCTATAATCTACAATCCCACTGGGTGGGCGGTACTGGACTCGAACCAGTGACCTCCACGATGTCAACGTGGCGCTCTAACCAAGCTGAGCTAACCGCCCGCAATGCCCCGCTATTATAAGCCAAATGGGAGGGGTTGTCAAGCTACGACGCTACCTCTTCAGCCGGGGATCGAGCGCGTCGCGCAGCGCGTCGCCGATCAGGTTGATGGATATCACTGCCAGGAAGATGAGCAGCCCAGGCCAGATAATCTGCAAAGGTGCGTCCTTCACCATATCGTCGAGCCAGTACAGTATGTTTCCCCAACTGGAGGTTGGCTCAGTCACACCAAAGCCGAGGAAGCTAACTGACGACTCGGCGATGATGAACACGCCCACGTTGAGGGTGGCATCCACGATAATCGGCGCAACTGCGTTGGGTAGCAGGTGTCGGGTTATGATGCGCCAGTTGCCCGCCCCCTACG
>JBBRMT010000184.1:0-9400 GCA_038230695.1 Chloroflexia bacterium
AGCCAGCTTGTCCAGGCGGTGGTCTTCGTTGCAGGCCGCATCGAGCCATGACTTGCCCGCCGCGTCACCGCCCTCCTGATACAACCGCCGGTAGCTATAGTGTTGCAAATGTTTCGTGTTTGACTCTCACATACTACTGTGCTATCCTCTATCTATCTTTACATTGCCCACTGATTGTGGCGCTGTGGTGTAGGCAGCGTTTGCCTGGGGCAGCAGGTAATTCGCTTATCAGCCTTTTTATCTTTTGTCCTCTGGTTAAGAAAGGAAGCGGTTGAGATGTGGAATAGACAAGGCAGGTGCAAGCCGGTGGCTCTAGCGATCCTGGCGCTGCTGGCGGTTTTGGTCGGGCTAGCGCAATATAGTGCTGCGCTGGCAGCGGTTAACTCTAATCACCCGGATCAGGTAGCAACCCCCACGCCGATTAGCTCACCCAACCCGGTCGCAACCCCATCGCCAACGCAGCAATCCAGTAGCGGCCAGGTGTTCATCTCCTGCCTGTATCACGGACCCTATGATCGCGAGTTCGATCTAGTGCTGGAACAGGGACACGGCGGCGCACCAACAGTGGATGTTACTCTCAGCCTGGTCAGCGGTGGTACCCAGTCCGACCAATTTATTGCCTACTCGAAGAACTATCGTGGCCCATATCTCAGTATTAGCGCCAATGCTAGCTGGCCCGATCGGGCGACCGGCTATGCCTCGGCTACCTGCGGCTACGCCATCCCCACCGATACTCCGTTGCCGACTGATACGCCCAACTATGCGTTGACCCCCACCCCGACAGCCACCGCCACTGCTACACACCTGCCGCGCCCCCCTGCACCGTCGCCAACTCCGGGTTCTATCGCTTCACCAACTGCGCCGCTGCCAGCTTCGCCGACCCTACCCTCGCTGCCGCCAACCACTACACCGATGGTGACAGTGCCGTCACCTACACCATCCTTGCCGCTACCGCCTGCAATCCTACCACCTGCGCCAACCCCTGGCCGGGTCAGCCCGCCACAAAACACCGCCTCACCATCGGTTACACCCTCAAGCGTAACGTCAGGTGGCGGCGGCTCGATCCCTGGCCTACCTCGCACCGGTCAACCTGAGGATGCCATGCCCTGGCTGCTGGGGATGGTCGGAGCGCTTGTCCTCGTTGGCTACTGGTTGCGGCGACGAAACCGGCAGCTCTCATAAGCCGTGACAGTGCGGCAGCAAACGGTTCGCTTTGCTCGGCACTTCGTTAATAAAGAGGTGCAATAGTTACAATAGTGCTGTGGAGATCGCGGCAAAAGAAATGGCGGGGTTAAAGGCTACCCCGCCATCTACATCCTCATTAGCCTACGCCCTCGGCGTGTAAGCCAGTTTGTCCAGGCGGTGGTCTTCGCTGCTTACTGCATCGAGCCATGACTTGCCCGCCGCGTCACCGCCCTCCTGATACAGCCGCCGGTAGCTGTCGTAGCGTTCGGCATCGAGTTGACGGGCGTTGAGGGCGGCGAGGATGGCACAGCCCGGCTCATTGACATGACTGCAATTGCCGAGGGTGCATTGCCCCAGGTAGGGACGTAGTTCGCGGAAGCACCAGGCCAGCCGTCCCGCTGCCACCCCCCCCAACGCCAGGGCGCGGATACCGGCGGTGTCGGCGATATAGCCGCCGTCCGCCCCGCCCAGTGGCACCAGCCGCGAGCCGGTGGTGGTGTGCCGCCCCTTATGCGTGGAGGTGCTGACTTCGCTGACCCGTTCGCTCAGGCCAGGCTGCAGCGCATTAAGCAGGCTGGATTTGCCCACCCCCGACCCACCCAGGAAGGCGGAGATGTGACCCGCCAGCAGATTACGCAGGTCATCCAACCCTGCGCCGCTGCCCGCGCTGGTTAGCGCGACTTCGTAGCCAAGCTCACGGTAGACGTTCAGCCGTGCAGCCAGATGTTCGTCCACCCCCAGGTCAACCTTGTTGATGCAGATTACGGTGGCAAGCTCTTGCGCTTCGGCCACCACCAGGAAGCGGTCCAACATCCGCAGGTGGGGAGCAGGGTCGCGGGTGGCGAACACTACTACCACCTGATCCAACCCCGCCACCGAGCGCACCTTGCCCTTTTTGCTGTCCTCGCGGGTGAAAGAGTGGCTGGCGCTGGCGATAATCTGCTCGATTACGCCATTGCCCGCGTTGGTGGGCAGCAGCCGCACCCGATCGCCTACTGATAGCGGGTCGCGGGCCTTGACCTTCAGCCGCTGCACGTTCTGTCGCCAGTTCTGGCTAATCGGGTATTCCAACTGCTTGCGTAGCTTGCCGCGCAGGGTGCAGACGATGATGCCACCTGCAGTCTCGACCTGATATAGCCCACGATTGCCTTCGATTACCAGCCCTTCGATTAGCTCGTCGCTGGATGGGTTGCTCTCTTCAATAGCGGCCTCCTCTTGCGGTAGGGCCGCTCGTTGTTTCTTGCCCAAGTTTGCTCCTTGTCAGTGTCGCTAGCGGATTGATGCCGTTTCTGTGCCGGGGCTGATGCCCCGCAGCACTCTGCGTGTAGTTTAGATAGCTCATGGTCTGGCACCTCCTATTGGCGAAACACCCACAAGGGGCGGTTCATCGTGTGGGTGGGCAACGGCTCACCCTTCGGGTTAGTTTACAATCGCTCATGGGGTGTGCTACGCACACCCTGCTCCTATTTTAACGGTTGTGCCATGCTTGCCACATCCGCCGATAGTTGTATCTATCCCATCCCCTCCTCTTCTACCTTCCACCTTCTACCTTCCCCCTTCCGATAGCCACGCCTTTGCCCGCGCCGCCAGGTTGGCGGTGGTACCGCGCTCGATTTTGGCGGGGGGGAGTGAGTTGAGGAAGGTTGCGCCGTAACTCTTCGTCATCAGCCGCCGATCTAGCAGAGCAACCACGCCGCGATCGGTCTTGCTGCGGATTAGCCGCCCGAAACCCTGCTTCAGCTTCAGCACCGCTTGCGGCACGCTATACTCGGTGAACGCATCGTCGAACTGTTCGCAGCGGGCGGCGAATACCGGGTCGTTCGGCACGCTGAAGGGCAGCTTGGCGATTACCAGCACACTGAGTGCGTCGCCTACCACGTCTATGCCCTCCCAGAAGCTGGCGGTGCCGAGCAGGATGGCGTGGGGGTTGCTCTTGAACTTCTCCAGCAGTTGGCGGCGGTTGCCGTCTATGTTGTGGCCCAGCACCATGATGCCCTGCGCCTCTAGTTTGCGCTGAATCGCCTTGTAGGTCATCTTCAACGCGCTGTTGCTGGTAAACAGGGCCAGGGTGCGGCCCTCGGTCGCGCTGCACAGATCGAGCAACGCCTGCTCCAACGCCTTCTGGTAGCCCTGCTGGTTCGGCTCCGGCATATCGGTGGGTAGATAAATCATTGCTGCTCGTTGATAGTCAAACGGCGATTCGAGCAGCAGTTCGTCCGGCTCATAGTCGGTCAGCCCCAGCCGCTCCTTCATATAGCTGAAGTTGCCGTTAGTGGACAGCGTGGCCGACGACAGCACCACGGTCTGCTTCTGCCCAAACAGCCGCTCAGACAGGATGTTGCCTACGTGTAGGGGCGCGGCGTGCAGGCTGAGGGCGGAGTCGCGCACGCTGCTCTGTAGCCAGTAGATTTCGTCAGGGGTGCCATCGCTGATAATAGCATCCAGTCGCTTGCTGAGGTCGCGGTTAGCCTGGGTGGTCATCTTCAGTTCGGCCAGCAGGCTTTCGTTCACCCCCGTGCCACTCAACAGGGTCAGCAATATGTCGAGGCTGTCCTGGATACCTAGCAGGCGGCTCTTCAGGGGGATCCACGCGCTACTCACCTCATCCCAGGCGGGCTGGTGGCGCACCTCGTCGGTAAGGCGCAGGCGGTTGTCGTACTGCCCGCCCTCTTTGGCGTGGGCGGTGAAGAACCCATTGAGGCAATCGAACATATTGCGGCTGATGCTTACCGCCTCGACGCAACGCTCTTGCAGCCGCGTGGCATTGCTCTCCACTAGCGCAGTCTTATCCTTCGCCAGCGTGGGGGCTAGCGACTTCAACTCGGCCATCAGCCCGCTGTATTGCTGCTCACCCTCGTCGCGTATCGGCAGACGGTGACTGATGCCGTTGAGGTGATCGTTAACTAGCACCTCATCAACCTTGTAGCCCAGTTGCTCGGTGGCCTGTTCTTCAAGGTGGTGGGCTTCGTCAATAATCAGGTGGTCGTAGGGGGGCAGCAGCGCGTTATCCGTGGCAAGGTCGGCGAGTAGCAGCGCGTGGTTGACTACCACAATGTGTGCGCCCTCGGCCTGCCCCCGCGCCCGATGCAGGAAGCATAGCCCGTTGGTGAGGGCGGGACATTCGTTAAGGTCGCAGGCTTCGGCCTGGGCGCAGACCCGCTCCCAGGCGTTATACTCGCCGCCAATCAGCAGCAGTTCGCTGCGGTCGCCAGTGTTGGTAGTGGGCAACCATACCAGCCCCTTGACCAGCAGCTTAATCTCCGCGTTACTCAGTTCACCCGACTTGCGGAAGCTGGCCCAGCGGCGCAGGCAGAGGTAGTTGCTGCGCCCCTTGACCAGCGCGGCGGTAAAGGGCGGCTGCTCATCCTCGTGCCGCCGTCGCCGCTTGTCCCGCCCATTGCCCGCTTTGGCCTGCTCGAAGTGACCCGCCAGCGCGGTTTGCAGCGCGGGGATGTCCTTGTGGAATAGCTGCTCTTGCAGGTTGATGGTGTTGGTGCTGATTACCACCCGCTGCCCGTTACGCACCGCGAAGTCAATTGCGGGCAGCAGATAGGCCATGCTCTTGCCCGTGCCGGTGCCAGCCTCAACAATCAGGTGGCGGCCCTCGTTCAACGCCCGCGTCACCGCGGTTGCCATTTGCACCTGGGCGGGGCGATGCTCGTAGCCTGGGGTGAGCTTCGCCAATGCGCCATCGGGCGACAACTCGGCGGCGATCATCTGCTCGTCAACCATCACCGCTTCGTCGGTAATCTCCAGCGGCGGGGGGAAATCGGGCGGGAGCAACATCCCCAGTTCCAACGCATCGGCCCGCGCTCCCTTCGCCAGCAACGCCGCGCCGATGCTAGCGGTGGGCTGGCTGAATGCCGTGCGCGTCTTCTCCCGCTCCGCTTCCTGAAACAGCGTGCGTAGCGGCCAGTGGCTATTGCTGGTGGCTCGCCCAATCTCGGCCAGCGCGGCCAGTTCCATATCATCAATGCGGCGCAGCAGGGCGCGGAACACCTGCATCGTAACCTCTGCGTCGGCCATTGCCCGATGCGCGTCAGGGTGAGGGATGCCCAATGTAGCCGCCACGCTAGCCAGGGTGTAAACCGACACCTCTGGCATCAGCAGGGTGGCAAGCTCGAAGGTATCATAGCTCGGCCCGCGCAGGTTGATGCCGCCAGTTGCCAGCGCCTGCAAGTCGAACTCAATCGAATGGCCGACTACGGGCAAGTCGCCGACGAAGCGCAGCACCTGATGCGCCAGCGTGTGAATCAGCGGGGCGCTCTCTACATCCTTCTGGGTGATGCCGGTTAGCTGGCTTACTTTGTAGGTAATCAGCGATGCAGGCTTGACCAGGCTGTGCCAGGTGTCAAGCGCCTTATCGTCGCGGAACTTGATTGCCGCAATCTCAAATACGTCGTTGCTGCCTGGCCCGCCGCCGGTGGTTTCGGTATCCAGGGCCACATATACTCTGCTCACGCAGACCTTATCCGCTTCTAGCGTCGCGCTTTAGCAACGCCGGTGATACAAAAGATTAAAATCTGATGAAAGCTGTCAACGCGGGCTATTCTACACCAGAGTTAGCGCAAATGCAACTATTCAGGCATGAGGGGTAGGGCTGTTGCAAAGTCGGCAGCTTGGGCGTGATAAATCACCGCCCCATACATGGGTTTCGTGCCTGTAGGGGTGCAAATTCATTGCGCCTTGGCTGACTTTGCAAATAGCCCTGGCATGAGGGGGCATGAGGGGTGAAGGTACGGTTACCCGCAGGCAGTGTATTACTACAAATCGTCTTGCTGGTGCAGAGCGCGGATGTGGTTGATCTCGCCTGCGTGGTAGAGGTCATGTTCGATCATGATTGTAATGAGCCAGCGGGTCTCCTGCTGCTTGCCTGATGGCGCACTGCGTAGGCGGAGCAGTTCGGCATCGTCAAGTGCGGCGATGCTTTGGCGCACGCGCTCATGTCCCTCGCGCAGCCAGGCAACCGCCGAGGGGATGGTGACAAGCGCTTCGCCGCCAGTAATGACGGGATCGTCCCAGGTGATCTGCTCGTCGCCAAAGGCATGGTTGTAATACATAATCTTGCAGCCGCCAACGTGATGCACGATGTCGCGAATGGAGCGCTGACCTCCGGGCGGCACCCAGAGCCAGTCAGCAGGCGTAACCGAACGGAGATTGCCCAGCAGGGAATGCCAATCCGTTCCATCGAACGCATGGTCGAGCAAGTACAAGAGCTGGGAAACGGCTGGTGTGGTCATGGCATTTATTATATTGCAAACCCTCCTGCAAAGCAACCATTAGAGGAGGGGAAAAAGAGCAGGTTAATATGTTGACCCTACCGCGAAACAGCCCGGCAAGTCGAACGAATAGGCTTCGTAGCTGGCTTCGCCTTTCTCTATGATCACCAAAAAGTGGTGCATAGTAATCTCCTTAGTCAATGTGCCAGCACAACCTCGGCAGCGGCGTGGTCGGGAGTGGCTGGCTGCTCCTCCTCGATACGCCCCCGCGCCAGCGAAATCAGCGCCGCTAGCAGGGTGATAGCCGCAGTAGTAAGGTAGACGGCGTGCATCCCCGCCACCTGTGCGGCGCTGCTGTCATCAGCAACATGATTGACCAGCGCGTAGCTGCTGCGATTGCTGTACCACACTGCGGCGCTGAGGGCCACGCCCACCACGAAGCCGAGATTACGCATGAAGGCCAGCAGGCTGCTGGCAACCCCGCGTTGGTCACGAGGCGCGGCGTTCAGGGCGCTGCTGCTGTTGGGTGACTGGAACAGGCCCAGCCCGAAGCTGATTATCGCGGTGCGCCACACCACATCGTGCCACTGCCAGTCGGCTTGCAGCCCCGCCAGCAGCACATAACCTGTTACCACAATCAGCAGCCCACCGCTCGCTACCCAGCGGGGGCCAAAGCGATCCGACAGGTTGCCACCAATCGGCGAGGCGATGCTGAGGGCAATCGGCCCCGCCAGTAGAATGAAGCCCGCCTGATCCGGCGGATAGCGTAGCACCTGCTGCAAGAAGAAGGGCAGCACGAACAGGTTGGCGGCATTGCCGGTGAAGGTCAGGCAGTTGGCGAACAACGCCGCCGCATATGCCCAGATGCGGAACATGGAGAGTCGCAGCAGCGGCGCTTTGGCGCGTAGCTCCCATGCGAGGAAGGCTGCCAGCAACACGCCGCCAACTATTAGCAAGCCCAGCACAAAAGGGCTGCCCCAGCCATAGCCAGGCTCCGGCCCGAAGTCCAACCCCATTAGCACGCTGATGATGCCGACCACGAACAACGCTGCGCCGGGGATGTCGAAGCCTTGATGAGGCTGCTTTTTTCCTTCAGGGATAACCAGATAGGCCCGCCAGATTGCCACTATGCCGACTGGCACATTGACGAAGAATATCGCAGGCCAACCGAACCAGGCCAGCAGCAGCCCGCCCAGCACCGGCCCCAGGCTTGTCCCCAGTGCAACCACCGTGCCAATCCAACCGAGGGCGCGACCACGCTCATGCGGGCCAAAGGTGTCGCTAACGATGGCGGGGCCAATGGCGAACAACATCGCGCCGCCCAACCCTTGCAGCACCCGAAAGCCAACCAGCGACCAGATGTCCCAGGCCAGGCCGCAGAGCAGCGAACCGAAGGTGAATACGGCAAAGCCACTGATGTAGATGAGGCGGCGGCCAATTAGGTCGGATAGCCGCCCAATAATCAGCAGCGTGCTGGTAGTTGCCAGCAGATAGGATAGCACCACCCACTCTACCGCATCACCCGCGTGCAATTGCTGCCTAATCGTGGGCAGCGCAATGTTGACGATGCTGCTATCCAACGTCGCCATAAAGGTGCCGAACGCCAGCGTTGCCAGGATCACCCACTTGCCTCGCATCACGCCGCTGGGCGTGCCTGCCTCACCTGGGGTGGCCTGCGGCTCATTCTTTGCCTGACCCTCAGAATCCTGCGCTTCCAATGTATCCGCCATATGCGCCTCGTTGGTTAGATACTCATCGAACTATGATGCCGATATTATAACCTGCATAAGTCAGCAATCGCAATTGCAATGCCAAAGTTACGAAAAAAGTCGCAGGTACGGGCTATTGACAGCACTGAGAAACGGATGTATAATGGTTTCATCAGTTTTAGTCAGCACTAAAACAACTGAAATCACTCAGCCACACCTGCATCGAACAGGTAAGCAAGGAGACTGAAGCAAATGGACGACGACGGAAGTAGTAAAGATAACGCAGCCGCCGAGGAGCTTAATCCAGCGGCAGAGCAGTTCATCAATGGCATGGGGCAACTGTTCGAGCGCTACGGCATACCGGCGATTGGTGGGCGAATGTTGGGCCTGCTGGTAGTCACCGCTCAACCACTCAGCGCGGAGCAAATCGCCAGCATCCTGAAGGTCAGTCGCGGCAGCGTCAGTAACAACATCCGACTGCTGCTGCTCAACGGCATGGCCGAGAGGGTGGTTATCACTGGCGATCGCCGCGACTACTACCGGATGCCCGCTGGTGGCTTGGACCCTCTAGTGCAGGTCGCGGTCCGGCAGGCCCAGGAGTTCGATGCGCTCGCCGAGCAGGGTTTGGCCGCCGTGCCGCGCACCAGCCTGACCCGCGCCAACGTCGAGGAGTTTGCCGACTTCGCTCGCTTCACATACGATTACCTCGCCAACATGGTAGACGATTGGCGCAAGTACAAAGCGCAGAAGAACAAGTGACGTTATGTTTGTTAGGGCGTAGCATGGCTCGCCCAGGTGAGAAAGGAGTAGTAGGATGCAAACCCAGAACGTGACTAGCAGTAATAACGCGACCAAGAGCCAGGCCGCCATCCAGACCAACAAACTGACCAAATATTACGGCGGCGTGCGCGGCATAGTTGACCTCGACCTGGAGGTGAGTGTGGGCGAGGTGTTCGGTTTCATCGGACCGAACGGCGCAGGCAAGACCACCACTATTCGCCTGATCACCGACCTGATCCGTGCAACTAGAGGCAGCGCCAGTGTTTTCGGCATGGACAGCCAGGCGGATAGCGTGGCGATCAAGCGGCTAATCGGCTATCTCCCTGGCGAACTGGCGCTATGGAACAACCTGACCGGCGCGGAGACCTGCCAGTATCTCGGCAACCTGCGCGGCGGGGTGGATGTCAAGTACATAGAGGAGCTGGCCGCCCGCTTCGACCTCGATTTGCGTAAGAAGTTCCGCGCCTACTCCAAGGGTAACAAGCAGAAGGTGGGCATCATCCAGGC
>JBBRMT010000185.1:0-9385 GCA_038230695.1 Chloroflexia bacterium
AATGAGGCGACATGGCAGCCATGCTAACTCCTGCTATAAAATTGGTAGCAAGTAAGCAGACGATAGACATGAGGGGTGCGGCAAACAAGGGCTACGCCCCCAACCCCCAGTAACTCGGCACGCCGCCTGCGCACTTGCCGCCTCGCTCTATTAAACGTTTTTATTTGGGGATAACGATCAACCTAGTTAGAGGGTTGGGCGAGGGGAAACTACACCCGCCGCACTCCTTATCGGTATAGCAGCGAACGCATCTGCTTGCTCGGCACCAGCCCACCCTGGCTGGGGGTGAACACTCCGTCGCAGTGAGCGCAATAGTAGAGGCTATCCCAGCGATCCATTGCTATCTGCCAATCTGGTCGTGGGCCACTACTATCACCCAGCAACGCCAGCGGTATGGCGATGAGGGCTAGCACACTACCAACGATCAAGCCAACGACACCGCCATCAGCAAACATCCCGACCGCTTCTATCCCCCCACCTGTTGGACTGGCGCTTTTAGCGGTTGGGTTGGGCGGTGGAGCTAGCTTATTCGCAAGTTCCTTTCGCGCCTTCGCCTCGACTGGCGCCAGCTTATATCGCTCCCAATCGGGCCGCTCAGTAGGCGGCCATTCTTTATCCTTCTCCGCAACAGTGCAATCGTAGTATAGTGCGCTGGCCTTCGCCACCTCAGCGCTGTGGCATTGGGGGCAAGTCTTGTCTGCTTTAGCGATCATGCTCGACTCCTTCTGGTTACGAAGATAGGCAAACTTGCTCTCTCACCGGGGCGGGCCACCACCTGCCCCTACGTCTCGACAAGGTAATCAGGCAGGTTGCTTGGCCTTATCCAGCTTGAGCGTGGGACTCTGGTAGGCCAGCGCCTCCTTCTGCGCCACTGGCACGAAGCGCCGCTCCCAGGGCAGGAATACGCCGTCGCAGTTGGCACAATAGTACATCTCGTCCCAGCGATCCATTGCCTTCTTCCTAGCGGAATCTTTTTGATGGCGGCCACCCGCTTGCGCTGCACGTAGATCGTGCCACCGATCATTAGGGTGAAGAAGAGAACCGGCAGGGTCAGCGTCATGCTGCCGGGGCCAAAGATAGTAGTGAGGGCGAAACTGAGCAACACCGAGGCGACCACTGCGCCACCAGCCGCCCCCAGGAAGCTGCTATTAGCGTTCATCGCAGTGACCGGCTTGGCTGGCGGGGTTAGCTTCTTTGCAATCTCTCTCAGTGGACGATCTATAACTATCCCACGACCGGGATAACGCCGATAACCATCGGGCCGCTGGCTCATGATCCCGCTGTTGCCGCTATCCGCCTGCTCCTTGTAGTAAAGTGCGCTCACCTTCCCCACGCCCTTGACGTTGCCGCAGTTGGGGCAACTGCGATCGGTTGCGATGCTCATCGCTATCTCTCCTAATTGTGGATATTGGCGCAAGCCCACGCCCTTCAGCCTGATTATAGCACAATGAGTAGCAGTGTCAACCAATTTTCCACCGAGGCAGCAATATGGTATAATACGTGGTGCTACCTTTGCGGGTTGCACAAATCATGATGATGAGGTTGTGGCGATGACAAAGCTGGTTTTCGTGCTGCATCAGGATTTTGGCTAGCGTACTCGGAACGAGGACGACTGGCTAATTGGCATATCAATCCCTCCCATATGGGGAGGCAGAAAGGGTAGTGAGGAGATGGTATTCGATAGACTGGAAGCGGTGGAGCAGCGTTATGAGGAACTGGGCCGCTTGATGAGTGACCCCGATGTTGTCACCGATTATACCAAGATGCAGGATTTTGGCCGCGAACGCAGCGATAACGAGGATGTAGTCAACACCTACCGCGAGTATAAGGCGGCAACCACGGACCGCGACGAGGCCCAGGCAATGATTGCCGAAGGCGGCGACGTGGAGATGACCGCGCTGGCCCAGGACGAGGTAGAGAGCCTCAATCAGCGCATTGCCGGGTTGGAAGATCGCCTCAAGCTGCTGTTGCTGCCTCGCGACAAGGACGATGACCGCAACGTAATTATGGAGGTGCGGGCGGGCGCGGGTGGCGACGAAGCCGCGCTGTTCGCCGCCGAGCTTTATCGGATGTATGCCAAGTACGCCGCATTGCAGGGCTGGAAGGTGGACGTGGTCAGCAGCAGCGATGCGGGCGTGGGCGGCTTTAAGGAGATCGTCTTCGAGGTGGCGGGCAAGGGCGCGTTCAGCCAGTTGAAGTTTGAGAGCGGCGTGCATCGGGTGCAGCGCGTGCCAGTAACTGAGGCGAATGGCCGCATCCACACCTCCACCGCCAGCGTAATTGCCATGCCAGAGGCGGAAGAGATGGACGTGGAACTCAGGCCGGAGGACATTCGGGTGGACATCTACCGCGCCAGCGGGCATGGTGGGCAAGGGGTGAACACCACCGACTCGGCCATCCGCATCACCCACTACCCGACCGGTCTGGTAGTTACCTGTCAGGATGAGCGCAGCCAGATTAAGAACCGCGCCAAAGCCATGACCGAGTTGCGTACCCGTCTCTACGACCTGCGCCAGCGCGAGCAGGCCGAGGCGGATTCCGCCACCCGCAAGTCGCAGGTTGCCAGCGCCGACCGCAGCGAGAAGGTTCGCACCTACAACTTCCCCCAGGACCGCGTCACCGACCACCGTATCAACATGAACATCAGCAACCTGCCTGGCTTCATGGCGGGCAACATCGGCAAGATGATTGAGAGCCTGCAAGTCGAAGACCAGACCGAGCGGCTGCGCCTGGCCGGGATGGGCTGATGTGCAGTAATCTAAGCCCAGCGGGACTTGCTATAATCAAAGCCCCCAGCGGGGGTTTGGGGGAGAAATGCCGACATACTACCATGCAAATCGCAAGCACAGCATCGCCATCAGTCGTAATCAAAGCCCCCAGCGGGGGTTTGGGGGAGAAATGCCGACATACTACCAGGCTAATCGTAAGCATGACACCAGCTATACGATGGGACTGCCTCGATGTCGCCGATGACGGTGGCAATGCTGCTAGCTGAGGGCCAGCTTGCGCTGCGGGCGGTTGCTGGAGATGTGGCACGACTGGAAGCCGAGACGTTGCTGCGCCATGTACTGGGCCAGACCCGTGCCGAACTCTACGCCAACCTGACCGAGCCAGTTGACGCGGCGCAGGCCGCCAGCTACCGCGACTTGCTGGGCCGTCGTCACGCTGGTGAGCCAATCGCCTACATTACCCGCCACAAGGAGTTCTACGGCCACGATTTCTACGTGGACAAGAACGCGCTCATTCCCCGCCCCGAAACCGAACAGCTAGTCGAGATGAGCATCACGCTGCTGCGCAACAAGGGCATGGCGGCGGGCGAGGTCGCCGATGTCGGCACTGGCAGCGGCATCATCGCGGTGTCGTTGGCGTTGGCGCTGCCTGAGTTGCGGGTGTGGGCGATTGACAACTCGCTGCCTGCCCTGTTCGTTGCCCGCACTAACATGACAACCTACAAGCTAATTGAGCGCGTGCGCCGCCTACCTGGCGACCTGCTAGCCCCGCTAGCCGCGCCAGTGGATGCGATTATCGCTAACCTGCCCTATACCATCATCGCCGAGGTTGAGCCTGGCGTGCTGCTATCCGAGCCCTGGGCCGCGCTTAACGGTGGCGGCGATGATGGCTTCGACCTTTATCGCCGGATGCTGGCCGACGCTCCCGCCCACCTCAAGCCGGGTGGCTTTATCGCCTGCGAGATCGGCTACAACCAGGGCCAGGTAGCGCTGGCCGTGGCCCGCACCCACTTCCACATCGCTAGCATCGCGGTGCAGCAAGACCTCGCTGGGCATGACCGTATCCTGCTGATTGAAACGTAAAGCAAAACCCCTCCCCCACCGGGGGAGGCTGGGAGAGGGTCCGAGCAGCGCAACACGGACCCACCTCGCCCCTCCCAATGGTGAAGGGCGGTTGTGGTGGGAACAGCCCGCCGCTCACCGAGTTACCGAGGGCTGGGAGCGTAGCTCCGATCGGTTGAGCGCATCAATGCCTATCGAAAGCATTGCTGCTCGCCCTAGCGCAAGGCGAATAGCTAGCGCAACCGCTGCCGAAGATAAGCATTGAGGGCGCTGCAACAAAGGGCTGCGCCCCCAGCCCCCAGTAACTCGGCAAGTCGCCTGCTGGCTTGCAGCATTGAGTTACGGGATAATTTTGTAGATACGGTATCCCTTCGGGTGTAGGAGAGGGTTCGAGACATGAACATCCGCCTGTTGGCGTTGGATATGGACGGCACCCTGTTCGGCGAGGATCTGGTGATTAGTGCGCCGGTCAAGGCTGCGGTGCGGGCCGCTGCCGACTGTGGTGTGCTAATCAGCATCGCCAGCGGGCGGGTGGCGGAAGAAGGGCTGCGCGTGCTGGCCGAGCTTGACCTCGACCCCGCCTGCGTTGCGCCGATCATCTGCTATCAAGGCGCACTTGTCTACGACCGCCAACGCGGGCCGCTGCTTGCCCGCACCCTCGACCCCGCGATTGCTGAGGCGATTATCGAATATACCCTCAGCATTGGGCTGGGGGTCAATCTACACACCGCCACCGCCACGTATACTGAGCGTCCCCGCGAAGCTGACCGCTTCTATGCCGCAGTCTCCAACCTTGCGCCCATCTTCGTTGCCGACCTGGCGGCAATAGTGCGTGAGCAGGGGTTGGAGCCGCTCAAGCTGGTGATGGTTACGGATGGCCTGGCGCAAACCGATGAACTGGCGAGTACACTGAACGAGAGGTTCGGTAGGCGCATCATCGCTAATCGCAGCTATGACCTTTTCTGCGAAGTGACCGACCCGCTGGCGAACAAGGGCGTGGCGCTGACCTATGTGGCCGAGCGGCTGGGCATCAGCCTGGCGCAAACGATGGCGATTGGCGACAGCCCCAACGATATACCGATGCTGGGCCTCGTGGGGGTAAGCGTAGCGATGGGCCATGCCAGCGCCGAGGTCAAGGCCGCCGCCCGCTACGTGACTGGCACGCTGGCCGAGGACGGCGCAGCTAGCGCGATTGCCCGCTTTATCCTGGAGAGTAGGTAAGCTGATATGCCCTTTTGCCCCAACTGTAACAGCGAATACGAGGACTGGGTGGACACCTGCGCCGACTGCAACGTACCGCTCAACCCCACCAGCGTGCCGCCCCCGCACCGCGATTTCGTGCGCTCGATGTTTCGGCCAATCGGCGCTAGCTGGCAGCGCGAACAACGGTTCCCCCCTACAGATGGCAGTCCTGGCGAATTGCCGCTAGGCGCTGGTGGGCAGGGCGAACAACGGTTCGCCCCTACAGATGACGGCACGCAAACCTCAAACCTCAAACCTCAAACCTCGCTCCCCCGCGAACAGGGCCGCAACCGCCGCCTGAAGACCCGCTTTCTCGCTCCGTTCCACCCCCCGGCGGTGATGCCAACTGCGCCGCCTGAGCCGCCCCCACCATTGCCTGCCGACACTGTGTTGCCGGTGGCGCTCAACTTCGACCTGCACACCTCGCGCTCGACCTACGACCCGGCAGGCGATGCCTGGGTGGTGCTGATCAGCGCACCTAACGAGATAATGGCTAACATCGTGCGTAGCCAGCTTGGCGATGCGGGCATACCCGCGCTGGTCAAGCTCAACGCGGCGGTGGATACCGGCCAGTTTATCAACAATTCGTGGGTGGCCCGCGATATATGGGTGCAGGCCCGCGACATCGAACGCGCCCGCGAAGTGGTGGACTTCTACCACAACGGTAGCCCGATTACTGAGGCGCAGCAGCGCGAAGCTGCCGAAGCGACCGCTAGCGGAGATGATAGCGACAGCGAGACCAAGCCACCGCCGCTATACGAACAGCCCTGGCTGCCCGCCGAGCATTACGAAGACCCCGACATGGTGGCGGCCAACGCCAGCGTGGACGAATATGGCCGCCCGCTCAAACGTTCCGAGTACCACAGCCCCATGCAGCGGCCCTGGTTCCGCTGGCTCACTATTCTGCTGCTGCTAGCCTGGGCCGCTCCCACCCTGTTCCAACTGCTGGGGCTAATGGGCCAGAACATTATGGCGATCTTCCGCTAGGCAAGCGCGTCAGTCTCACAGTCTCATTCTCATTGCCACGCAGGTTACCACCAGGGCGCGATAAATCTGCGCCCCTACAACCATGCCGTTTTTGTTGGGGCGTATGGCATACGCCCTGGCTGGGGGAACGACCAGCCAACGGATTGTAAAAACGGATAAGCGGATAAAGCGGATGTAGGGGCGCAGGCAAAAAGCCTCTCCCTAGCGGGGAAACCCCTTGTGGGTTCCCTGCGGGTAGGTTTGGTGAGGGGAGAGCTTGCAACATATAAATGCTGGGGAGACCACTCAGCCCAGCGGATTTGGGCGGCGCACCAGGGCGGGCCGCCTGTCCCTACGTCAACATTGGCGGTCTCGATGGGCATTGTTGTGGGGCAAGAGGGCGTATGCCATACGCCCCTACGTCAAGATTAGCGGTTACGATGGGCATTGTCATGGGGCAAGAGGGCGTATGCCATACGCCCCTACGTCAACATTAGCGGTTACGATTAGCCTTATCAAGGGGCAAGAGGGCGTATGCCATACGCCCCTACGCCAAGATTGGCGGCCGCGATGGGCATTGTCTTGGAGCAAGAGGGCGTATGCCATACGCCCCTACGCCAAGATTGGCGGCCGCGATGGGCATTGTCTTGGAGCAAGAGGGCGTATGCCATACGCCCCTACGCCAAGATTGGCGGTCTCGATGGGCATTGTCGTGGGGCAAGAGGGCGTATGCCATACGCCCCTACGTCAACATTAGCGGTCGCGATGGGCATTGTTGTGGGGCGAGAGGGCGGGATGAATCCCCGCTCCTACAAATACGGCGCGTTGGTAGGGGCGCAGATTTATCGCGCCCTGGTGATAGCTGAGACCGGCTAAGGTGAGATATAGCCTAATTTACCCACCCCAAAGCATTGACAGCCGCGCAATATCGCAGTATAATCCTTACTAGACATAACACGAAAACACCCATGCCCCACGCCTGAAGTTGGAGGAGAATGCCTGTGAAAGCGCATATCGTAATCGCTCTTGTGCGGCTGGCCTGTATGGTGCTGCTAGTTGGCCTGATTCTGTCGCCGCTCGGCCCACCGCGTCCGGTGGCCGCGCCGCTGCATCTGCCCCCATTTGTGGGTGAGGCCGCGCCACAGGCGGCGATGCTGGCTTCCCATTCGTATGCCGCGCAGGCCGCGCCGCTGGCGCAGGCGGGCATTGCCTCGGCAACGGTCAGCCTTGCCGCCAGCCAGATGCTGCTCGACAAGGGCGATGCCAGCACGCCCACTCCCGCCACCAGCGTGTCGCTCACCGGCGTGGAGACAAATGCTACCTTCCTTACCCCGCCGACCAGAGCGCCCCTGGCCTTCAGCGACGTTGCCCCCCACTTTAGCGGCAGCGTGCCACCCAGCGCAAAGGTAGACATCCAGGTGCGCTTCAGCAGCGATGGGCAAACCTTTGGCGACTGGCAACCGGCCAGCTTCGAGATTGTGGCCGACCCTGAGCGCGACAAGGTGGGCGAGTTCTACGCCAGTCTGGTCAGCGTGCCACACACCACCAACGCCGACGGTAGCACCAGCCCCGCCACCGCGCAGTACGCCCAGGCGCAGCTACACCTCAGCGTAGGGACAGGCGGCAAAGGGCCGAGCGTCACCCAGTTCAGCTTCGGCTTTATTGACGTGCCACCCAGCGGGGCGCAGCCCAACGTCAGCGCCACTGCCAGTGTGCCGAACCGCCCCGCTCTGGTCAAGCGCAGCGACTGGGGCGCACCGGCCAGCGCTGCTAACTGGCTGCCAGTTTACGCGCCAGTCAGCCATATCATCATCCACCACAGCGGCACCGGCGCAAGCTCCGACTGGGCGGCGCAGGTGCGGGCGCTCTGGTATTATGACACCTACGTGCGCGGCTGGGGCGACATCGGCTACAACTACCTGATTGACCCTAATGGCGTGATCTACGAGGGCCGCGCTGGTGGCCCCGATGTGGCTGGGTCGCACACCTATCCCTTCAACTATGGCAGCGTGGGCATCGCCCTGCTCGACAATTACCAGTACGCCACCCCGCCCCAACCGATGCTCGACAGCCTCACCAAGCTGCTAGCCTGGCAGGCGCAGCGTAATGGCATCAACCCCCAGGGTAACGCGGATTTCAATACCACGCTGTTCTGCGGCACGGCGGTCAGCGCCAACCGCCCCAACATCGCCCCCGCCAGCGACTACGCGGTTAGCGGCTGCGGGCAGGACTTCAACCAGTCGGTCAGCCCCGGCCAGAATGTAGTCGCCATTTTGCGCGACCTGCGTAAGAAGGTGGCCGACGCGCTGCCGCTCTACGGCGCAGCCTTCCTCAGCCACGATGCCCCGCCGCAGATGACCACCGGCGCGACCTACAACATCAACATAAGCGTGCGTAATAGCGGCTCGGCTACATGGCTTGCCGCCCCCACCGAGAACCCGCCGCCAGGTAGCGGCGGGAACAATGGCGGCAGTGGGCAGATCATGCTTGGCTACCACTGGTCAGACACGAACGGCAACGCAGTGCCAACCCAGGTGCAGCGCACCATGCTTCCCCAGAATGTCGCCTTCGGCGCAACGGTAAACCTCTACGCCACCGTAACTGCGCCAACCGCCGCAGGCAGCTACACGCTCACCCTCGACATGGTTGACGAGGCGGGCAACTGGTTCGCCGCGCAGGGCAGTACGCCGCTCAATGTTGCTATCATCGTCAATGCGGGCGACAGCATCCCGCCGGTATCGCGGGTTGATGCCTTGCACCTCTACCAGACCAGCACCGACTTCGTGGTTAGCTGGAGCGGCTCAGACGCAGGCAGCGGCATCCTCAATTACGACGTGCAGGACAAAATCGCCCCTTATGGCGACTGGCAGCCGCTGGTCAATGCCAGCAGCGCACCCAACGCCGCCTTCCGCGGGGTTAACGGTTACACCTACTACTTCCGAGTCCGCGCCCGCGACAAGGCGGGCAACGTGGAGCAGTTCCGCGATGCGCCCGATGCGCAGACCACGATTGCCACTGTGCCGCCGCCCGTCACCATCAGCAGTCCCCGCCAGCGTGAAATTGTGCCAACCGGCATGATTACCGTGACCGGCACCACCGAGCGTGGGGCGCTTGTGCTGGTCAACGATGTGCAGGCGCAGGTGGTGGGCGAGAACTATACCGCTACCCTTGCCACCAAACTGGCGGGCCGCAACTATGTGATTACCGCCCGCGCCTGGGACTATGCGGGCAACACCGCCTCGACCGTGACGATTGCCTACTTGCAGAGCAACTTCAGCGACCTGCCCATCACTGGCACCATCCACGATGCGCTCGTCTTCGTCGCCGACCGCGGCATCATGGGCGGCTATTCCAACGGCACCTTTGCCCCCGACCAGCAGATGAAC
>JBBRMT010000186.1:0-9374 GCA_038230695.1 Chloroflexia bacterium
AGCGCGGCCACCACCCGCTCATCCTTCACCCCTAGCTGCCCCACCGCACTTGCCGCACTAGCCCGCACATCACTCGACGCATTGCCCAGCAAGCCCAGCAGCGCCGCCACCACCCGCTCATCCTGCACCCCTAGCTGCCCCACCGCACTTGCCGCCCTATACCGCACATCACTATCTGCATCGCCCAGCAAGCCCAGCAGCGCGGCCACCACCCGCTCATCCTTCACCCCTAGCTGCCCCAACGCACTTGCCGCACTCGCCCGCACATAACTATGCTCATCGCCCAGCAAGCTCGGCAGCGCGGCCACCACCCGCTCATCCTGCACCCCTAGCTGCCCCAACGCACTTGCCGCCCTAGCCCGCACATCACTATCCGCATCGCCCAGCAAGCCCAGCAGCGCGGCCACCACCCGCTCATCCTTCACCCCTAGCTGCCCCAACGCACTGGCCGCCCTATCCCGCACATTCCAATTCTCATCGCCCAGCAAGCCCACCAGCCGGGCGATGGCGACCTCGCTGGCTGCAATTGCGGTGTTGTTCTTCAGCCGCGTTTCGATCTGCTGGCGCAGTAGTTGATACCTTCCCTTACCTTTGTCCCGATCGCGGTCAAAATATATGTCCAGCGCCTCTGTAACCATCGCCTCAAAAGCAGTCCGCTCCGGCATAATCCCATCACCGCAGGCCCGCAACGCGAACAGCAAATCGCGGTGCAGCAAGTCCTCGTGCGGCGATAGTTCGCGGTTGGGATCGAGGCAGAGGTCGTAGAGCAGTTCGCCCGCCTCGTCGGGATAGTCAATGCTGAGGAAGCCGAGCGCGAGCAGGATCGGCTCCTGCCAGCGGGGGTCATGCAGGTGGCGGCGCAGCAGGGTCAGGCGGCTGGCGGCGCGCTGCACCATATAGCGGGCGGCGAAGTATTCCTCGAAGGTCAGGTGCATGAAGCCGTAACGCCGCGGGGCGCGTTCGACGAACAGGCCAGTGGCCTCGCGCACGCGGCGAAGGAACTCCTTGACCATCGCTTGCAACTCCGGATCGTCAAGGTCGCTGATGCCACGCATCGTTGCCAGGGTGCGGCCCATCGCGCGATAGACTTCACCCTCGGTGATCACCCCGCTGGGGCGGTTGGCGTGCATACAGTAGGCAAGCGGGCTGAGTACCTTGATCACCTCGGCCTCGGTGAGCAAGCCTTTTGCGCCGGGAACGAAGGTCAGCCAGCGGTTGATCATCGTCTCCGCCGCCAGCTTGTAGAGTTCGATGCGACGGTCGGGCAGGCGGTTGCCGTTGCGGTGGATCAGCGCCAGCAGGGTGAGCAGCAGCGGGTTGGCGGCCAGGCGGGCAACTCCCTCATTCTTAATCGCGTCAAGGATGCCGTCAATCTCGCCCTTAGCGCGGGCGGCGCGGGCCGCTTCGGGGTCGTCGGGGGTGAGGAAGCGTTCCACCGCCGGACACCACTGGCGCAGGAAGGTGGCAATCTGCTCAGTGTTCATGTCGAGGATGGTGTAGTGGGCAAACTCGGCGCTGAAGGGTGCGGCGCGGTATCCCGCGATGCGCGAGGTGATCACAAAGCGGTTGCCAGCAGCGGTTGCGGCGACGAACTCCTCGATGCGGGCGCGGATCTGGGTGCGTTCGGCGGGGTCGGTGATTTCGTCGAAGCCGTCGAGCAACACCAGACTCATACCGCGCTTGAGCCAGTCATCAAATAGCGCAGTAATAGTCGCGGCAGGTACTTCGCAGGCGTGGCTAACGCAGTAGGTGGCAAGGTACGAGGTAATCGGCAGAGATTTATCTTTGGCATAGGCTTCGGCGTACTCGGCGATGCGGACATAGATGGGGAGTCGTGCATCGGTTGGCACATTGGGCTGCTGCAATACGCGGGCGTGTTGGTAGGCGAGGTAGCGCAGCAGAGTAGTCTTGCCTGCGCCTGGATCGCCGAGGATGACCAGGCGGGGGCGCTGGGCGGCAGCATCATCCAGGCTGACGGTGACGCGCTGATCGCGGCTGATCTCGCGGCGGAGCAGCAGGTCGTCCATCATCTGTTCGCGCTCATCATCCTTCAGGTCGGCGTTGGCGCGAATGTCGTTGATCCGCTGATTGATGCGACGATCCACATCGCTGGGCATAACCTCGCGCTCGGCGTTGAGGTGGATGTACACCTCGTCCATCTCCATCATCACCTGGCGATTGGTCTGCAGGATACCACGCGGATCAATGTAGTGGTTGGTGGCGACAATGTGGCTGAGGTACGCAGCGAGAGCGGCCCGCAACTCCGCATCGTCAAGGGGTTGCTGGCCGTTGTAGATATTTGTGACACCGCCATGCACGCCGCCGTAATTGTGTACGTCACCTTGCACGCCGCCGTAATCGTTAACATCGCCGCTGCCGCTGCTCTGGTTGCGTGGGCTATTGCTATCGTTGCCGTTCGCCATCGTTGTCGCTCCTCATCGCTGGGCGAGTGCAGCCCGCCCCTACGTCACACATTGTAGCACAGGACAGATTATGAGGCAAGGAGGCCGATTAGAATCGCGGAAGACGCGGAACGGATGCGGAAAACGCGGAAGTAGAAGTGCATCACTGACGCTTTCAATCAGCATTGGTGCGCTTCACCAGGGCGTATGCCATACGCCCCTACACCAACAAACCACCCATGGCCAGCGTCAATGCCCACGTAGGGGCGGGCGGCTGCCCGCCCTGCTGCCCCGCGACAAGGCTCATCGTAACCACTCAGACTGCCATGCCAACTCCGTGTCCTCCGTCGTTTCCGTGTCCTCCGTGATTCAAACCAGCCTAACTCGCTGACGGCGGGCTTGATGTCGGGGCAGAGCAGGTTGGTTGCGCCCAATTAAGTAGGGGAGTATAATAAAGAAACTGACGCAAGGAGTTGCCGATGGAACTATCGCCAATTAGAGTGACAAAGGTGCAGCAGGGCCGCCGCTTCAGCCTGGAGGTGGCATTCGTGACCATGCCCGATGGGTTGGGCGAGGAGATGCTGGGGCGCATCAGTGCGGCCACCGGCCTCAGCTTTCGCCGCCCAGTGGGCAACCTCAACGCCCGCAAGGAGTTGCACATCGCCGAGGTGTTGGCCGACGAGGAAACCTTCGATTTGCTCTATCTAAAGGCGGAGGAAATCGCCCACGACTATGGTGTGGTTAGCGAAACTCGCCAGAATCTGGGCGCACCCGAGCCAGGCGACGAGCCGATGCCGATTGACCGGCGCGGGGTTGCTGCCCGCAAGAAAATTGTGAATGCTGAATTATGATTTACGAATTGGGGTTGTAGTACCTAAACAAATAACCCCTACCCACAGTTGTTGAAGAGCAGTAGCGGTGGGGAATACTCCGCCGCTCCCCGAGTTACTGAGGGTTGGGAGCGTAGCTCCGATCGATTGGGCGTATCAATGCTTATCGAGTTAGGCGATGCGCCAATGTTGATAGCGGCGCTATTCGGGCAAAGAGCGAGATAAGCACGGCGCAAGGGTAGGCGCGAGGTAGCTTACCATACTGCCGGTACTTGGCAACCGCGCTGCTGATGATAAACAGGGGTAGCGCCGCAACAAAGGGCTACGCCCCAACCTCGGTAACTCGGCACGCAGCGTGCTTTCTGCCGCCTCGTATTAGGGGACCATTTTATTTAGGGTAACGATAAGCCCGGTGGGAGGGGAGTCTTATCATCCGGTCATGATGGTGAGTTCGATGTGCAGACTGCCCAGCGCGGCGGTCTGCACGGAGGTGAAGGCGTAGCCGAATGGGGCGGCAGTGCGGGCGGTGAAGGGTTGGCCGTCGGCGGATATCTGGATGTCGAGGCGGCCCGGTTCGTGCAATGCAGGCAAGCGGTTGCTGCGAACCTCGACAGTAACGGTCGCGGCGTTAGCTTCTGTCGTAGAGCGAGTGGCGAATACGCGCAGCAGCAGGCGCACCGATGGGTCAACGGTGCTGAGAAACAGCACTTGCTCTTCGCCAGCCACAGGTGAGCGTGACAATTCGCTATCGGGCGGGCGGGGCAGGCTGTAGAGTTGCACCGTCACTATGATGCGGTCATCCAGGTGTTGCAGCGACTCGACCCGACCCTTGAAGCGCCTGCGCCAGCCATCTTCGTCCTCGGCTGGTTCGCTAATTGTAAACTTTTTTTCCATAAGCGGTTCTACCTTTCTGGCAGCGCATTATACCAAATCTGTTTGGTCGCACCATTATTCGGCCCAGGGCGAACAACGGTTCGCCCCTAAGGATATACAGCGTAACCTAACCGAATTGGTATTATACAACATTGCTGAGGAGCAAGGCTGATGAGGATTAGCCGCAAGATATTGATTGGGGCTGGTACAGGCGTGGGTCTGACCGCCGCTTCGATAGCCTATAACGCGCTGGATCTACTGCCGAACCAAGCGGCTTCCGACTTCGCGCCTGCTTCCCAATTCGTGACCATTGGCGGCTATCAGACCCACTTTACCAGGCGCTTGCCCAATCCCCCCACCACAGGGCAGCCTACGATTGTGCTAATTCACGGGTTTGGCGGATGGACGTTCGTCTGGCGCAAAGACATTGATGTGCTAGGGGCGCGTTATACTACCTACGCATACGACCGCCTAGGCTTCGGCCTCAGCGACAAGCCGCGCCAGTTGGCGTACACCACTGAGCTATATGTGGAGCAGCTACGCGGCTTGCTCGACCACTTTGGCATCGAAAAGGCGGTGCTAGTCGGCCATTCATCAGGTGGGCCGGTGGCAATTCGGGCGGCGGTGGAGATGGGCAGCCGCGTGGCTGGGCTTGTATTGGTGGCAAGCTCCGGGCTGGAGCCGATGCCTCCAGCGGTCCTCATCCGTCTATTTGCTCGCACTCCTTATGCCACTACCTTGTTGCGTATATTGATCAAGTCGAACATATTCGGCCAGGGGATGCGTCTTGCCTATTTCGATCCCGCCAAGTTCAACCAGGCAGTTGCCGAGGGCTATGACTTCCCTGCCCGCACAGCCGGTATTGAGAACGGAATCCTCGGCAGGCTACGCAGCGGCAGCCCCAACGCTGGCACTAAAGAGATGGCATTGCAGGTGCGAACCCCCACGCTGGTGATTGTGGCCGATCACGATCGCATCGTGCCGCCCTGGCGGGGTCGCCGCTTCGCCGACCTCATCCCTGGCGCGAGGCTGGCAACCATCGAGGGCGCTAACCATATGCTGGTGGAGGAATGTCCCGACGAGTTCAACCACCTGACGCTGGATTTTATTGATGGTCTGGGGTTCAGATGAGGCTTGGAAATGGGGATTTGCACATGATTAACGGACTGATTGAGCAACCGCGAGTAGCAAGGCGACCAACGCGCCGCCGCAGGATGTTGCGTCTGCTGCTGCGTTTCGTGCTGCACGTAGCGGTGGCGACACTGCTGGCCGCGCTGCTATACGTCACGCCGGTGGCGCTCTATATTCTGACCGACGGCACGCCCATCCCCGCGATGCAGATGTGGTGGGGTTCGTTCCTCAGCTTCCTGCTGGTGCTATATATCGGCAAGACTTTGTACGACACCCTGTTTTTTGACCACTACCAACGCTAACCTCACTCAGCCTTCCCCAGAAATGGGGTAGGAGAAATAGGTAATAGATGACGAGCCACGACATTACTGCCCTGGTAATATCGTTCGCCTACGCCTTTGCCCTGCTGGGCGTGGCCGAGGGGCTACGCATATTTTTCAAGGTAAAGCCCGATTACACCCGCAAGCTGGTGCATATCGGCGCGGGGATGTGGGTTTGGGGCGAACTGGCGCTGTTCGACAACTGGTGGGCGGCGATCATCCCCTTCGCCACCTTTATCCTGCTCAACTATGCCTCCTACCGCGTGCAGCTAGTCAAGTCGGTGGAGACCGGCGAAGGCGCAGGCACCGTTTACTTCGCCATCTCAGTCGCGCTGCTCACCTTCCTTTGGCAGCCGTCGCTGGACCTAACTTATGCGGCTGTAGGCGGGGTGATGGCGATGACCTGGGGCGATGCCGCCGCCGCGCTGGTGGGGCGGGCTATAGGGCGACACCCCTACTACATCTATCGCCCTGGCGTGGGCGGCTTGCGTAGCCTCGAAGGTTCGCTGGCGATGTTCGCCTTCAGTTTCCTCAGCATTGCGGCCACGCTGCTGATCTTTGCCGCAGACTTTTCCAGCAACACACTGCTAACTGTATTTGGCATTGCCCTACTTGCCGCTATCTGCGCCACCATCATCGAGGCAGTTACGCCGCTGGGCCTCGATAATCTCAGCGTACCGTTGCTCACCGCTGCGCTGCTGGCGATGCTGGGCGAAGGGAGGCTAGATCCATGGCGGTTGGCGGGCGGGCTGGCTTTGAGTGCGATAATTGCCGCCGCCGCTTATTATGCACGAGCGCTGGATGTTAGCGGAGCGCTAGGTGCGGTGGTGACGGGTACGAGCATCATCGCCTTTGGCGGTTGGACGTGGGGATTGCTGCTGATCGCTTTCTTTGTCACTTCCAGCGCCCTATCGCGCTATCAGGCAAAGGAAAAGCAGGGGTTGGAGGCGGAGAAGTTCGACAAAGGCAGTCGCCGTGACTGGGGTCAGACTCTTGCCAATGGCGGGGTGGCCGCGCTGCTGGCTCTTGCCCATCTGCTCTGGCCCTATCCCTGGCTGCTGGCCGCATTCGTTGCCGCTATCGCTACGGTTAATGCCGACACCTGGGCGACCGAACTGGGAGTGTTGAGCAAGCAGCCTCCACGCCTGATCACCAGCGGCAAATCGGTGGCGGTTGGTACATCGGGCGCGATTACAAGGTGGGGAACTACGGCGGCGGCAAATGGCGCATTGTTGATAGGCATCGTTGCTGCGCTGCTACTCGGCGGGCGGGCGCTGCTGGGGTACGCAAGTGAGCTAACCACCACGCAGGCTGTGGGTTTGCTGGCTGCTGCGGTAATTGGCGGGCTGGCGGGCGCACTGTTCGACAGCCTGCTGGGGGCAACCGTGCAGGTGATTTACTACTCGCCCGCCCGCGACAAGGAGACCGAGAAGCAGTTTGATGCCGACGGCAGCGCCAATACATATAAGCGAGGTTGGCGCTGGCTCAACAACGATGCGGTAAACTTCCTCAGTTCGCTAATCGGCGCAGCGGTGGGTGCAATGGTATTTCTCATCTTTTAGCCGCCTGACCACTGGGTAAGTAAAGCAGCAAAGTTTGATGGTGGAGATGTAGTTTCCCCCCCATCGGAAGGGGAGAATATCAGAACTTTGTTTATCTGGTACTCATGCCTCATGCCGCGCCTAGCGATTGATGATATTAAACGCTGCTGCCCAGAATACCACCTGCACCGCCGCCGCGCCCGCGTAGAGAAAGTGAGCTGCCGCGCTGTCGCGTAGCTGGATATAGAGGCCAATGGCAAGATTGGCGGCAACTACCGCCAGAGCGAAGGCAGGCAGGTGGAAGGTATCGGCGATTGGCGCAGCACGGTCGGCTACACCAATAGCATCCCAGTGGAAGGTGAGGAATGGCTTGTCGTTGCCAGGGATTTCGATGCAGAGGTAGGCAAACAGCGCGGCGTTGATCAGCAGGGCAAGGGCGATCAACGCCTGACCCAGTCGGTCGCTCCACAATGGGTGGCTGATAAAGCCGCGCCGCAACGTAGTCTGGGTGGGCGCTTCGGTAGGGGCAAGGGCGTGTCGCGCCCGAAAGTCGGCGATGAATTGCTCATCGTGGGCAGGCGAGATGGCATAGACCAGCGTATCAGTCACCACATACAGCAAGCGGCGGTTGGGTGCGGTGGCGTAGACAAGGACAGGGTGCTGAGTGCTGAACGCTGAACGCTGAGTGGGGGCATCATCTCCTACAGCGGCGCTACCATCGGTTAGCAACAGGGGTGAGGTTTCTGGTTCAGGGGCGGGCAGGGTAGGGAGGGCGAGGCCGCCGGTTAGTTCGCGGCTGACTGCCTCCTCCGGCTTATCCAACCTGAAATCAGCATGCGGAAAGCTGAAATCCGCCTCGGCCTGACCAATGCGGTAGCCGGGCCAGCGCAGGCCCGACCAGCGGCGCAGCCTGGGCTGCGCGTCGAGTTGGGCGGCGGGAACGAGCGCGATCACGTTCGCCATCGGCACCACCTGGCTGAGTCCGCCCCAGTTGATGGTGAAGGCGTTGCGGTCAGCGCTGTAACTCAGGCGGAAGTAGGCGACTAGCCAGTAGCCGAAGGCAACATCGGCGATTAGCAGCAGAAAGAGCAGCACACCCAGCGCGAAGCTGGCAAGGTCAGCCACGTTAACCTGGATTAGATTGAATAGCAATATGGCAATGATAACCGTTGCCGCCACGCTGAGGAGCAAGGATAGCACACCAAATGCCGCCCCAGCGGAGGGGGCGGCGGGCCAGTTACTGATGCTCAGGGTTTTGGTGGGGCGATTTGCCATCTCAGTAGATTGGGGTGAGCCAGTTGCGATACTGCGGTGTCTTGCCGCGCACTGCGTCGAAGTAGAGTCGCTGCACGGCGGCAGCGACGGGGCCGATGCTGCCGCTGCCGACCTGACGGTGGTCCACCGAACCGATCGGCGCGATCTGTGCGCCGGTGCCGGTTAGGAAGATCTCATCGGCGGAGTAGAGTTCGGTGCGGTCAATCGCCCGCTCGATTACCTCCATGCCCATCTGCTCACGGACAAGGGTCATGATCGTGGCGCGAGTGATGCCTTCCAGTATGTTCTCCGTCACCGGCGGGGTAATCAGCTTGCCGCCCCTCAGCATGAACAGGTTCTCGGCGCTGCCTTCGGAGACGTGGCCTTCCATGGTCAGCATAATCGCCTCGTCGAAGCCCTTCAGCGCCGCCTCAGTCTTGGCGAAGGCGGAGTTGACGTAAGCGCCATTTATCTTGGAGCGGGCGGGCATCATGTTGTCGTCAACCCGCCGCCACGAGGAAACCCCCACGCTTATCGCCCGGCTGATGTCAATATAATCGCCGTAAGGTTGCATGATGATGCAGAACTGGTTGTTCAGGTTGTGTAGGCGCACGCCAATCGCCTCGGACGATTTGTAGAAGGTGGGGCGAACGTAGACATCCTGATGCAGATTGCAGCGACGCACAAGCTCGTTGGTAATGCCGCAGAGATCCTCGACCGTGTAGGAATGTTGCATCAGCAGGGTCTTGGCCGACTCCAGTAGGCGTTGGTAGTGTTCGGCCAGGCGGAAGAGGTAAAGCTGATTATCGCTGTCGTTCCAGTAGCCACGAATGCCTTCGAAACAGGCGGTGCCATAGGCAAAGGCGTGGGTCATAACGCTGATTTTGGCATCCTTGAGCGGCACATAGTCGCCCTGGAAAAATGCGTACACAGTCTGGTCCTGCTCCACGCCGGGAGCCTCACCGACGGATGGCTGGACCTGGGGCCGCAGTACAGTGCTGGTTGCCATTCTTGCTTTCTCCT
>JBBRMT010000187.1:0-9325 GCA_038230695.1 Chloroflexia bacterium
CGATGCCTTTGGCGGGCGCGACCACACCACCGTGATGCACTCCTGCGAGAAGATCGAGCAGGCCATCGAATCCGACAGCACGCTGCGCCAGGACGTACTCAGCCTGCGCCAGATGCTCTACAACGATACCAAATAAGCCAGGGGTTGGGCCAACCTTTCATGATGGGACACAGGGCTATAGCGGAGAGGGCAGGGGAGCAAGGTTAACAGCCTTGCTCCTTCTGTATACTGCATCGCGTTCGCCTTAGCAGGGAAGATGGACGACAAAACCCCCTCGCCCCTGACAGGTCGAGGGGTGGGGAGAGGGGAGTCGGGGGAGAAAATTGTGGATAAGTGGTGGTATTGTGTGGAAAAACTGCCTCATTT
The DNA here is from genome assembly GCA_038230695.1 of Chloroflexia bacterium. Classification (GTDB taxonomy): domain Bacteria; phylum Chloroflexota; class Chloroflexia; order QHBQ01; family QHBQ01; genus QHBQ01. The sequence continues at coordinate 367 of JBBRMT010000187.1, forward strand.
GTGGATAAACATAAGGCAAATGAGGCTGAGAGCGATAACTACCAGAATCGGCTTCCACAATCCGCCCACCATAGCGCCGCTGCTGAAGCTGCCTTTGTCCACCGTCCTATTGCGCTGGCACCCGTGCTTTTGAGTACGGAATCAGCGGCTTTCCACATTTCCACCGCCCCTATTACTACGTACTCCTAATTATATAATATAATATAATGATCAGCACGGGGATAACCCAAAAGCGGGTGGTTTGGGGATAACCTTGACGGTAAACAAATGATTGCGTAAGCCAGCAGGGTGTGGTATCATCTACCCGTAGGGCAAAGCGTTAGACGAAACGCTGGCTGCAAGGAGAAGGTGGCAATATGAGCGATCGCAAACTGGTAATTGTGGTTGATGATGAAACTGATTATACCTACGCGCTGACCAACCTGCTGCGCCGCGAACTGCCCGACTGTGAGTTCATGGATGCACACGATGGCCGCGAGGCGCTGGTCAAGCTGGCGGGCAACGAGGCGGATGTGCTGATCACCGATCTGCGGATGCCCAATGTGGACGGCATGGAGTTGCTGCGTACCATCCGCCTGTCCAGCCCCAGCACCCGCATTATCGTGATGACCGCCTACGGCTACCCCGGCCTGATTGAAGACCTACGCAAACTGGGGGTTTACCACTATATGAGCAAGCCCTTCCAGGATGTAGATGTGACCCAGGTTGTGCTATCCGCGCTGAATAGCAACCCGCCCCCACCGCTGCGATGACTGTAGAAGGTAGAAGATGGAAGGTAGTATGAGCAGTAGCAGCTCCACGCTAAATCCCGACGATTCGCAACCGCTGCCACTTCAAGGCATCAACCAAGAGATAGGGTTAGCGCGGTGGATGGTGCGTACTGCTGGCGAGGATGCTGAATAAACACCTCTTATCAGCATAAAGAACATGAGTCATCCCCAACATTAAGCAAAAAGCCCCCAGCGGGGGTTGGGGGAGAATCTTGACGGGCAAGCAGGCTAAGGGTAAACACGGCAGTTGATGCGTGCTTACGACCAACCTGATTGTAGCTCCGAGCTTTCTCCCCAAACCCCCGCTGGGGGCTTAGTGTCTTTACTATGGCCCTTGAACTGCGACGATGAGACCTCCGCCCTCTCACGTTAAGAGGCTCACCGCCCTAATCGCCAATGACCTAAGCTGCTTACTTGAAGAGGTTCATCGGCATGATTACGTGCAGGTAGTCGTCGCCACCGACGGGACGCACTACGCCGGGGCTGGTGTGGCTCTGCGACTCCAGCGCGACCTGCGGGGTGGTGATGATGTTCAGCACGTCAATAACATACTTGGCGTTGAAGGCAATCTGGCCGCCCTCGCCCTCGATAATGGTGTCAAGCTGGCTCTGGTTGTCGCCCGCTTCGGCGGCATTGGCGGTAATCGTCAGCGTGCCGGGGGTGAGGCCGTCGGTGCTGCCCGGCTCCATCTTCAGCTTGACGATGTTCATGCTATCGCGGGCGAAGTAGGAGGCGATCTTCATTGCCTTGAGGATGCTGGCGGTATCCACCACCATGCGGCTCGTATATTGCCCTGGGATGATTTGGCCGTAGTTGGGGAAGGGTCCGTCTATCAAGCGCGATACCAGGTCAACGTCGGGGGCGTGGAATAGGGCCTGGTTGCGGTTCGGGGTGATAGCGATCTCCACCGTGTCCTCGCCGCTGGCAATAATGCGGCTCAACTCGGTCAGGGCGCGGTTCGGCACAATGATGGGGGCTTGCTCGGCGGCGCTGCTGTTGGTCACATCCACCTTGCGCTCGGCCAGGCGGAAGCCGTCGGTGCCTGCCATAATCACCTGTTCACGCTCGAACTTGATCAGCACGCCGGTCAGCACCGGGCGGCTGTCGTCGCTGGCGGCGGCAAAGGCGACCTGGGCAATTGCCGATTGCAGCGCCTCAGCGGCGATGCGGGCGGCCACCGGCTGGTTGCTGAAGGTGGGAACAACCGGGAACTCGGAGGCATCTATACCCTTGATGTGCGCCTCGTAGCGGCCACAGTCGAGGTTGAGGATATGGCGCTGCTCGTCGAGGGTCATCTCAATCTTGTCGGCGGGCAGGTCGGCAACGAAATCGGTGAGCAGCTTGGCGGGAACGGTAATCGCCCCTTCCTCCTCCACCTGGCAGTCAATCCAGTGGGTGATGCCCACCTCAAGGTTGGTGGCAACCAGCTTCAGCCGCCCCTTGTCGGTTTCCAGCAGGATATTGTTAAGCACCGGCATGGTGGTCTTGCTCGCCACCGCCTTGCCGACGATGGTCAGCCCGTGGTGCAGGTTCTCTTGCAAGCAGGTAATCTTCACAGCCTTCTCCTCGACTAGCTTCAATCAGCTTCAAATGTGTATAGGTAACATATCGCACATATGGGATTTATCTAACAGGGCTATTATACCACAGCCGAATCCGCAAAACAAGGGGGTTATCCACATATTTTGGTTATAGATAAGATATGAGTGAGAGTGCTGACAAAGCTACCAACAACCTGAGCTTGCAATATGCTCTGCAGAAATTATAAGTGGGGGTTGACATCCCGATAGAATGACTATAAACTATGAGAGGGTGTTAAACTGCAGGCGAAGATAAAAGTAGAAGATAGCCTAACAATGGCACTCATTTTCCGCGCCTATACGCGAAAGATGCAAAGGAGATAGATGATGCGAGTATCAACAAGAGTGTTTCTCACCGCGATCGTTGCCCTGCTGCTGTTCAGCGGTAAGGCTTCAACTCCCAGCCAGGCGAGTAGCAATGTGAAGCCGCAAGCAACGCCTGCTGCTTGATGGAGTGTCGTCTCCAGCCCCAATCCGGGTGTGGGCAACAACGATTTGTATGGCGTAGACGCAATATCGCAAAGTGATATCTGGGCGGTTGGTTCTTATGATGTCGCCAACAGCACTAACACGCTGAGCGAACACTGGAATGGCACGAGCTGGAGCGTCGTACCAAGCCCTAACTCTGGGACACAATTCAACGAGCTAAAAGCAGTAACTGCCTTCTCGACAAGCGATATCTGGGCGGTTGGTGATTCCCTATCGGGTAGCTTCCACCAGTCGCTGGTGGAGCACTGGAACGGCACGAGCTGGCAGGTCGTACCAAGCCCTAACCCTGGCACCGGCAACAACCTGCTGTTTGGAGTTGCTGCCATATCAACAAACAATGTCTGGTCGGTTGGTAAATATTACAGTGGCAGCGTCGGCTATTCGCTAGTGGAGCATTGGAATGGCACAAGTTGGAGCGTTGTTGCCAGCCCCAATCCTGGCACAACCGACAACGAGCTAGATGGTGTAACTACTCTATCGTCAAGTAATGTCTGGGCGGTCGGCTACTTTAACAGCGGTGTCGCTGGCACCGACGACCAGGCGCTGACCGAACATTGGAATGGCACGAGCTGGAGCGTCATTCCCAGCCCCAATGTCGCCACACTTGATTATGTACGCGGAGTAACCGCTGTATCGTCAAGCGATATATGGGCGGTTGGAGCCTATGCCAACAGCGGCAGCGGCTTCCAATCGCTGGTCGAACACTGGAACGGTACCAGTTGGAGCGCGGTCTCCAGCCCCAACCCTGGCACATCCGATACCGAACCAATTGGCGTAGACGCGATATCGTCAAGCGATGTCTGGACGGTTGGTGGCTATAACAGCGGTACTGTCAACGGATCGCTGACCGAACACTGGGACGGTACAAGTTGGAGCGTCGTTTCCAGCCCCAGCCCAGGGGCAGGCGGCAATCACCTATACGGAGTAACCGCCGTATCGTCAAACGATGTCTGGGCCGTTGGTATATATTCCAACCAGGGCATCAATAGCACGCTAGTGGAACACTATAGCATGGCGGGGTGCAATACTCTCACCCCAACCCCAGCAATCACCAACACCCCAGCAGCGACTAGTACATCACTACCGACATCGACCGCGACCGACACCCCTGCGCCGCCTAATACACCTGGGCCAACCGCCACCCCGCAACCAACGGTTTGCCCCAACCCTTTCGTGGACATCTACACCAACATTTTCTTCCATGCGATCAACGCACTTTACTGTCGCGGCGATGTCAACGGCACCGACAGCACCCACTACTCGCCAAGCAGCACCAGCACTAGCGCCCAGTTCGCCAAAGTGGTGGTACTCGGCTTCGGCTTGCCAATGTACACCTCCACTGGCGGACAAGACTTCAGCGATGTGCCACCTATCTACTTCGCCTATGGCTACATCGAAAGCGGCTACCACGCGGGCATCCTCAACGGTTTTGACACAAGCACTTGCACGGCGTATGGTGTGGCCTTCCCCTGCTACCTGCCGAACCTACCTATTACGCGCGGGCAGCTTACCAAGCTAGTCGTCAATGCCGCTGGTTATCCACTCTACACCCCAACCAGCGGACAGACCTTCAGTGATGTGCCGCCGAGCAACGTCTTCTATGTAAGCATCGAGACCGCGCACAGCAAGGGCGTGATCAACGGCTATCCCGACCACACCTTCCGGCCCAACAGCAATATCCGCCGCGACGAGATGGCCCAGATCGTCTACAAAGGCGTTATTACACCATGAGCCAGTACTGAGTGCTGAGTTAGCAGCGCCGCTGAGGTGCAAAAAGCCCCCAGCGCAATACTGCAAAAAGCCCCCAGCGGGGGTTTGGGGGAGAATCTCGCCCAGTGATAATGCCGAAGTAAGTAGGATTGTATCTTGCGTGCCTACTTCGGCATCATTGCGCTTCAAGATTCTCCCCCAACCCCCGCTGGGGGCTTAGTTGATCAAGCTTTGGCACGACTCACGTTAGTTCTTCACCTTTAATCCTTTTCTTTAGTCTCGGTTGGAGCCGCCGCGATCGCGAACCCATGATGCTCGACCACTGCTTCCTCGTAGCGGGCAAGCACGAAGATGAGCGAGGAGAGCCGATTGAGGTAGGCGAGCAGGTGTTCGTTGTCGAGCAATCCCTCGTGGGCGAGGCGCACTGCGCTGCGTTCGGCGCGGCGCACCACGGTGCGGGCCAGGTCGAGGTGGGCGCTGGCAAGCGTCTCGCCGGGGATGATGAACTTGTTGGGCAGCTTGACCTCCTCTTGGAGCTTGTCAATCAGCGCCTCCACCGCATCCACCTGCGCGGCGGTCACTTTGTATTTGGGGTCAAGCTCCTCACCGGGCATTGCTACCTCAGCCATCAGGGTGTAAAGCTGCTGCTGCGCGGCGTAGACCGCCTCGCGCACCGCCTGCGACTGGCTGGCTGCCCGTGCCACCCCCAGTGCGGAACTGGCCTCATCCAAATCGCCCAGCGCCTCGATGCGTAGATTGTACTTCGGCACCCGCTCCTTACCGCCCAGCAGTCCGGTGTAGCCTGCATCTCCCTTGCCTGAGAACTTCATTGCTAGCTCCTTTCCTTTGTTCAAACATCCGCCAACGGATTAGTTTCAACGGTATCAGTCACAGCATAAGCGTGAGACTGGAGTCAGGCAAGGCCAGCCAGCGGATTTGGAACAGCGGATGAAGCGGATTTGGAGCTAATCACCACCCCACCGTAAACCAGGCTTGAACCTTAGCATGATGCAGCGGGCTGGGTTGCTAGCGTCTGAGATTATCGTTGGGCGGCAAGGCGTGCGTAATGCCCCCTACGGAACTACCTTGCCACTTCACCCAAGCCCAAATCCGCTTCATCCGCTGTTCCAAATCCGCTGGCTGGTCCTCCCCATCGCACAGTCGGTAGCGGCAATACTGCATTACACAATCCGCTTATCCGCTGCCCACGGCTGCTGGCTAATCCGCTATGGGCGAGTGCAACCCACCCATACATAGACCCCTGCCATTTACCATTTACCATTCACCATTTACCATTAGCTAGCGGAGCGGCGGCGGTCGAACTCGCGGCGCGAAATGTAGATTAGCAGGGCGACTAGTAGCACGCTCATCACTAGCAGGGCGACGAACTTGAGCAGACGGTCATCGAGCAGTAGCCCTAGTGAGCCGAACACGGCGGAGACTGCGTAGAAGAAGAATACAACCTGCCGCTGGCTGAAGCCCATGTCCAGCAGGCGCTGATGCAGGTGCAGGCGGTCAGCGGAGAGCGGCGAACGCTTGCGCGAGATGCGGTAGATTGCCAGCCAGGTTGCGTCGAGCATCGGCACGCCCAGCACCAGCAGCGCGGTCGCCAGTTTCGCCCCGCCAATGAAGCTGATCACCGCCAGGCAGTAGCCGAGAAACATCGCCCCGCCATCGCCCATGAAGATGCGGGCCGGGTTGAAGTTGAAAGGCAGGAAGCCAACCATTGCCGCCGCCAGCACCAGCGGCAAGAAGGCAATCGTGTTCTGGCCGAGGGCAAACGTTCGCAAGAACAATACCAGGCTGGAGATGAGGGTGACACCAGCGGCCAGGCCATCCAGCCCGTCAATAAAGTTCATCAGGTTGGTCATGCCCACCACCCAGAAGAAGGTGAGCAGCATCGCCAGCCAGAGCGCATTGGCTGAGATCACCACCGTATCGCTGATCGGCGATTTAAGCGACAGACCAAGTAGTTTGCTGGCTGGTGCGGCAAGCTGATGCGGCAGGTTGAAGTCGCCGATCAGGATGCCATAGGAGCTTTCGTCGTTTTTAACCAGCAGGCGCGGCAGGATGACGATGGCCGCCGCGCCAAACTGCACCAGCAGGCGGGGCAGCGCGGGCAGGCTGCGAATGTCGTCCCATAGCGCGATGGCGAAGACCAGAGTTGCGCCCACCATCATCAGGGCCACGCGCCAGGATTCCTGCACGCCCGCGACTGCCCCTTGCGGGTTGTTCTCGCGGCCAATCGGCAAGAGGAAGGTGAGGGCAAAGCCGAGCATCACCGCGACAAAGATGGCGATGCCACCGATGCGCGGGGTGGGGACGGTATGCACCCGCCGTTCCTCGCCGGGCAACTGCAGCAACTGCCGCGCCCGCGCCCAGCGTTCGATGCGCGGGGTGAGCAGGTAGGCGGTGATCGCCACTGCTGCAAAGGTTATCGCCATGTAGATGTACGTTGCCAAATCCTGCCCCCACCACCTTTCAGCCTTACTGAGGCGATTATAACACAAGCTATACCCCTCTTTACAGCCACCGGCAACGTTGCTATAATAGTGCAAATGGCAGTGAAGAGGAGAGCGTTTGATCAAGCAGAGATAAGGAGGCTGATAATGCCAAAACGAACCCTGGCAGTTATGCTCACAATCGTGGCAACCCTGGGGCTACTCGGCTACAGTCCCAGTGGAGCAGGGGGGCAGGTTCAACCCGCTATTGCCTCACATCCTGATGCTCCAGCCAGCTTGACCAGCTGCAGCGGGGTGAACTTTGCGCGAAGCGATGTTCCCACTGGCATGACCCCCATCGTAATTACGGTCGGCGACTTCAACCGCGATGGCAAGCCCGACCTGCTGTTGGTCAACTATGCCCTTCATGGCGTAGAGGTGTTGCTCGGCAACTGCACCGGCGGCTTTGGTTCACCGATCGACAGTGATGTATTCAGCCGTCCGGCGGCGGTCGCGGTCGGCGACTTCAACCGCGACGGCAAGCCCGACATCGTGGTGGCAAGTATTAGCGCATCTGCCGTCTGGGTGCTGCTCGGCAATGGCGACGGCAGCTTCGGCCTTGCGGCGCAACAGACAGTTGGCAATCAACCCGATGCGGTGGTGGTGGCCGACTTTAACGGCGATGGCAAGCTCGACATTGCTGCCGCCAACTATAACTCCAGCAGTGTCTCCGTACTGCTCGGCAATGGTGCTGGCAGCTTTCAGCCCGCCGTCAACTACCCAGTCGGCAACCACCCAACCTCAATCGCGGTCGGCGACTTCAACAGCGACGGCAAGCTCGATTTGGTAACAGCCAATGGCAGCGTATCGGTGTTGCTGGGTAACGGCAACGGCACCTTTCAGCCTGCGGTCAACTATACAGTCGGCACTTACCCCCAGAGCGTGGTGGTGGGCGATTTCAACGCTGATGGCAAGCCCGATCTTGCGGTGTCGAACGGTAGCAGCAACAATATATCAGTATTGCTCGGTAACGGTGACGGCACCTTCCTGCCTGCGGTTAATTACGCAGTTGGCACTCAGCCGATGTCAGTGGCGATCGCCGACTTCAACCTTGATGGCAAGCCCGACCTTGCCACCGCTAACTTTGGCTCCAACAATCTCTCGGCGCTGCTCGGCAACGGCGATGGCAGTTTCCAGCCCGCCATCAACTTCGCAGTGGGAGATCAACCCCAAGGCGTGACGGCGGGTGATTTCAATCTTGATGGTAAACCTGATTTGGCGGTGGCGAACAATAATTCCAGCAGTGTCTCGGTGCTGCTGAACACCTGTAGCAGCCTCACCGCTACCCCAACCATGACCGGCACGCCACCAACCGCTACTCGAACCGCCACCATTACTCCAACTGGCACGCCCTCTGCGGCAACCAACACCCCGCTGCCGACCAATACCCCCGGCGGCCCGACTAGTACACCTGTGTCCACCAACACCCCGCTACCGTCCAGCACACCCGCGCCAACCAATACTCCTGGTGGTCCGACTGATACGCCAACTCCGTCGCCCACCTCCGGCGGCCCGACCATTACCCCAACCGATTGCGCCAATCCCTTCGTAGACATTGATGGCAACGTCTTCTATGTGGCAATCCACTATCTGAACTGTCACGGCGTGATCAATGGCACCGATGCAACCCACTATACGCCGGATGGCACCGCCACCCGCGGGCAGTTCGCCAAGATTGTGGTGCTGGGTTTTGGTGTGCCATTGTTTACCCCAACCGGCGGTCAATCATTCACCGACGTGCCACCCGGTTACTTCGCCTATCTCTACATCGAGAGTGGCTACCATGCCGGTATCCTCAGCGGCTTCGACGCAGCAAGCTGCATCGCGGTAGGCGCAACCCCGCCCTGCTACTTGCCCAACCGCCCGATCACGCGCGGGCAACTGACCAAGCTGGTGGTGCTGGCCGCGC
>JBBRMT010000188.1:0-9324 GCA_038230695.1 Chloroflexia bacterium
GATTGTCGGGGTCAAGCTGCCAGCGGGCGCCACCAGCGGCGCAATCCCCGGCGGCGCTGGTGGCGCTATTCCCGGCGGCGCTGGTGGCGCTATCCCCGGCGGCGCTGGTGGCGCTATCCCTGGCAGCAACGGGCCGACAACCGGCGTAACCTCCGCCGCTTTGCAGCCCCAGCCGATTAAGTTGAGCGATGTGGCGACCATTACGCTGGCTGATGCGCCTGGGACGACGATTGCCCGCACCAACGGCCAGCCAGCAGTGGGCATCGCTGTCGCCAAGACGAAGGATGGCAACACCGTCCAGATTGCCCACAAGGTTCATGATGCGCTGGCTGGCTTGAGTTTGCCTGCTGGCGTAAAAGTCGAGACCATCCAGGATCAATCAACCTACATTGAAAGTAGCATTAACGAACTGATTAAGGAGGGGCTGATTGGCGCGCTGTTTGCCGTGCTGGTCATCCTGCTCTTCCTCCGCAACATCCGCACCACGCTGGTTACGGCAATCAGTATCCCCCTCTCCATCCTGCTTGCCCTGATCCTAATGGGTCAGTTCGGCCTGAATCTGAACATCTTCAGCCTCGCGGGCCTGGCGATCGCGGTGGGACGGGTGGTAGACGACAGCATTGTGGTGCTGGAGAACATTTATCGCCACGTACAGAATGGTGAAGACATCAGCGTGGCCGCCTTTACCGGCACCAAGGAGGTGGCAACCGCAATTACCAGCAGCACGCTGACAACAGTGGCGGTATTCCTGCCCATCGGCCTGGTCGGCGGTTTGATTGGCGAAATCTTCCTGCCGTTCGCGCTAACCGTGACCTTCGCCCTGCTGGCGAGCTTGCTGATTGCCCTTACCGTCATTCCGGTATTGGCACGTATATTCCTGCGCGGCAAGAGCATCCGGGCGGCGCAGAAAGATACGGTCATTCAGCGCGTCTACACCCCGACCCTGACCTGGGCGCTAAACCATCGCAAACTTACTTTGCTCATCGCGGTGCTGTTGTTCTTCGGCAGTGTGGCGCTTACCGCCGCCATCCCCACCAGCTTCCTGCCCGCGCAGACCGACGTAGTGGCGACGGTCAGCATCCAGCCTGCGGCGGGCGGCAGCGTGCAGAGCTTGAACGATAAGACGATCAAGGTGGAGCAGATCCTCAGCGACCCGGCCAATCAGGTAGGTATATACCAAACCACGATTAACAACGGGGGCGGCAGTTCGACGGGGGCGCTACAGGCAGCGCTAGCGGGCGGGGGCAGCACCAGCACCCAGATACAGGTGCGCTTCAAGCCCGCCACCAACCTTGCGGCCAGCATCACGGACTTGCGGGCGAAGTTTGGCGCAATTGCCGGTAACGACAAAATCACGATACAGCCGCTCAACAACGGGCCTTCAACCAACCATGTGCAAATCGTGCTGACTGGCAACGACCAGGCCAGCCTGCAGCTGGCGAGTGGCATGGCGCTGAAAGCATTGAGCGGCGTAAGTGGGCTTGCCAACCTGAGCAGCGATGTGCAGACCGCGAGGCCAGAGTTGGACGTGCAGGTTGACCCCAACAAAGCGATACTGGCGGGGCAGACCACCGCGCAGATTGCCGGTACGATTCGCCAGATGCTATCCGGCGTGACGGCAACGCAGGTGAAACTGGGCGACAACGGCGGGCTAATTAATGTGCAACTTGCCTTCTCACCAGACACGCTGAACAGTGTGGATAAGCTGAAGGCTTTGCCGATTGGGGCAGCGGGATCGAAGCTGACGCTTGGCGATGTGGCAACCATTACCCCAGCGGATGGGCCAGTGACGGTGACACGCTTCAACCAGAAGCTGACTGTGAACATCTCCGGCGACATCACCGCCGCCAGCACTGGGCCGGTGCAGTTGGAGATTAACAAGCAACTGGCGGCGATCAACTTCCCTGCCGGGGTGTCGCAGCAACTGGGTGGCACTTTCGCGCAACTGGGCGGCGGCTTCAGCAACCTGCTCTTCGCCCTGCCGATTGCCATCCTGCTGGTCTATCTGGTGATGGTGGTTGTGTTTGGCAGCCTGATTGACCCGTTTATTATCCTCTTCGCGCTGCCGCTGGCGAGCATCGGCGCTTTCCCCGCGCTGTTCATCACCAACCGCCCGATTGACATCTCCGCGCTGATTGGCCTGCTGATGCTGGTTGGCATCGTGGTGACTAACGCGATTGTGCTGGTTGATCTGGTGGAGCAGATGAAGGAAAAGGGTTTGAAGACCAACAAGGCGCTGCTGGAGGCGGGCCGCACCCGGGTGCGCCCCATCCTGATGACGGCGGTGGCGACCATTCTGGCGCTGATGCCATTGGCTCTGAGTTCCAGCAGTGGTAGCTTGATTGCTGCCAATCTAGCAATCGTAGTGATTGGTGGCTTGTTCAGCTCTACGTTGCTGACGCTGGTAGTGGTGCCAGTGGTCTACAGCCTGGTGGACGGGCTGAAGCGGCGGGTGAGCGGGCAACGGCGAGTTCCGCACCTGGTGGAAGCCTCACCACAGGCGGCTGTTGCAGGGCTAGCTGATTAGCAAGCAGCGAGACAACCAGCGGTTGGCAAATCAAAAGGAGCCTGCGACCATTGCAGGCTCCTTCTTACTTAGCGGGGCATCATCCCTGGAAAGGCTAACTTCTCCTCGGCCATGGGTAGGCGGTCGAACTCAGCCTTGCTGATAAACTTGGTCAGGCTTACCTCTACTCCCTCCACCTTGGTCTTGGCCCGCACCGCATAGCGGGTCTGGGTGCTGCCGTTCTTGGTAGTGCGTGTATAGCTGGTCTTGCGGACATCCGACTCGGGAACGTCCACCTTCTTGCGGTGGCGAACATCATAAAACTCCATTGGCCTACCTCCTTACTTTTTACCGATACCGAGGGCGAAATCAGATGGGGGATGTGCTTATAATAGCAGAACCACACCGATAAGTCAATAGTTCGTCAGCGATTAGTGGAACATGGAGGGGAACGGTCAGCCATTATCATTATCACTATCAGTTTGACACTGGGGTGGGGTGAAACTGATAGTGAGAATGTGCCGCGAGGGGTGGAATAGCCACTATCACTTTCACTTTCAGTTTGACATGGGGGTGGGGTGAAACTGATAGTGAGAGTGGGCATCGGCCTGCCATTCAGCCCTGTTCGTAGTACAATCCTGGCCGAGTGCAAGTTATTTCAAATAGCATTGACAGGTGGCAAGCTCTCCCCTCACCAAACCTCTCCCCGCTGGGGCGAGGCTTTTTGCTGGCGTGCATTGCCAGATGTATGCGGGGCAGAGGCTTTTTGCTGGTGTGAATTGCCAGACGTTTGCGGGGCAGAGGACTAACGGCTGAAGCGTGTCAACCTTAAGCCTCTCGCCGCTGGGGAAACCCACTTGTTGAGTTCCCTGTGGGTAGGTTGGTGAGGGGGGAATTCGCCACCTACCCATGCTCATCGCAACTGCCATCGGCAATCCATCCTCAGCATTAACAGTTGGCAACAGGGCGTATGCCATGCGCCCCTACATCGGCCTAAATCCGCTTCATCCGTTTTACCAAATCCGCTGGCGGGTCGTTCCCCACCGCGCCCTCCGCGCTGCTAACCGACCCGCCCATCGGCGCGGGCTTAGTTTAGTGTGTGGGTGAGGGGTGGTTTTCGAGCGATTGTGTAACGTAGGCGACATTCTTGTGTCAAGTTTGTTACTTGACCATCCGCTCCGTGCTGGGTTACAATGTTATTGACCAGCACAGTATCGGCCACGCCAGCACTAGATACGGGGTTAGTAAGATGCAATGTCCCGCCTGCAACACTATCAACCTGCCTACGCACCGCTTCTGTGGCGAGTGCGGGGCCGAGTTGCCCATTTCGCGCACCAAACCACTGCCGCATCAGGGCGAACGTCGCCAGGTAACGGTGCTACTGGCCGACATTGCGGGCTTCACTGCTCTATCCGAGAACCTCGATCCGGAGCAAGTCACCAGCTTCGTCAACCAGTGCTTCAGGGTAATGGTGCCAGTGGTGGAGGAGTTTGGCGGGCATGTAGACACCTACCTGGGTGATGCGTTGCTGGCTCTATTTGGCACAGCGGTGGCGCATGAGGATGACCCGGCGCGGGCGGTGCGTTGCGGGCTGGCGATGTGCGAACAATTCAACCGCTTCGTCAACGCACAGCAGCCACTGGCCGGGGCGCGGGTTGGTCTGCATATTGGCATCAACACCGGGCTGGCAGTAACCGGACAGACCCAGGTGGGGGGCGCAGGGCGGCAGTTCAGCGTGATGGGTGATACCGTCAACTTTGCCGCCGAGGTGGAGCAGTTGGCGGGTGCGGGCGAGGTAGCGGTCAGCGAGGCGACCTACCGCTTCACCGCCCCGCTGTTTCGCTGGGAGCAGCGCGGCAGCACCAGCGGCAAGGGGCGCAATCAACAGATGCGCGTTTACCGCGTCGTCGAAGCAGTTGGCGAGAGCAATCAGATACGTGGGCTGGAGGGATTGCACGCCCCCCTGATTGGCCGCGACATCGAGATTGCCGCTATCCGCGAGATGATCGGGCATATCGAACAACGTGGCGCGGTGGCGGCGGTATTCGGCGATCCCGGCCTGGGCAAGAGTCGGCTGCTAGCGGAACTACGTGCATTTGTAAGTAGCGAGCCCGGCATTATCTGGGCCGAGGGACGCTGCCTCAGCTACGGTCAGCCGCCCGATTATTACCCCTGGCGCAATGTGATTCGCCGTCTCTGCGGTTTGCAGGAGCAGGACACGGGGGCTTTGCAGCATGAGTTGCAGGCAAAGCTGGCGGGCCTGGTAGAGCAGTCGGACGAAGTATACACCGGTCTGTGCCGTCTGCTTGGCATCGGGGGAGCAACAGGCAGTGAAGCAGAGAGCCGTCGCCTGATCGCCTACAGCGTTCAGCGTTTGCTCGATGCACTTACTCTGCGCCAGCCACTTATAATCGCGCTCGACGACCTGCACTGGGCCGACCAACCCAGCCTTACCTTGTTCGATACCCTGATGGCGAAGCCGCCCCGGCCCGGCCTGCTGATTATTGGCTGTTCGCGCTCCGATGGTAGTGGGGGGGAGCAAACGCTGCGGCAGGCAGTTGCAGATGCACAGGCCGTTACCTTCACCTTGCAGCCGCTCAACCAGAGCGACAGCAGCGAACTGGTCAGCGCCCTGCTGCGCGTGGAAGGGATGCCTGCTCGCTTGCGCCAGTTGATCCTCACTCGCGCCGATGGTGTCCCTTTCTACGTCGAGGAGGTAATCCGCAGCATGATTGATAGCGGAGCTATCTACCGTGACGGCGAAGTGTGGCGGGCGCGGGACGATGCCGACAGCGTGGAAGTGCCGCCCACGCTGGTTGGGGTAATCAGCGCCCGTGTGGATGCGCTCGATCCCGCCGCCCGCCATGCCTTGCAGGTGGCCGCTGTGCTAGGCCGCCGCTTCGATATCGCCGCCCTGGCGGCGATGCTTGATGAAACGACGGATAGCGCCAACTTGCAAGCAATGCTCACTGTGTTGCAGTACCGCGAGATGGTACGCCCAGTGGGCGACGGCGAGTATAGCTTCAAGCACGCGCTAACTCAACAGGTGGCATACAGCACTCTGCTGCATACCGAACGCCGCCAACGACATCATACAGCGGGCGACTATTACGCCGCCCAGTTGTTGCCACTCCAACCCAGTGCAATTGCCGATCTGCGCCCTGTGTTCGATGCCCATTACCATTACGTTCAGGCTCAGGATTATACCGCCGCCTATGCCCTCACCAACCGCATCATCGCCCAGCGTGAAGGCGACCTACAGCTTACACTTGACGACGCGCTGGATCGCTGGGGCGAGAACGCCGCCCGCCGCCCACTCTATCAGCCACTTACCAATCATCTGTGGGGCAGCGATGCAGCGGGCGCGTGGGGCAGGCTGGGCCATGCCAACGAGCGGCTCGGCGAACTTGGTTTGGCGCTAGAGTGTTACCAGCAGGCGGTGAAACTGTCGGATGACAATGACGATTTCTTCGCACAGGGTATGTGGCTCGGCTACTTGGGAACCGCTTATTTTAGGGAAGGCAATGCCCAGGCTTCGCTTGTGCAATACAGTCGAGCGCTGGCGCTGGCTGTTCAGCTAGAGGAGCTGGGCTTGCAAGGACGTTGGCTAAACAGCATTGGCAACGTTTATCGTACGCTTGGTCAATTGCAGGATGCGCTGACCTGTTATAATCAAGGGCTCGATATTGCCAGGCAACTGGGCGACCGCCGCACTGAAGGTGTGTGCCTCGGTAACCTGGGTCTGGTTCTCCAAATGATGGGCGACAAAGTTCAGCCGATTAGCTATTACGAACGTGCGCTAGTAATTGCCCAAGAAGCCAACGACCGCCGTAACCAGTGCATCTGGTTGGGGGGGTTGGGTTTCATTTACAGCGTTATGGGTGAGGCCGAAATCGCCATTGATTATTACAGTCAGGCTATTGCTATTACCCTACAGATTGGTGATCGCCACACTCTGGCTATCTGGTTGGGCTATCTCAGTAACATCTACTGCGTATTGGACGACTTGGAACAGGCGCTAAGTCATGCAAAGCGTTCGCTTGAAATTGCCGAGCAAATAGGCAGCAGGTCTCTTCAAACCGAAGCTTACTGCGCCCTGGCTAGCACGTATTATCGGCAGCAGCACGCAGAACTAGCATTCAGCCATTACAGTCAAGCTCATGATCTGGCAACCGCGATTGGACGAACCGAACTTCGTACCCTGGCTGCTAGCGGTATTGCCCGCATCAAAGCGCTACAGGGTGACAGAGATGCGGCTCGTCAACTGCTTGATGAGCTATGTTACAGTGAAACCGACAAGGTAAATGGATCGGACCAGTTCCGCTACAATATTGCCTGCACGCTTGCCCTGTTGGACGATTGTGTGGGAGCTATTGCAATTGTCAGGACGGTACTTAAGTCTAACGCTCTCTATTGCGACTATGCTAGAACCGACCCAGACCTTGCAACCTGTCTCTAGTAAATCCATTGAGCAGAGATGGTGCTGTAGCTATGAGGGTAAGTTCAGTCATATTGTGGATAAACTATTGACAACGATAATGTTATAGTTATATGATGCAACTGCAACAACGAACTTAATCTAATCTGTCTGTAAAGGAGGTGAGAATGTGTTCAAGTTCCTACAGATACTGGCGTTGGTATTCAGTGGTCGCATCGAGGCGGCCAGCAGCGGCAGTGATGCCCCGGTAATCATCAACGCACCGGTCATCATAAACGGCAATTGAAAAGCCATGCAGTAAGCCTGGCAAGCGCCTCCATAGGATAAGCGGCAAAGCTGCAATGTGCCACTATCAGGTTCTTGCCCATACTACGTCTGTGCATGACAACCCGGCCATAAATAAGTGGGGGCGGTGATGGATAGCATCCCGCCTCCTTGCTATTGCTATATTATCTGGATAATTGCTGCCTATTTTGCTATAATGGTTATTGTGAAGCACATCACAAGATCAAACCGGGGGGTGCAAGCAATGCAACGCGACGAACTGTTTGATGATGAAGCCCGCAAAGAGGCGATTCTTGCGGCGCATGGTGAGGATAAATGGGGTGCGCTGGCAGAGCGGCGGATCCAGGAGGCGATGGAGCGCGGCGAGTTCGACAACCTGAAGGGGACGGGTAAACGTCAGGGGCCAGACGAATACAGCAACCCTTTCATCAAGGCCGAGATGCGGATGGCCTATAGTATGCTGCGCCACAACGGAATGCTGCCCGACTGGGCCGCGCTGGCAAACGAGGTCGAAGGCGATCGCGAACGCCTCAACCGCTTCGTCGAACAGCACTTTGTCTGGCTCAGTGAGCGAATGGCCGCGCTACCCGATTTGCCAATTATCAAGCTACGTTCTGAGCTCGAGCGGCTCAAGGCGCAGCATAACCGCGCCACCCAGAGTTACCGCGAAAGCCTTGCCAAGCTAAACGTCAAGATCAACCAGCTCAACGCCATGGTGCCATCGCCCAGCCTGGCCCAGCCAACCTACCTGATCGAAGCCCGCATGGAATCATGGCAGCGACGTACCCCAGCATACCTGGAATACTAGCACATCAGCAAAAAGCCTCTCCCTTGAAGGGAGAGGTTTGGTGAAGGTGAATGTTGAAGCGCATCACCATCGATCGCAACTACCTTGTCGCCAGAGGATAACAGATATGGACGAGAAACAGAATCCACAAGCCAACGAGCAGTCAACCGCAGATACCCCGCCGCAGCATCCACAACAGGTTGGTATGTCGCGGGGCGCACTTATCTTCGTCATCATTCTGGTGGTGATTGCGATTACCTTTTCGCTGATCTTCTCCGGTGTGTTTGGCCTATATGGTGGGCCGGGCGGATTAGCACTGCAGCCCGAAGTATTATTTCCGCAATCGGGTGATGAGCGCGTCGAACTGACGTTGCTCGCTGCTGATCAGCTTCTGCAACTCCTGATACTGCCCCTGGAAGTCGCGCATCATCTCCTGCATCTGGCGGGCATCCTCGGCCCAGCCTTCGAGGATTTCGCGCCGCTCCTCGCCACCTTCTTCGAGCAACCCACTCAGTCGCCGTCGCATCCAGTCGCGCACATCTGCTGGTGCGGTGTTCGATTCAAGTAGACTGGCAAGCGCCTCGGCCACCCCGCTGCGAAACCAATCCTGCATCAGCATGGTGTCGAGCGCCTCCTCCAGGGTCGGTTCCTTAGCCGCTGGCGCGGGCCGTCGCCCTTCGCCACCCTGCGGTGGTCGCCCACCATCCGACCCACGATTGCCGCCTGGTCGGTTATCTTGATTATTGTTTTTCGGCATAATTCTCCCTCACTCCAACCCCCCCCCTGGATAGGGAAGGGAGCAGGGCGAACAACAGTTCGCCCCTACTGAATCTCCATCTCAAAACTCAAACTCAAAACTCTCCGGCAGTGCGGGCCATTGCCTCATAAGCGGCAGGCATATCGCGCAGGCGCAGGATTTTGCCCTCCTTGCTGGTGAAGGCATGGATGGTATGGCCGCTGGCGAGGCGCACGCCGGTGATGGCGTTGATGATCTCGTATTCGATGCGTACCCGCACCTTGCCCAGTTCGCCCACCCAGCAGCGGATAGTCAGCAGGTCGTCATAATCGGCGGGCGCGTAGAAGTTGCAGTGGCACTCAGTGGCGGGCAGAAACAATCCCTGCTCCTCCACCTCACGGTAGGCACGGCCCGCGAACTGGCGAAACATCTCGGTGCGCCCCACCTCGAACCAGACGAAGTAGTTGGCCTGATAAACCCGCCCCATGCGGTCAGTCTCGGCATAACGCACGCGGATCTGGGTTTCGGCAATTGGTGGGTGTTTCTGTTCTTCCATTGATTTGATTACCCCA
>JBBRMT010000189.1:0-9323 GCA_038230695.1 Chloroflexia bacterium
GTAGGCACAAATCTAAGCCCCCAGCGGGGGTTGGGGGGGAAATCTTGAAGCGCGATAATGCTGGGGGTAGGCACAAATCTAAGCCCCCAGCGGGGGTTGGGGGAGAAATCCTGAAGCGCGATAATGCTGGGGGTAGGCACTAAAAACCTACCAACTTCAGCATTGGCGTAAGACAAGATTCTCCCCCAACCCCCGCTGGGGGCTTGAATAATCTGGGCTTCAGCATTGGCGTATGACAAGATTCTCCCCAACCCCTGCTGGGGCTTTGTTGATCAAACGTGGGGTGTCTTACGCTAACAGACAAGCGTGGTGCTAACGTCGTGGTCGCCGCTTGACCCCGGTGGGACTGCCGCCAGGGGTGGTGGTCAGGCCCGCCCGGCGTACTGCGGTGGGGTCGTACTGGCGTTTCACTGCCCGCTTCTGCCAGTCGGCGAGGTCGGCGCGGTACTTGGTGGGGTAATAGCGGAAGAACCAGACCGCAAGACCAATCAGGGTAAGGAAAACGAGGTAGAACCAGACCCGCTGGCCGCCAAACTCGAACGAGCTAACTATAACGTTACCGTTGGAATCCTTACCGCCAGGCCAGATCGGTAGGCGAAGTAGCACAAAGAACAGGCCGATGGCAGCAACCCCCAGGAACCAGGGCGCATACTTGTTGACCACCCGATAGTTCAGGCTATTTGTATCGCGGTACTGGCTGCGGGCGATGATCAGGAAGTAGAGTGAACCGAGGAAAACAACCAGGCAGATGAGGAAGAACAACCAGGCGAACGGCCCCATCGCCGGATTGGGAGTACTGGTCAGCCAGCCATAGTCGAGCGGATTGTGCAGGCCGAAGCTGCTGCCCGTAGTGGCGGCGGCGGCAATGGGGGTCGCTGGCACGCTGGTAATCTGATTGAGGATGCTGCCAGTAGGGGTGGCGGCGGCAACCGCGCTGGTTGCAGTGGCGACTCCGCTGGCAATGGTGCTGGTGGTAGTTTGAGCCAGCGGCTTGAACGCCACTGCTGCGTGCTGGCCCAAAGTAAGGGCATTGCCGAGGATTGAGTGAAGCATCATATCTAAGTGTTATTTCCCTCCCACTATCAATCTAGGTCAAAGTAATGATGGTACAAAGCCGCGCAATTATAGCAAGTTTCGGCTTGCCATGCAAGCCGAGGACTGTATCCTCAGTCCTCAGTCCTTGTCTCTAGCAGCAAACGATTGATGCGGTCGGCGGTAGCGTTGGTGGAGTCGGCGCGAAACTGCAGTTCGGGGGTGTAGCGCAAATCCATGCGCTGGCCCAGCTCGTGGCGCAGCCAGCCCCGTGCGCTGATCAGCGCGGTCATGCTAGCCTGCTGCTCCTCGTCGCTGCCCAGGGCGCTAACGAAGACGCGGGCGTGTTTCAGGTCGGGGCTGACCTCCACACCCATGATGGTGACGAAGCCGAGCCGCGGATCCTTCAGCCCTCGCAGCAGCAGATCACCTAGTTCGCGCTGAATCGCCTCCCCCACCTGCGTAGGCCGCCGATTGTTGGATTTTCCAGGCAAAGATCACCTCCGGTGAGTTTTGCGTTTTGAGTGATGAGTTTTGAGTTAGCAGGTGGCGACATCAATGCCTTACCTTCTAGCCCGAAACTCAAAACTCAAAACTCAAAACTTAGAACTCGCCGCTAGGCGGTTGGTTTTACCATCTCGCGGTGGTGGAACTCTAGCGTGTCACCATCGCGGAAGTCATTGAAGCCTTCGAGCGCGACTCCGCACTCGTAGCCAGCGGCAACCTCGCGCACATCGTCCTTGAAGCGGCGCAGGCTGGCAACCCCGCCATCGAAGACTACCGTGCCGCTACGCAGCACCCGCACGGTAAGGTTGCGGGTCAGCTTGCCGTCGTTGACGATGATGCCTGCCACCTGCTCGTTTTTGGGCAAGCGGAAGACCGAGCGCACCGATCCGTCGCCGTCAATCACATCCTGATAGGTGGGGTCGAGCATACCAGTCATGGCTGCCTTGATGTCGTCAATCAGGTTGTAGATGATGTTGTAGAATCGAATATCTACGTGGTTGGTGTCGGCGGCGCGGCGGGCGATAGGGTCGGGGCGAACGTTGAAGCCGATAATGATTGCGCCGGAAGCGGTTGCCAGGTTGACATCGCTCTCGCCGATTGCGCCCGTTCCCTTGTAGATAATCCGCACGTTGACCTTGTCGTTGGAGAGCTTGGTGAGCGCCTGGGTAATCGCTTCGATTGAACCCTGCACGTCGGCTTTGAGGATGATGCGAACCTCTTTGACCTTGCCCGCTTCAATCTGGCTGAACAGGTCTTCGAGGCCGACCGGCTTGGTAACGGTCTGCACCGCATCGGCGCGGCGCTGTAGCGAACGGGCGTGGGCCACCACGCGGGCGGTTTCATCGTTGGGCATAACCTGCAGGATGTCGCCCGCCTGTGGCACTTCGCTGAGGCCTAGGATCTCTGCCGGAGTGCCAGGCTCGGCCTTACGCATTCGCCGTTCCTTATCGTCGCGTAGCGCCTTGACCCGCCCGAACACGCTGCCGACCACGATAGGGTCGTTCAGGTTGAGCGTGCCGTTTTGGATCAGCACAGTTGCCAGCGGGCCGCGCTGCCGATCCATACGCGCTTCGATGATGGTGCCAACCGCAGGCTTGGCCGGGTTGCCCTTTAGTTCGGCAATTTCGGCCACCAGTAGCAGCACATCGAGCAGGTCGGTGATGCCGATGCCCATTTTGGCGGAAACATTGACGTAGGGGGTTTCGCCACCCCACTCCTCCGGCACCAGCCCGATTTCAGCAAGCTGGTTCTTGATCCGCTCCGGGTTCGCGCCCTCGCGGTCAATCTTGTTGACCGCCACCACGATCGGCACCTTGGCTGCCTGTGCGTGGGCCGCCGCTTCCAGCGTCTGCGGCATTACTCCATCGTCGGCGGCGACCACCAGCACAGCGATGTCGGTGGCGCGTGCGCCCCGCGCCCGCATGGCGGTGAACGCCTCGTGGCCGGGGGTATCCAGGAAGGTCACTTTCTTGCCCTGCACCTCGACCTGATATGCGCCAATGTGCTGGGTGATGCCGCCCGCTTCGGTAGCGGCCACATTGGCCGAGCGAATTGCGTCGAGCAGTTTAGTCTTGCCATGGTCTACATGGCCCATGATGGTGACGACCGGCGGGCGGGGAATTGCATTGCTGTCGCTCTTGATCGCCTCGGCAATCATCTCCGGGGTGGGCGGCACCATGTTCTCATCAATTACAACCTTGAGTTCACGAACGTCGAAGCCGAGGTCGGTGGCAACCAGATAGGCGGTATCGTAGTCAATCTCCTGATTGATGGTCGCCATCATTCCATTCTTCATCAGTTCGCCGATAATCACGCCCGAACCCACGTTCAGTTCGTCAGCCAGTTCCTTGACCGACATAAGGACGGGAAGTTCGACGATGGTGCGGGGGCGCTCCAGCAGGGCGCTGCCGCCGCCCATCGGACGAGCGTTGCCCAGAGGTGAACGACTATTACGCAGCGCGGCATCACTCTCAGGGGTGCGATTCTCATAAGCATCACGCCTGGCGCGATGATCGCGGTCGGCAGTACGGCTGCGCTGCTGAGGGGGACGACCACCGGCAGGCGCTGTACCAAAGCCGCCTCCGCCGCCAGTTCGTCCTGGGCCACCGCCGGGGCCACGTTGACCGCCGCCAAAGCCGCCCCCGCCGGGGCCGCCAGGACCACGTTGACCGCCGCCAAAGCCGCCCCCGCCCGGCCCACCAGGGCCACGTTGACCGCCGCCAAAGCCGCCTCCGCCGGGGCCACCAGGACCACGTTGACCGCCACCAACGCCGCCTCCGCCCGGCCCACCAGGGCCACGTTGACCGCCACCAAAGCCGCCTCCGCCCGGCCCACCGGGGCCACGTTGACCGCCGCCAAAGCCGCCTCCGCCCGGCCCACCGGGGCCACGATTACCCCCACCAGGTCCGCCGGGGCCGCCGGGGCCGCCGGGGCCGCCGGGGCCGCCGGGGCCGCGATTGCCGCCGCCGCCGGGACCATTGGGCCGCCACGCCGTGTTGTCGCCCAGGCTACGTGGGCCAGGACGCGGCGCGGGCCGCTGGGTAGTTGGTGGTGCGGGCCGCGATAGCTCGCGCACGTTCTTGGGCAAACTTGTAATATCGTCCTCGGCGGACGCGCCATTAGGATTAGGGGGTTTTGGCCCGTTACCGTTTTGTTCACTCATTGTTACTGCCTCCTCATATGCTTCAATCTGGTATTATTTATCAGGGATTCCTAAAATCAATGGCGACAGACAAAAACAGCCTGGGCCATTGTCGAAGCGATTGCGCTTCAGACTTGCAAGCCCAGGCCAGCCGCAAGCAATCCACTTGCAGGCAGCAATAGCTATCCAGCTTGTCGCTCAGTTAATCATCTTGGTTCGCTGATCTGGCTGGTTGGCACGCAGGCGTGTTCCTTTGCGGAACGCAACGCTGGCACCTGGCTTGCATGGTTATCAGTTGTATAAGCCTGGGTAGGGCTTGGTGCGTTCACCTTGGTTGCTCCTCTCCTTCATCCTCGCCTACGGGGATGCTCTCCATATAGGCAAGTAGCGCAGCATTATCTTCGGCGCTGATTGTCACCTTCAGCGCCCGCGCCAGTGCGCCTTTCTTCAAGCCCGCCTCCCAGCAGGACCGATCGCGGCAGAGATACGCGCCGCGCCCGTTGGCTTTGCCGCGTTCGTCAACTACCACCCGTCCTTCGGGGGTACGCACGATACGCACCAGGCCACGCTTGGCTTCGCTCTTCTTGCAGGCCACACAGGTGCGGGTCGGCACGTGCTTGACTCGCTGGGGCTTGCCCTTCTTTGCTGGTATCGGTTGTGCTACGGCGGTTGTCATAGTTAATTGTGCGCTATGCTGTTCACTTCGCGCTACCCCTCACCCCCCCTCTCTCCCACAAGGAGAGAGGGTGCTTGCTAAGATTCTCATTCTTCCTCGTCGGCGCTGGCATCAGGGTTGGGCGGCTGCAGCGGGAAGCTACCAAGCAGTCGGCTGGCGGTGCGTACCCGCAGGTTGCCGTCGCGCTCGGAGAGATAGACGTGTTCGCCCGCCAGTTCCTCATCCTCAAGTGGGCCATAAACGTTGCCCTGGTAGATGATAGTGTTATCCTCGCGCACGGTGCGGCGCTGGTCAGCTTGCGCCGCTGCCGCGCTAAAGTCGGGGATAGTCATGTCACTAAAGCTGGCATCACTCAGGCTTGCGCCACCCAGCGCCTCGCGGGCGCGGCGGGCAAACTCGTCTTCCTCTTCGCGGATGCCCGCGCTGGCGCTCTTGATGTCAATCCGCCAGCCGGTCAGCTTGGCGGCAAGGCGGGCGTTCTGCCCCTCCTTGCCAATCGCCAGCGACAGTTGTCGCTCCGGCACGACGACGGTAGCCGTCTTATCCTCTTCGTTCAGGTCAACGCTAACCACCTGGGCGGGGCTGAGGGCGTTGGCGATGAAGCTGCCATGGTCTTCGCTCCACTGCACCACGTCTATCTTCTCGCCGTAAAGTTCGTTGACGATGTTCTGGATGCGGATGCCGCGCATTCCCACGCAGGAGCCGACCGGATCCACCCCTTCCTGGCGGGCGGCCACTGCCACCTTGGAGCGGGTGCCGGGTTCGCGGGCGATTGATTTAATCTCCACCGTGCCATTGAAGATCTCCGGCACTTCAAGCTCGAACAGGCGGCGCAGCAGGTTGCGATGGGTGCGGCTGACCACCAGGGCTGGCCCACGATGGCTCTTCTGCACCTCGACTAGATAAACCTTCAGCCGCTGGCCCAGGCGATAGCGTTCACTCTTCACCTGTTCGCCTTCGGGCAGGATCGCCTCGGCCTTACCCAGTTCCAGCACCAGTGCGTGCTGCTCCTGACGCTGCACCGTGCCGTTGATGATGTCGCCCACGCGGTCGTAATATTCGCTATATACCTGGTCGCGCTCGGCCTCACGGATGCGCTGCAACACCACCTGTTTGGCGGTTTGCGCTGCGATGCGGCCAAAGTCGTTGGGGGTGCTTTCCACGTCAATAGTGTCGCCCAGCTTGACGCTGGCCTTCAGCTTCTTGGCCTGATCCAGCGTGATCTGGTTGATGTCCTCGGTTGGCCCCTCGACCACCAGCTTGTGGGCAAACACCCTTGCGCCCACGCTATCTTTCGGTTCAATTTTAACGGTGGCGTTGACGTTGTCGCCGACCTGCCGCTTATAGGCGCTAAGTAGCGCCGCCTCCAGGCTCTCGATAATCACCTCGGCGGGGATGCTGCGTTCGGCAGCGATCTGGGCAATGGCGGCGTATAGTTCGCTCTTCATTGGTGCGGTTTACCTTCCGTACCCGCCAGCGCTGGCGGGTGTCAGCAAATGTTAGATCCTCTCAAGCAATAGAAAAAGTGGGGTGCGCCCACTTTCGGAGAACTGCGGAGGGGTTGTCTGTTCAACGTAATTATACCACTTTTGGGGGTTTGGTGCAAATTGTAGGCGTGGGCAGCTAGCGCCACCCTTATTCGCTTTACGCAAACGGGCGGCGTTGTTTGTTACAGGATAGCTGAGCAGATGGTGTAAATTGCACCAGGGCGGGCCGCCGCCCGCCCCTACGGAAACACACTACCTGCTTGGCGAATTGGTATTACCTAACCTAACTTTCCGGTGTACGTGTTCCAGTTACCGGAGAGGAAGTGCAGGATTGCGCCCGGATTGGTGGGGTTGCCGCTTGCGCCGACCGCCCAGCCTTCGAGCGGGCTAGCGCCAAACAGGATGCTTAGGGCGTTGATGGTGCCGTTGGACGCAACTGGATTGGCAACCTTGCTCCACACGCCATTCTGGTAGTGCAGCAGATCGCTACCCACCGCCCACGCCTCGGTATTGCTGACCACGCTGACATCGTGCAGCGCAGCGGTGGTGCCGCTGCTCATGGTCGTCCATTGGCCGTTGGCGTAGTGCAGGATCGCGCCGCCGTTGCCGACGATCCAGCCGTTGTTGGCATCTTGCATCCGCACGCGGTTGAGCGAGGTGGATAGCGGTGCGCCAAACTGCTGCCATGCGCCGTTGCTGTAGTGCATGATGATACCCTTGCCGCTCTGCCCATCAGTGGACATATAGCCCACCGCCCAGCCCTCATCAGCATTGACCATATCAATGCTGGTCAGGGTCGCATGGTTAGGCGTGGGTGTTACAGTCCACTTGCCAATGTTGTTCTCCACAATTACACCGTTGCCGACGAACCAGTAGACACCGAGGTCGGACTGATCTACATCGTAGAGGTCGGCGCTGGTTGGTGAATTAACCACCCCCCACTGCCCGTTGAAGGCCAGCATCGTGCCTTTGTCGCCAACTGCGTAGCCGAGTCCTTTGGGGCTAATGTAGATACCGTGCAGATTGTTGGGGGTAAGATGCACGTCCTTCTGCCAGCTAGCGTTGATGTAATGGTAGATGCTGCCTGCATTACCGACGGCATAGCCCTCTTCGGTGGAGAACATCAGGATACCGTTCAGGGCTGCGTCAATCTTCGCGCCAGGCACAGGGGCGGGGGTAGGCACGCCATTGGGGTACTTCTCGTGCAGGCGGTAGGTGCCAAGCTGCGATAGCAACACGTCATAGGGCGGCTGGTTCTCAGGATGGTACTCGAACACCGCCCGCTCGAAATACTGCACGGTATAGGGCTTGCCGTTCAGGTCGGATACCTCGGTGAACTCATCAGTGAGCGGGTAGCCGAACTGGGCTAGGCTGCCGTGCTGATTCCAGTAGGCGAGGAAGCCAGCCTTGACCGTATGACCGGTCTCGCTGAAGTAGCGCGAGTCGCTCTGCGCCGTGGCGGGTAGGTAGCTGCTGCCACCCACGAATATCAGGCCGAGCAGCACGATCAGCGTTGCAACTATCGTAGTGATACGTCTCATTTTATCTTATGCTCCTTTATGTTAGGGGTTATATTAGTTAACCAAGCAGATGGTGTAAATTGAACCAGGGCGGGCAGCCGTCCGCCCCTACAGAAAACACTTCATCTCCTTGACGTAGTGGTATTACTTTGGCCCTTTGCGCCAATGGCTGCAAGCGGTCACCATACTATAGACGAAGAGAGTTGGCTAAAGGTTGCATCTTTGCCCGCGCCATAGCGGTATGGTATAATTCAGCCGCCCGCTGAGAGCAATTATTCAGAATAGAAGGCAGGTTTGGTTAACTAATCATGCAAAATCTTCGCCGCTGGCTGCTGCCAGGGATGCACGTCAAACGCTGGCTAGCCTTGCTCACGCTCGGCCTGCTGCTGGTCAGCATCGGCCTGGCGGTGGCCGTCCGCGCCGTCTATGTGGCGCTGCCGCCCGATTTGAAGGTCAGTGATCCGGCGGCTACAGTTGCGCTAAAGTTTATTGGCGACCCCTGGCGCGAGATTCTGATCATCGGTGTAGGGCTGGTGGTGGCGGTTATTGCTTTGACCATGGTAAGCAAGGGGGTGCTAGAAGCGGTGCAGGCGATGAGCGAACGCACACATGAATCGGCAAGCGCCAGTTCAGCCTATCGCAACACCAATGGCAATGCCAACGGCAAGATCAATGGCCGAGGCGCACCGCTGGTGGATATAATCCACGCCTATCGCTTCCCCAGCACGCCTAAGCCACGCGGCCCGCGTATCGTCTGCATTGGTGGCGGCACCGGAATGCCGACCATGCTGCGCGGGCTGAAGCAAGTGACCGACGACCTGACCGCCGTGGTAACTATGGCCGACGATGGCGGTAGCAGCGGGCGCATCCGCGAGGAGTTTGGGATGTTGCCTCCCGGCGATATTCGCAACAACCTGGTCGCTCTGGCCGAAACCGAGCCATTGATGGGAGAGCTGTTCCAGTATCGCTTCAAGGAAGGCAGTCTGGAGGGTCACAGCTTTGGCAACCTGTTCATCGTTGCTCTAACCGATATAACTGGCAGCTTCGAGCAGGCGGTGCGCGAGTCGTCGCGGGTGTTGGCGGTGAAGGGGCGGGTACTGCCCACCACCCTTGCCAACCTGACTATCAGCGCACAGATGAGCGACGGCACGATTATTCGCGGCGAGTCGAATGTGGGCCACAGCCACGGGCGCATCACCCACATGATGACCGAACCGGCCAACGCGCCCGGCTACCCCGACGCGCTGCGGGCAATTGATGAGGCCGAGCTAATCGTGCTTGGCCCCGGCAGCCTCTACACCAGCGTTATCCCTAACCTGCTGGTGCAGGATATTGCCCGCGCCGTGATTGCCTCACCTGCGCTGAAGGTTTATATTTGCAATGTTGCCACCCAGCCGGGCGAGACCGACGGCATGAGCTCCCTCGACCATGTGAGTGCTTTGCTGCAGAAAGCGGGCGAC
>JBBRMT010000190.1:0-9274 GCA_038230695.1 Chloroflexia bacterium
CTGTTCGGCGGCGAAGCAGCAATGCGTGACCAGGTACGTAGCTACGCCATGCTGATAGCGCAGGGTGAGGGGCTGGCCGAGCGCTACTGGCAGCCGATCAGTGCTGAGTGCTGAGTTGGTTACTAATACCAATTCGCCCAGACCTCTGGATGTTACGCGAGTTTCGTTTTATTTTGATGCCTATAGAGAACCTTTGTTCGCAAAAAGTGGTACAATCTATTGGGCGAGGGGTGCAGCCCCATCATTATAGCGATGCGAAAGGAGCAAGACAGTTGCGTGGTCTACTTGGGCGGATCCTCAATGACCAATCCCAGGATGTAAGGGCGAAGGTCATCAGTATGTACGTGGTACTCGCGCTGTTCAACATTATTGTTTGGGGGCTGACCCTGGCAGCTTCCACGCAGTATGCGTTCCTATTGCCCACCGGCCTGCTTGCCTATAGCTTCGGCTTGCGTCATGCGGTGGATGCCGATCACATCGCCGCAATTGACAATGTAACTCGCAAGCTGATGCAAGAGGGCAAACGTCCAGTATCGGTCGGCTTTTTCTTCTCGCTGGGCCATTCCACCGTCGTCATCCTGTTGAGCGCCGCGCTGGCGGTTGCGGCAACCGCTATCCAGCAAAATATGCCGCAGCTCAAAGATATTGGCGGCCTGATTGGCACCATCGTATCAGCTACCTTCCTGTTTATTATCGGCTTCATCAACCTGTTGGTGCTGATTGACCTGTTCAAGATGTTCCGCCATGTTACGCACGGCGGGGAGTACAACGATGAGACAATTGACGAGTTCCTCGCCCAGCGTGGGTTGATGAACCGCTTCTTCCGCCCGCTGATGCGCGGGATAGACAGCAGTTGGAAGATGTACCCGCTTGGTATCCTATTCGGGTTGGGCTTCGACACCGCCAGCGAAATCGCCATCCTCGGCATATCAGCTACAGCTGGGGGCAACGGGATGCCCTTCCTCTATGTGATGCTGCTGCCTCTGCTGTTCACCGCTGGCATGACCCTGGTAGACACCACCGACGCGGTGATGATGCTGGGGGCATATGGCTGGGCCTTCGTCAAACCGATCCGTAAGCTCTACTATAATATCAACATCACGCTGGTATCGGTGCTGATCGCCCTGGTGGTTGGGGCGCTCGAAGTGCTGAGTATCGTCGCGGGGAGGTTGGGGTGGCGTGGCGGCTTTTGGGACTGGCTGGGCGGTGATCAAACCTTTGAGACAATGGGCTATATCATCATTGCCATCTTTATTGCTAGCTGGCTCGGCTCTACCCTTGTCTACAAATTGAAGGGCTACGATAACATCGAGGTTAAGGTAGAGGGATGAGTTCGCGGTTTGAGGTTTGAGTGGCGCAGCTACCGAAAAGGTAACTGCGCCACTCAGCTTGTGTTCGACGCTGTATTATGTTTGCTTCAGACTTCGACCAATTCGCGCTCCTGCTCCTCAGCATCGGCATTTGCGGTAGCGGGTGTAGGCAGGGGCAAAGTGGCGACGATCGGTTCAGCTACAGCAGGGATGGGCGCAAGCGATGTCGCCTCGCCTTCGATGCTGACATGGGGCAGCCAGTCGAGGAAGCGGGGCAGCCACCAATTCCACTCGCCTAGCAATTCCATCGTCGCGGGCAGCAGCACGCAGCGGATTAGCGTAGCATCAAGCAGGATGGCAATGGCAAGGCCCAGCCCAAGCTGACGGATAACCAGCATCTGCACACCTACGAACACGGTGAAGACCACTACCATAATTGCTGCCGCACTGGTAATCGTGCCAGAGGTGATGCTGATTCCCTTCGCCACCGCCTCGCGGGTGGTGAGACCGTTGTCTCGTTCTTCCTTGATGCGGGTGAGGACGAACAGGTGGTAGTCCATCGAGAGGCCAAAAAGGATGGTGAACAGAAAGATGGGCATCCAGCTCTCGATGTAGGGCAACGGCTTGAAACCAAGCTGGTCACTAAGCCAACCATCCTGGAACACCAGCACCACTGCGCCATAGGCTGCGCCGGTGGAGAGCAGGTTGAGCAGGATCGCCTTGATGGGAATTACGATTGAGCGGAAGGCTAGCAGCAGCAGCAGGAAGCTGAGGCTGAGGACGAAGGTGAAAATGATGGGCAGCACATCGGTGTAAACCTTGACGATATCCACTTCCTCGGCGCTGCTGCCCGTGACTAGCGCCTCGACATGGGGCAGACCCCTGAAGTATGTAGGTATCAGGTTGGTACGCACCATGGCAACCAGATCGTGATTGGCCTGATCGTGGGCTGCGCCCGACATAGTGAAGGCGATTTCCTCAGCCATGCCGCTTGGCGCTGGCGTGATCTTCGCAGGCCCACTAAGGCCGGGCAGCTGTAGCGCAGCGGCGTTGAACTTCGATACCGCATCCTTGAGCGCGGGACGGTCAAGCGAGTCGGCGCTGATCACCACATTCAACGAAAGGCTTGTACCTTGCGGCCACTTTGCCTGCATCAACTCGACTGCCTGACGCAGCTCCAGCTTGGGAGGCAGCGAGTAGACGGTCATGCCAGTGAGACCCTGGCTCATGTGCAGCACCGGGCTGGCAATCAGCAGTAGCAGAACCAGTATGCTAGCAGCGAAGATGGCGGGGCGGCGCATAACTGCACCGATAATGCGACTCCAGAACCCACTGCCCTCATCGCGGTCGCGGCCAAAGTATGGGATGCGCCCCCAGTTGATGCCATTGCCGAGGATAGCCAGCATCGCGGGCAGGAAGGTCAGGCTGCCTATCAAGGCCACCAACACCACAGCAATTGTGCCGACCACCATGCCAGTGAAGAACGTTTCGTTGATGAATAGCAGGCCGGATAGTGAGACCATCACAGTCAAACCGCTGAAGAAAACTGCCCGCCCCGCCGTGCTACTAGCAACTTCGATCGCCACCAACTTGTCGCGTCCCCGTCGTCGCTCGGAGCGATAGCGGGTAATCATGAATAGCGAATAATCAATGCCCACTGCCAGGCCAATGAGGACCACCAGGTCGCCGGTGGAGTTGTCTACTGCGCCGACCAGGTTGCTCCATATTGCCAGGATGCTGAAGGCCGCTGCTAGCGAGGTAAGCGCCAGCACTAGCGGCACCAGCGCAGCGATCAGTGCGCCGAAGGCTAGCAGTAGGATGAGAAAGGTAATCGGCAAAGTGATGCTGAACGCGCCCTGCATATCCTGCCCAATGGTGCTGGTGATATCCTCATTGATACTCACATTGCTGAAGGCGTAGATGGTGAAGCCCTTGAATTGCTGCTTGATGTTGCTGATCACCGGCTTAACTGGCTGATATTTGGCGCTTGCTGTGTCAGATGTGCCGACTATGGGGGCAATAATCTGGGTGCTGGTGCCGTCGGGCGAGGCTAGCCGGGGGTCGTGTGTCGAGTAGTAATCCAGCACCTGAGCGAAGGTCGGCTTAAGCACACCGCTGTCCCTGTAGGTGACGGCGCGTAGCTGGCTGGCGATCTGTTGCACCGCCGCCTGATAAGCGGGGTCGCTAACCTTCAGGCTGGAACTGCTGATTACCATCTGCAATTCGTCGCTATTGACCGCGCCATTAGCGTGCATGATCGCGTTGGCGCGGGCCGACTCGGAGCGAGCGGTGCCGGGGTCATTGTTGTCCAGGTTCTTGATACCAAGACCAAAGATGCCGATGCCGGTCAGCGTGGCGATGATAGCGAACCATAGACCGAACACCAGCCAGCGATGGCGGGCGCTCCACATCGCAATGCGAACAGTGGCAGCACGCCTGGGGGATTTGTTTGGGGATGCCTGCACAGTTATTTTCCTTTCTTGCTTTCGCGTCCTTCAAGTTGCTTGTCGGCTAGCCACTGGGTAAGAGCAGGAAGGTGGCTGCTTTTGTTTCACCAGTCAAGCCGAGAAACATTGTAGCCTAAATATATGGTCTTAATGTGAACCGCGCTATGTGTAATCATGAATGTTTGTTACAGGTAAAAGCGGTTTTTGATATTTCACGGCATCCATCTTGACAGGTGGATAAGTTTGCGTTATAATTACCTTTGTCTGACAAAGTAGTTTGTAGACGGAGGCTATAATGAGCAAAGAAGAAACCCAACTGCGCGAGGCACTTGATAACCTGCGGCTGATTAGCGACACCGTGCAGCGCACCCGCAAGGAGACATTGCGCTGCAGCGCGGACGGTTTTATGGTCTGGGGGCTACTGATGCTGATTGGCTTCAGTGTCAGTATCTTCCTCAGTGATTGGCTGGTCGAGGTTTGGTGGCTGCTAGTTGGTATGTCAATAGTGGGCAGCATGGCGCTGCTCAAGGCGCGACAAGGGTCCAGTCTGAGCAAATCAGGGCGCTGGCTACTGCGTCGCTACGCCATTATCTGGCTAGGGTACAACGTGCAAGGCTGGGCCTTCACCTTGCTCGCCATCTTCTACCACGCCTATCCCACCGCATACATCCCCGTTGTCTGGATGATCATCATCGGGGTGAGCTTCATCACCAACGGTCTGTTCAGCTACCCAGGCTTGATCATCATCGGCTTGCTCTACGTGGCAACTGGCGCCTTGACTGCCATATTTCAGTCGAATAGCGCCGCCTTCGGTAATGGTCTGATCATCATCGGTGTGGTTAGCAGCGTCGGGCTAATCGGCATGGGGCTGTACCTACGCTGGCACGGGCGCGTGCGAACCAGCACAGGGCTAAACCCCTCCTTGAAACCCAGCGAGGTGGTATCAAGATGAACAACACTGAATTGGACGAGGTAATTCATCAGCGGGCGCGGCTCGGCATCATGGCGGCGCTTATTGCCAGCCAGCAGCAGGAAGCGGAGTTCACCGTGCTGAAGGAGCGCGTCGGCCTTACCGACGGCAACCTCAGCACCCACCTCAGCGTGCTGGAGCAGCACGGCTACGTCAGCATCGAAAAGCAATTCGTCGCCCGCAAACCGAAAACCTGGGTACACCTTACCGAAGCTGGCAGAGTAGCTTTTCAGCGGTATGTCGCTTCGCTCGAAGCGATTATCCGCCCCGAACTAGATGCTATCGCCCAGGCCGAGCAAGTCGAGGCCGAGCGTAACCGCGATCTGGCGGCGCGAGTGGCGGAGCGGCAAATCCGCCCGCTGGTAGGGAGTTAAACCGATGAGCTATATCAGCACTGAGATCAATCAGCAGCAGGCTAGCCGTGACCTGGATACCGTGCGTGGGGCGCTAGGGCGCACCGCCCGCAGCAGCAGCGGCGATGGTTTTTACTTCTTTATCTGGGGGGTGATCATCGCCATCGGCCTTCCGTTGGAAGGCTGGCTGCCCGGCGTGGTGAGCGACTCGCTGACTACTACGCTCTATCTGGGTGGCTGGGGGGTGACGATTGCTCTGGCGATGCGCCAAAAGCGCAGCAACCGCTACAGTGGCGACTGGCGCGGCTTCATCTTCTGGATGGTCATCGCTGCCGAGTCGTTCCTGTTCAGCTTCCTGTTTATCTGGGGCCGGTCGGCGGGTTTCCAGTCCGGCTTTCTTGATATCGTTAATATCCTGCTGTTTGCCCTCGGCCTGATCACCATCGGCGCGTTCAGCGACCTACGCATATCACTTATTGGTTTCGCGGCGATGGTCGTCGCTCTCATCCTACCCGCGCTGCTGCCTTCTGGCGGCGACCGCCTGGCGCTAAGTGGGCTGCTGATCAGCGGGTGCTACATTCTCGCCGGTTGGTTTACCTACAAAGTAGGCCAGGCAATATAAGGCGTGTAGTGTTGTAGGGGCGGATTGCGTCCGCCCTGGTGAAAAGCGGATTGCGCCCGCCTTAATGAAAGGAGTAACGGACCAATGGCAGTTACCCAACAAGCAACGGGAGCGTTGACCACCCTGACCCCCACGCCGGAGATCGGCGATGCCGTGGTGAGGGTAAACGGTATAACCAAGACTTTCGACAAGATCGAGGCGGTGCGCGGCATCAGCTTCACCATCACGCGTGGCGAGAACTTCGGCTTGCTGGGGCCGAACGGCGCGGGCAAGAGTACCACCATCAACATGATCGCTACCTATCTGCGCCCCAGCAGCGGCAGCATCAGTGTGCTGGGGTTCGACACCGTGCGGCAGGTGCAGCAGGTCAAGGAGCGCATCGGCGTGGTGCCACAGGAAATTGCCCTGTACAACGACTTGACCGCAATGGAGAACCTCAACTTCTTCGCCCAAATGTACGACCTGGGCAAGCCCATCATCCAGAAACGGGCCAAAGAGTTGCTCGATCTGATGGGCCTTTACGAGCGGCGCAATGATGCGGTCAAGACCTATTCTGGCGGGATGAAGCGGCGGCTGAATATTGCAGTGGGGCTGATGAACAATCCCGACCTGCTGCTGCTCGACGAACCCACCGTCGGCGTGGACCCCCAGAGCCGCGAGGCCATCTTCGAGAATATCGAGGGGCTGAAGAAGAATGGCCTGACCATCCTCTATACCACCCAGTACATGGAGGAGGCGGAGCGGCTGTGCGACCATATCGCTATCATAGACGAGGGCAAGGTAGTCGCCATCGGCACCCTGGAACAACTGCTGGCCCTGCGTACCACCCAGGTCGAGGTGCAACGCCCACGTGGGCTGGCCGAGGTCTTCCTGCAACTGACCGGCAAGCAATTGCGAGATTAGGAGACAACTCTGTGAAGAAGGCATTCGAGATAACCAAAAAGGATATGCTGCTGCTATTGAAGGACAAGCTAGCATTCATCTGGACACTGGGCATTCCCATCTTGCTAATGGGCATCTTCGGCTCGGTGTTCAGCTTCAGCGGCGGTGGGAGCAGCTTCAATGCGCCGCTGCCAGTGGTAAATCTGGACAGCGCGAACAGCAAGCAATTCACCGATATACTCAGCAACACTGGTTTTCTCAAGCTGGAGTTTGTTGCTGATGAGAGTGCGGCCAACAAGCGCCTGAGCGACACAAACAACTCCGCCCCCGCCTATATCGTCATTCCCGCCGGTTTCGGCGACGCGCTGCAAGGCAAGGGCAACGCCGCGTTGAGGCTGGTGCTGTCGCCGGGTGATGCCAGCCGCGCTGCTGCGGTGCAGGGCATTCTCAATGGGGTGGTTGGCAACTATGCCAACGCGCTAATTGCTGGGCAGGTAGCCACCGACGCAGTAAAGCAGTATGGCGGAACAGCGCCTCCAGAAACGGTGCGCGGCACCGCCATCGGTGAGGCGCAACAGTTGGGCGCTAAACCGCCAGTGACAGTTGTCACCTCGACCGCGCAAATGACGGGCAATGCGGCCTCGACCATTGATATCGTCGTGCCTGGCTACGCGCTGATGTTCGCCCTGTTCAGCATTATGGGCGGCGCGGGCAGCATCCTGGAGGAGAAGGAAGCAGGAACCTTCAAGCGCTTGCTGCTCACCCCGCTGCGCCCCTGGGCGCTAGTTGGCGGCAAGATGGGGGCGCAGTACATTATGGGCGTGGTGCAGGTTGCCATCCTGCTCGCAGTTGGTATCTTCGTTTTCGGCGCGAACGCAGGCGACCCGCTCGGTCTAACTTTGCTGGTTCTGGCAGTGCCGTTTGCGGCAACTGGCCTGGGGATGCTGCTCGTCAGCCTGGTCAAGACCCGCCGCCAGTTGCAGCCAATCAGCACTGCAGTCATCCTGGGTTCGTCGGCGATCGGCGGCACCTGGTTCCCGCTCTGGCTGGAGCCGCAGTGGTTGCAGGGGGCGAGCCGCGTTACCATCAACAGTTGGGCGATGGAAGGCTTCAACGGGCTGATGGTCTTCGGCAAGGGCGCGCTCGACATCCTGCCTAACATCGGTGTGCTGCTCCTCTACGGCCTGATCTGCTATCTGCTAGCAACCCGCCTGTTCAAGGTGCGCGAGGGCGATTCCGCCACCAGTGGGTAGATTAGCCGCATCATTATGACTGGCGTTGCAAGTTGGGCAGGGCTTATCCTGCCCTTACATTTTACGATTCCTCTATAGATAATTGAACACTATCAACATAGCTAACGCTGCACGCGGGCGGGATTTATTCCGCCCCACATTCTACTGCACCGCTTTAGCTAGATGATGTTGTGCTACTACGTTCATCATCATACCGCAGCCCTGGCTTACCCCAACCTTACCAAAAATCCGATTTTTACCCCTCGCTTACCACTTTTTACCCCTCGCTTACCACATCCTTACCAAATGCCCCAAATTGCCCCGATTTGCTGCTGTGTAGTTGCTAAATTGACTAATCCAAATCGCAAAATATGCTGTATAATTTAAAGGCAGGCAGTTTTGCCCTCGTACAGCTGCCTGAGCCCGTCCGACCAGTCATGAATGGCAGATCTGACCAACTCCTCAACAAGAGAAAGGATGGACAAATGCAACTAATCCACAAGTCGCGTGCTTTGCTTCTGGTATTCGCAGCCATGCTGCTCGTAGGCAGCGTTACAGTAGGAGGTTCAGCGTTGGCAGCGCTGGGCAATCCCGGCCAAACCGATCACAGCCAGATGGCGGCCCAATCCGCCACTTACTTCGACGCAACCGCAGCTAATCGCAACAATCCGCAGGATGTAGCCGTCAGCATTAGCAACTTCGCTTACAACCCCCAGTTCATTACCGTAACCGTTGGCACTACCATAGACTGGACCAACAACGTCAGCACTCACCATACTGTGACTGCTGACGACAACTCCTTTAGCTCAGGGGATATGGGTTTTAACGTGGTCTTCACACACACCCTCAACACGGTTGGCACTGTCGGCTACCATTGCTTTTACCATGGCGGCCCCGGCACAGGGATGTTCGGCACAATACACGTGGTCTCGGCAGGTGGTGGCACCCCGACCCCAACCACCCCGCCAACCGCCACCCATACGCCCTTCCCTACCGCCATTAATTCGGCCACGCCGACCATAACCCCTACGCCCAGCCCATGCTCTGACGCAGTTAGCAATGGCGGGTTCGAGTCGGGGGACTTTACCTCGTGGACTGTGGAAGGGAACGACCCCGCACCCATCGTCGGCACCTACCAGCATACAGGCAGTTGGTCAGCGCGAGTGGGGGCAATCCCTGGCATGGCCGGGGTGTCCGGTCCAGAGCCGCCCCCGTATATCACACCCGGACAGGGAGATAGCTCCTTCTATCAGCACGTGCTTGTGCCAAACGGGGCCAGCACCCTATCATTCTGGTACTGGGGCGTTACCAGCGATACCCTCGCTACATCCTGGCAAGATGCCTATGTCGAAGACTCCACCGGCCACATCCTCAGCACGGTAATGCACCAATCCAACCACAACCACAGTTGGACTAACGTTACCTTCAACATGACTCCCTACATGAACCAGCAGGTGC
>JBBRMT010000191.1:0-9166 GCA_038230695.1 Chloroflexia bacterium
CTACGACTACTCGCAGATTGAGCTACGCCTGCTGGCGGTGATGAGCGGCGAACCCTCGATGCTCGATGCCTTCCGTGAGGGGTTGGACATCCACAAAGCGACCGCCGCCGAGGTGATGGGCGTGCCGCTCGACAAGGTGACGGGCGATATGCGCCGCCTGGCGAAGACGGTCAATTTCGGCCTCATCTACGGTATGGGCGTGTACGGCCTGGCCTCGCGCACTAGCATGACCGCGCAGGAGGCTGACGAGTTTATCAAGCGATACTGGTCCCGCTATCCGCGCATCCGTAGCCTGTTCGACCGCACCTTGACCGAGGCAAAGGAGCGCGGCTACGTTATGACCCTGCTGGGCCGCCGCCGCTACATCCCGGAGCTAAACTCGCACCATGGCCAGGTCAAACAGCAGGGTGAGCGCATGGCAATCAATATGCCGGTGCAAGGCACGGCGGCGGACATCATCAAGATCGCCATGATTCGGGTCTATGATGAACTGAAAAAGAGCAAGCTGGGCGCGAAGCTGCTGCTGCAAGTCCACGACGAACTGCTGCTGGAGGTGCCAAACGCGGAGGTGGAGGCGACCACCAAGCTGGTGTGCGACGTGATGGAGGGGGCAATGACCCTCGATGTGCCGCTGATAGTAGACGTGGCAAGCGGCGACCGTTGGGGAGATATGAAGGAATAGTGGCTACCAGCAACAAACCCACGCTGCCCACCGATGATGCAGTAGAGGCGCAGTTCATTGCGCCCGCCCCCCCTGCTCCGCCCGACGACGACTTGCCGCCCGCCGAGCAACCAAACGCCAAACAACGCCGCGACTCGACCAGCAACCCGGCTGCGCCTGCGCCGGGATTGTACGAGCCACTACCGCAGAAGGTGCAACGCCGCAACTTCACCTTCGGGGTGCTGAACGGGGTGTTCTTCACCCTGGTGGGCGCGTTCGTCTCGCCTACACTGGTGCTGGCCCTGTTCGTCAGCAAGCTGGGGGGCAGCAACATCCTGATCGGTCTGCTGCCCGCGATCGCCAATGGCGGCTATCTGCTGCCCCAATTGTTCGTCGCGGGGCGAATGCAGGCGTTGCCTAAATTGATGGGTTGGTACGGCTGGCCGGGACTGGTACGCTGCATCGCCTACGCCTTGCTTACGGTGGCAACCTTGCTGCTAGGCGGCTCAAGCGATGGCTACGGCCTGCTGCTGCTCCTCTTTTTCGTGCTATACACCATCTACTCGCTCACCTCCGGGCTGGGTGGGGTGCCGTGGATCGTGATGGTGGGCAAGGTGGTGCCGCCGCGCCGTCGCGGGCTGTTCTTCGGTTTGCGTAACTTCGGCGGCAGCATACTGGCCCTGTTTGCCAGCGGGCTGATCAAGGTGTTGCTCGATGGGCAGGGCGGCCTCGCCTTTCCCATCAACTTCGTAGTCATCTTCGCCATCACAACTGCGCTGGTCATCCTTGGCATCGGCACCTGGGTGCTGGTTAAGGAGCCAGCGCAACGCACCTTGCAGAAGGCCCTGAGTGTGATGGAGATGGTGCGACGTGGGCCGAGCAACCTGCGGGCGGATCGTAGCTACCGCTACTTCCTGATTGCCCGCATCCTGCTGGCATTGGCAACGATTGCCGACCCCTTCTATATCGTTTACGCTAGCAAGCAACTGCAAGCGCCGGATAGCGTGGCAGGGCTATATGCCGCTGCGCTGACGGTTGCCAGCATCGTCGGCAATCTGGTCTGGAGTCCACTGGCTGACTACGCTGGCAATCGCCGTATGATGCTGCTAACCGGCGTGGCCGTTACCGCTGTGCCTGCGATGGCGGTGCTGATCCCGCTGCTGGTAGCGGAGGGTTGGCTCGGCTGGGTGATAAACATTCCGGGGGTGAGTGGCTTCGCGGGGGCTTTTGGCGGGGCGGCCAGCGTACCGTTCGCCCTGGTGTTCGTGTTCAGCGGCTTTGCCACCAGCGCATCAGGCATTATAAACAACAACGTGATGCTCAACATTGCGCCACCCGAACGGCGCAGCGAGTACATTGGCTACCTTAATACCATCCTGGGGGTAGTTACCTTCATCCCGGTTATTGGCGGCCTGTTGATTGACTGGCTGGGCTTCGTGCCGGTCTTCATCGTGGCGGGCGCACTGGCGCTCGGCGCAACCCTCTCCGCGCTGGGCCTGAGCAACGAGCGGGTTATAGAGTGAATGATGAATGATGAATGGTGAATGGTAGATGAGCTAGATCCCCAACTCATTCCACCTTCTAACTTCTACATTCATCATTCTAAAGCAGCGGACTCTTGCCGCCCCAATGGGCCACAAAGTGAGCGCAGAATAGATACTCCTGCGCCCAGCCCGCCAGGTTGCCGAAGCGTTCGCGGAAGGCGGCGATGACCGTGTTGTAGGCGGCATCGGTCAGGCTCTTGGCCTTCAGGTCGGGCAGGTAGTGTTCCTTTGCCAGTTGCCAGACGTGGGTATCCACCGGCACCGCCTCGAACTTGTCGAGGCTGAACAGGCATACGCAATCGGCGATCTTGCGGCCCACCCCCGCTAGCTGGGTGAGGTCGTGTACCGCCTCGACGTAGCGCACCTCGCGCAAACTTGCCAGCCAACCCTCCGGCTGTGCTGCCAACTGCTTCGCTACCTTGATCACATTGACCCCCCGCCAGCCCAGGCCGGTTTGCTGACCCATTGTATCCAGATCGGCGATGGCGAGGGCGGCATTGGTGGGGAAGGTATAATATTTATGGCCCCCCGTTTCACCAATAAACTCGCCATAGAGAGCGCTGAACCGCTCGATGCCTTTGGCAATCTGCGGCACGCTGTTGGCGGTGGAAGCGACAAATGAGAGCAAGCACTCGTCAGGCTGCTGATGCAAGATCCGCAGGCCGGGGAAAGCGTCAATCGCCTCGGCGCAGAACGGGTCGCGGCGCAGCACCTCTTGAATTGCCGCCAGGTCGGTGTCAAGCCCAAAGTATCGCTCAATCAGCGCAAAATTGTCGGTGGTCGGAAAGGTGCCATAGGTGAAGCTGCCGCCATCCTGCTTGATCTTCACCACCTGCCCCTCCACCACTCCCACCCACCAGCCGTCGCGCTGGTGTCGCCAGCGGAACGCCTGACCGCAGGCGAGGCTGTTGTCAAGATTCAGATACTGGGGATCGTACTCGAAGGTTTGCATTCTAATTCCTAACTAAAGCCTCTCCCTAGGAGGGAGAAACCCCTTGTGGGTTCCCTGTGGGTGTTTGGTGAGGGTGGAAGGCTGAAGTCTTCATCAGGTTGGGGCAAGCTAATACCTTGCTGAGTTCCTCGATGATGGTGCGGCAGAAGGCAGGCAGGTCGTTGGGGTTGCGCGAGGTAATTACACCTCGGTCGTTGACCACTTCCATGTCCACGTACTCTGCGCCCGCGTTGATCAGGTCGTCCTTGATGCTGAAGAAACCAGTGACGGTGCGGCCCTTGCACAGCCCCGCCGAGGCCAGCATCCACGGCCCGTGACAGACTGCCGCGACCACCCGCCCGGTCTGCCCTGCCTGACGCACGAACTCGACCATCGCGGGGGTGCGACGCATATGGTCGGGCGAGTAGCCGCCGGGGATGATCACTGCGTCGAAATCGGCCCCATTCACCTGGTCGGCGCTGACATCCTCCGTCGCCTCGATACCCGCCTTGCCCGCATACGGCCCCTTGCCGCTGCCAACAATGGTGACTTCTGCGCCCGCCTCCTTCATCCGCAGGTAGGGGTACCAGAACTCGCGGTCGTCATACAGCTTCTCAACCATGATGGCAATGTGCTTGCCGGTTAGTTCGTTGGGCATGATTATTCTCCGTTCAAGCTTGCGTCTACTAGAGATGAGCCTTGTTTCAATCCTCTGTGAATGGTTTAGCCTGCCCTGCTACCTCAGCGATCTTGTCCAGAACATCAATTACCTCTTTGTCAATGTCCGCTCGCTTAAGAAAGGGTATTAGCTTGTAGAAATTACGCTTGGGCATATCGTTATAATGATCTACACGCTGGTAAAAATTGCGGAACAAAGGGGTAAGGAAGGTATCGGAAGCCTTCCTTTGTGGCGACCATGGTGAAAGTTGTTGAGCCACGTCAAAGGCTTTCGCAAGCTCAGTGATGCTCGCGCCCATTTCATTCTCCCACCAATCGGGGTCTGCATTCTCAGCTTTAGCTTCAGCCCTGGCCCAAGCCAACAAAGCATTAGGCTGGTTAAGGTAGTTTTCGGCTTCATACTGGATCCAGACGTGCTCCGCCAAATTCGTCCCAGTCGCTGCCTTCCTGCCAGTATTGTCGTTATCGGCAAGAAGAAAACCAACAAAATCTGGATATGCGTGACGCAATCCATGAAACACATCTCGCTTCAAACCCATGTTGTTGCCGTTCATGTAATCAACGTAAGGATCGTTCCTCAAGGCATTTCTAGCAGGATGATGCAATTTATCAGCAAATTCTTGGAGGATGTTCAAATCAGTTGAGTCTTCTAGGTACAAAACCCAGCCCTTTCGTTCCGCTTGATAGTAGTCTTTAGGGTCAATCTGTTTGAGAGCCTGACGGATTTGACTGATGTCGTTCTTGTCGGCGCGGCGAGGCTTACCAACGAAAGAGATGAGAATACCACGATTGGATACTTCTTCCATTACTACTTCGGAATGGCTAGCAGCAATGATTTGGCTACCCAGCTTCTCCGCAGTAGCAACCAATTCACGGTAAATGCTTCGCTGCCGCAAGACTTCGAGGTGCGCGTCCGGTTCATCTAGTAGCAGCACTGCGCCTGGGTTGATGTAGAGATAGACAAGCAAGAGCAAGGTTTGCAGCATACCGCGCCCAGCAGCCATAATGTCCAGCTTGACGCTACTGGAGTGGTAGGACATTCGCAGTTCTCCGCGAGCCGAATCATAAACAGGATCGTCAAGTTTGAAACTAAAGAGGTCGGAAATAGTGTCTTTTACCTTAACCCATTCATCAGGCTTCTCTGTCGCCAGGCGGTAACAAAGATTCCGAAGCACCTGAGCAGTTTGTCCCTCACCCAACCTGACATTGATAGCGCCGGGATCAAGGCGTGGCTCGTATAGTGACAATCCAGACATAGCAGGTAGGAATCCTATACGAACATTGTATGCTTCATCGGGTACAGGCAGTTCAAGCGGGCGACAGAGAAGAGACTCATCTGTCCCATAACTAAACTCCAAACTACAGCTCCACGTCTTACCTGCCCCCACCCCTTCAACATTAATGTTCATTTTACTTTTTTGTATTTGTGATCGTCGGTGCCAAAGTTCGCCTATCTCTAGCACGGGTATGGTATAGAGCGATAGCCGGTTAACAGCAACTCCCGGGCGCTGTTTTGGAATTGTGCGGCCACGACGCTTCTCGCCCCACGTCTGCAAGCCAATATACCACATACTAAGCGCTTGCAATGCGCTAGTTTTACCCGAATTGTTCGGGCCGATAAAAACAACGTTATCGCCTAGCTCAATTTCATCATCTCTTAGCTGCTTAAAGTTGCGGATCGTGAGTTTAGTTAGCACTTTATTTACCCCCCCACCTGGCTGAAAGCCCGCATCGTGCTGGCGGTCTTGCCGATGCCCAGGTAGTGGCGTTCCGGCTTGATCTTCAGCGCGGCCTTGAAGATGTCGCCGAGGTCAGCGAGGGATGCGCCGGTGCGGAGCGGGGTGCGTAGGTCTATCTCGTTGTCACCGAACAGGCAGAGGCGCAGGCCACCGTTGGCAGTGAGGCGCACGCGGTTGCACTTGTCGCAATAGTTGTGGCTCATCGGGCTGATCACCCCTACCGTGCCTTTCGCGCCGGGCAGTTGGAAGTAGCGGGCGGGGCCGTTACCGGCAGGGCCATCCACCGGCTGGAACTCGCCAATCTCCAGCAGGCGGTAGAGGATTTCGTCGGCGGAGATGTGTGCTTCCTTCTCCAGCTCCAGGTTCTCTTCCACCGGCATCACCTCGATGAAGCGGATATGCACCTCACGCTCGATGCTGAGGCGGGCCAGGTCAAGCAACTCATCGTCGTTGAAGCCGCGCATCGCCACCACGTTGATCTTTATGGGATGGAAGTTCCAGGCAATCGCCGCATCTATACCCGCTATCACCTTGTCCAGCCCGTCGCGGCGAGCAATCTCCTTGAAGCGGTCGGGGCGTAGGGTGTCGAGGCTGATGTTGACGCGATTGAGGCCCGCCTTCGCCAATGCCTCCGCCTGGTCGGCCAGCAGCACGCCGTTGGTGCTGAGAGAAATGTCGCGGATGCCCGGCACTACCTTCAGCCGCGCCACAAGGTCAGCGGTATGCGGACGCACCAGCGGTTCGCCGCCAGTGATGCGTACCTTCTGCAAGCCCC
This sequence comes from Chloroflexia bacterium, assembly GCA_038230695.1. Classification (GTDB taxonomy): domain Bacteria; phylum Chloroflexota; class Chloroflexia; order QHBQ01; family QHBQ01; genus QHBQ01. The sequence goes on from JBBRMT010000191.1 coordinate 6,329, forward strand.
AGGGCGCGAAGGCGCGCACCAGCCGCTCGATCTCGTCGTAAGTGAGGATGTCGGCGTTCTTGATCCAGGGCAGACCCTCTTCCGGCATACAGTATACGCAGCGCAGGTTGCACTTGTCGGTGACAGAGACGCGCATATATGAGATGGCGCGACGAAACTGGTCGTAGCTGACCTGCTGGGCCAGGCTGACCGCCTCGCCATCCTGTACCGCCCGTTGTACCGGCTTCAGCACCAAATTGAGGGGCTGGGCGGTTGATCTGCGCTGGTTCTCTGGTTCCATGAGATACACATCTTTCTTTGGTATGAAACTGCCTAATGGCTTATGCGATCCGCTCTTATAATATGGTCGCCGCTGATTATCAGCATTGATGTAGGGCTGCTTTTCTCCCCCAAACCCCCGCTGGGGGCTTTTTGCACTCAGCACTCAGCACTCAGCACTCAGCACTCAGCACTGCTAGCGCCGGATTGCCCTTGTCCTCGGCCTGGGAGCCGAGCCACTGCCCGCCGTCGGCGTATTGCTCCTTCTTCCAGACGGGGACGCGCTCTTTCACCGCATCAATAGTATAAGCGCAAGCGGCGAACGCCTCGCGGCGATGAGGCGCGGCAACCGCGATTGCGATGCTGACCTCGCCAATTTCCATCCGCCCTACCCGATGCACAATGGCAACATTGGTTGCGCCGTACTCGCGCATCGCCTCGCTGCCGATTATAGCCATCTCACGCTCGGCCATCTCAGCATAAGCCTCGTATTCGAGGTAGCTAACACCCTTGCCCGCGTTGTTGTCGCGCACCACGCCTTCGAAGCTGACGATCGCGCCATCGGCATCGCTACGCACGCGGCTGGCAAGCGCGGCGGCGGTGATTACCTCTTCGGTTATCTTGACGTGTACCATGGTTATCCCCCACTAACCGGCGGGATGAAGGCTAGCTCGTCGCCATCCTGCAAGGGCTGGTCGAGAGTGGCATAGCGGCTGTTGATCGCCACCATCTGGCTGCGGCTGCCCTTAGCCAGCTTTGGAGCACGGGCGACAAGTTGCGCCCAGGCATCGGCGGCGGCGCTGCCAGCGGGAAGGGTCATTCGCTCCTCGGCGCAGCCCAGCATCTCGCGGTTCATCGCAAAGTGCAGCAGGCGGATGGTGATGGTGTCGGTGGTTGGTTCGATTTTGGTTGGCATGGTGTGTTGCTTTCGATAAGCATGATCAGGGTTCGAGATTTCTCCCCCAAACCCCCGCTGGGGGCTTTTTGCCTAATGTGGTTCGAGATTTCTCCCCCAAACCCCCGCTGGGGGCTTTTTGCTTAGTGACACGATGCTGGCGTTGCTTTGCACTCAGCACTCAGCACACAGCACTCAGCACTTGTAAGAGTCCCCCAGAGACATCGAACGAGCCGCCGGTGATGTAGCTGGCGCGGTCACTGGCGAGGAAGGCGACCAGCGCAGCAGCTTCTTCGGGACGACCAACCCGACCTAGCGGAATGCTGGCGGTCAGTTTGTGCAACCAGGCATCGAAATCGCCAGGGCGACCGGCCTTTTCCCATGCTCGGCGCCACTGCTGGCTCTCGACGAAGCCGAGGTTGACGCTGTTGACCAGGATGCCAGCGGGCGCAAGCTCAGTGGCAAGCAGTTTGCTGAAGGCGATGCTAGCGGCCCGTACCGCGCTGGAGGTGGCGAAGTCGGGGTGGGGATTGTGGCCGAACACCGAGTTGACGTTGATGATGCGTCCCGCCTGGCTCTTACGCAGATGGGGTAGGGCGGCACGGGTGCAGCGCACTGCGCCCAGCAGCTTGACATCCACATCGGCCAGCCATTGCTCGTCGCTGAGGCTGGCAAACGTGTCGGGGCTGGTGCGACCCGCGTTGTTCACCAGAATGTCAATACCGCCCATCTGCGCGGCCACCCGCTCCATGAACTCACTCACTTGCTGGGCATCGGTAATGTCGGCCAGCGCGGCAAACACCTGACTGCCAGCCGCCGCGATTTCATGCGCCGCCTGGTCGAGATAGGCGCTATCGCGGGAGAAGATTGCCACCTGCGCGCCCTCTGCCGCCAGCGCCACCGCGATTGCCTTGCCCACGCCCTTGCTGCCGCCAGCCACTACTGCGACCCTGCCATTAAGCCCTAGCTCCATACTGCCTTGCCCTCCTGATATGACTAGCAGGGAGAACAACGGTTCGCCCCTACACATATGGTACGGTCTGCCAGTTTTTGCAGATGTAGCTGTCTTTCTTATTATACCATATGAGTTCCAATTTTCGGCGGTTTTTTGGCGCGATCGGAGGCGATCGGGTATAATTGTTCGTACATATATTCTAAGGATGGGTAGCGATGCTGGTAGCAGAGAGACGGACAGAGACATTGCAATACCGCGACATCGTAGCCGAGCGGGAGCAACGCTGGCATATGCGCCATGACATCAAGCTGTACGGCGACGGTGGGCCGACCTGGTTTATCAACAAGGTGGGTATCAGTATGCCCTTCTCGCATCAGGGACTGGTGATGCCCACCCTTTGGGCGGCGATGGCTGGGCGCGGCCACGATTTGTCCAATTGGCACGATCATTATGTGGGTAAGGTGTGGAGCTACAAGGACACTGCACCGCAGCGCAAGGAGGTGTGGTACGGCAAGTTCATCAAGAGCAAGCCGACCTTCATCAGCCTTGACCTGTTCCCCGCCTTCTACGCGCTGTCCAGTAACTACGGTGAGCTTGACGATTACCTGGAGGAGTACGCCGACGGACGTTTGAGCGACGAGGCCAAGCGGGTATACGAGGCAGTGCTGGCGTTGGGGCCAGCCAGCACTACGGTGCTGCGCCGCGAACTGGGGATGCAGAAGAACGAGGC
>JBBRMT010000192.1:0-9161 GCA_038230695.1 Chloroflexia bacterium
ATATACTTCTGGCTGATCGCCAATGTTGGCCCTACGCGTACCTCGACCGTGACATATCTACTACCGATGTTTGGGCTGGTATATGGCGCAATCTTCCTCGGTGAGCAGGGTATCTTCACCTGGAATGTGCTGCTTGGCCTCGCGTTGGTGCTGATGGGCATCGCGGTAACGGGCGGAGTCGTGTCTACCCTGCTGCGTCGCCTGCGTGATGTTCCGCATGACGAAGGTATGAGGAATGAGGTATGAGGCATGGGAAGGCAATGTTTCACGTGGAACACCGTGCAGGCGGCGCAGCAGTATGGACGCGACTCCGCCGGTTACGGCGATGCCGACCAGCACGAAAGCAAGGCCAAGCAGCACATTCCAGGTGAAGATACCCTGCTCACCGAGGAAGATTGCGCCATATACCAGCCCGAACATTGGCAGCAGGTACGTCACCATCGAAGTGCGGGTAGGACCAACGTTGGCGATCAGCCAGAAGTATATGGCGAAGGCGAAAGCGGTTCCCAGTAGTCCCAGCGCAAGTAGCGAACCCGCCGCCTTCAGCGATGGCAAATGGTTGGGCAGATTGAACAGGGCAAAGGGGATCACCAGCGCCGCACCTGCGGCAACCTGACCGATGGCAGGCAGTAGCGGCGCAGTGCCTTTGAACGTGCTACGCACATACAGGTTGGAGATAGCATAGCAAACCGCCATCCCTACCACTGCGGCCATACCGAGCAACGCCTGAGCGCCGCTGATGCTGCTGCTAGCCGCCAGGGTCACGCCTAGCAATCCAATAATTACGCCGATTACCTTCTGGCTGGTGAAGCGTTCGCCGCCCGGCCAGTAGTTGGCGAATAGCACAGTCCACAATGGAGTGGTGGCGTTGAGAATTGAGGATAGGCCGCTGCTAATTGAGTTCTCCGCCCAGGTGAGCAGCACATAAGGTAGCGCAGCGTTGAGCAGGCCTATGATCAGGAATGGTCGCCACCCACCTTGCCATTCGCTGAGGCGCAGATCGGCACGACTGATCAGGATGATCGCCAGCAACCCCAGCGTGCCGAGGGTCAGGCGAGTGGCGACCACGAAGAAGGGGCTAAGGCCGTCGAGATCCGCCTGCTTGATAAACAGGAATGACGCGCCCCATAGCGCACCCAGGGTAAACAGCATCGCAAAATCTTTGCCGCGCAATGTGCGCCTCCCCCTTTTGGTGTAGGGGCGGATTACGTCCGCCCAGTCTGGTATAGTGGCAGCAATGTTTCACGTGGAACAATCCCGGTTGTGTAGGGGCGGATTACGTCCGCCCAGTCTGGCATAGGGGTAGCAATGTTTCACGTGGAACATTGCTTCACTCATGCCTCATCCCCCATACCTCATGCCTACCCGCGCTCCATTTGCCTCTTGACCTGCTGTAGCCCATCCTTGATCGAGTTGCCAAACATCATGTTAAGCACAAAGCCCGCTACCGGGGCGCTGATCACTGCATCGAGGCGGCTGCTGTGGTCGGTCAAAGGGATGGCGCTAAGATGCACTACCGCATTGTTCTCGTCATTTACCAGGGTGATCGTCGTAGGCGGGCCGCTCTGGTATTCGTCTACCCGCAGGGTAAGGTCAGTGCTGCCCCCCATGAAGCGGAAGCCGAATGTAGCGCTGGCCCCCACCACTGGCTCACCTTCGTTTACCCCTGGTGGCGTATTTATTGCTTTGGTGCTGATTATATCGGTAATGTAAGACGGTGCGTTGCGGATGTCGCTGATATATGCGCCCACCTGCGCCGCCGCTGCGTCAATGGTGACGCTATGTTCGATGCTGCTCATTGGCCCTCCTAATGGTCGGTTGTCGCAAGCTAAATCAGCCTGGCAGGGGATTATACCACCTTTAAGTTGCGCTTGCATAACCAGTGCAGTATAATGAAGGCCAAATGTGCAGTATCTAAAGAGGAGGATATATGGGTAAGTTTCTCAGCCGCTTCGCGCTTGGCGCGGCCATCAGTCTGTTCGCAATCTGGCTATGGGGCCAACTCAACCAGGATGAGGACGATGACTTCGATGACGATGACGAGGTAATCGAGATCCCCATTGGCAACAACAAGCAGAGCAGCGCAACTGCCACCACCCAGGGTGATAATGCCGCTAGTGGAGGCGCTAACCACGCAAAGGTTGCCGCCCCTGCTAGTGCGGCGAAGGCGGACGGCAGCAGTGATAGCACAGCCAACCTGGAGTGGGTGGATGGTATTGGCGAGGCGTTTATTCGCACCCTGAACGAAGCGGGTATCAAGACTGACCAGGATCTGGCAAACGCCAGCGTCGAGCAACTGCGGGCCACCGGCATCCAGCGCAGCGATGATGAGTTCGCCAGTTGGATTAAGCAGGCCAAGCAGCGCACCAGTGGAAAGTAGGTGGGATGGCGATGTTCAACCGCTTTTCTAGTATGGCGGGCCGCCGCACCAGCCAGACCGATGCGGACGATGCGCTGCTCACCCTCGATGATGAGCTAACCGCGCTTGAAGCGAACGGCAATAACCGTGCTACGCTGCGGCAAGGGCTGACCAGTCCGCGACCGCAGGTGCGCGAACGCGCCGTCGAGTTGCTGTCCCACGAACCGCTTGGCGATGATAAGGAGACAACTGCTGCGTTGCTGGCAGTGTGGGGCGATAGCAGCCCGTTGGTACGCTGGCGAACTGGCTTCCTGCTGCGTGATGTGGCGGGTGATGCAGGGGAGTTCGAGTTGCCCGATGAGGCTGCCTTTGCCGCCTGGCAGGAGCAGCTTGTTGACGAGATCCTAACCGCACTACTGGGCGAGGCCACCGAGCGGTGGGCGGCGGTGGAAACCCTGGGCCAGTTGCGGCTGACCGAGGTGGCCCCTGCGCTGCTGCCCAAGGTGCGCCACTATCTAATCGCCGCGCTGGGTGATGAGCAAGCGCCGGTGCGTCTCGCCGCTGCCGAAACCCTGGGCGGTATGGCTGACGAGGAGACAGTAACCGCGCTGCTTGCTTCGCTGCAGCACGCCGATGCGCTGATGCGCCGGAGCGCCGCCGCTGCGCTGGGGCAGATAGGAGCGCACCAGGCGGTCATACCGCTTATTGCCTTGCTACGCGACGATGATACCAGCGTGCGCCTGAGCGCCGCCGACGCGCTAGGCAATATCGCTGACCTTCGCGCTCTCGCCCCGCTTATCGTTGCTTTGGCCGATGATGACCCCTGGGTGCGGGTTGCTGCCGCCACTGCCCTGGGCAAGCTGGGCGATGACCAGGCTGCGCCCTCGTTGGTGCGGATGCTCGAAGCCGATGAGAGTCTGGTGGTGCGTCGTGCCGCCCTATCCGCGCTGGGCAGCCTCGATGCTTACACCACCGCCCGACCCGCCTTGCTAAAGGCGTTGACCGATGAGGATGCGCTGATTAGCCGCCGTGCCGCCGAGCAGGTGGCCCAGGCTGGCAACCCCGATGATAGCGCTGCCCTTCGTCCGCTGCTGCGTGATGAGCGGGTGGTATTTGGCCGCACCGTGGCCGATGTAGCCAGCGAGGCGCTAAGTACGCTATCTGCCACGTAAGGGCTTGACATAACAGCCATTATTATGTAAAATACTTACATGATATTGAACAAACACAACCCCGAAGAAAAGGCTGCCACCCTGCGCTGGCTGCTGCTTAAGGTGCAGCGCGATGGCAGCTATGCGTTTAGCGCGATGCTGCGAGATTTTGGGCTGGGGCCAGTGCAGGCCGAGGTGCTGCTCAAGCTGGACGAGGGCGGGCCTTTGCCGATGAAGGAACTGGCGGCGCGGCTGGTGTGCCACAGTGGCAACGTTAGCCGCCTGATCGAGCGGATGGTGCGCGAAGGCTTTGTCAGCCGCGCTGAGGCGGAACACGACCGCCGCATTGCCGTGGTTGCGCTCACTGCCACGGGCCGCGCCCTGGCCGAGCGCATCCAGCCGGTCAGCGTGGAGATGAACAGCCGCCTTGCCGATTTGCTCTCCCCCGCCGAGATTGATGCGGGCATCCATGTGCTGGGCAAACTGGCGGCCAATGATTAAAGCTTGGTTAGGTCTTCAGTAGCTCGTACCCATCCCAGCCTCCCCGATGGGGGAGGAATTATTTGTGCTAGCCTCAAATGTGCGTGATTGCGGAATATTGCACAATGTTGACTCATCCAGGCCGCAGTGCTATAATCACTCCACCGAGCAAGAGAACTACCGAATAACCTTTAACCATCATGTCGTGACGAGGTGACGCAGCCATGCGAATCCTGATACTAATCAAAGCATCACATATATATCTGCTTTACCCTGGCCGACGCTGTGCGCCCCGACGCGCACGAGTCGGCCAGTTTGTTTATTCGCCCAGTTACCCCAGTAACCAAGAGGAGGTAGCCGATGTTTTCAAGCATTGCCGGTAAGATCGAGAAGGCCAAGCGCTATCAGGAAGAGCCAGATCGCGCTAACATTACCGAACTCAGCGTCAACTTTCGGGGAGAGAACGACATACACCGTATTAACCTGCAGCAGGGCCATTGGCGCTGCGACTGCGACTTCTTCGCGCACGGCCACGATACGTGCAGCCATGTGATGACGATGCAGCGGCTGCTCGAACCGATGCTCGCGCCGGATGTGCGTACTCACGGTCTCCCTGGCGGGGTTTGGGATAGCCACGCCGCCCACCGCTAGCCGCCAGCAGCAAGCATAGTTAATAACAAAGGGCGCACAATGAATGGTCTCATGTGCGTCCTTCGCTATGCAAATAAAGGTGTAGCGGGTATAATCAGCGCATGATTATCAGCGGCACCCTACTCAACATGGCAACCGTGCTGGTCGGCGGCGTGATTGGCACGCTGCTGGGCAACCGCCTGCCGCAACGCTACCAGAGCATCATCCTCCAGGCGCTGGGCCTGACCACCTTGCTATTCGCCATCCAGATGATGTTGAAAACCAGCAACCCGCTTATCCCCCTGGGCGGCCTGATGCTGGGGGCGCTCACCGGCGAGTTCCTCGGTCTGGAGCGACGGCTGGATCAGCTGGGCAACCGCATCCAGGCACAGGTAATGCAGCGGGTGGGGCAGGATGATAAGGCAGCGGAGGGCGAGCCGCCGCAGCGCGGCCATGCCACAGTCAGCCAGGCGTTCGTCACCTCCAGCCTGGTATTCTGCGTCGGCCCGCTTACCATCCTCGGCGCAATCCAGAACGGGTTGCCCAGCCACGACATTCAGGCGCTGGCGCTCAAGTCGGCGCTGGACGGCTTTGCCGCAATCGCCTTTGCTGCCAGCCTGGGCTACGGTGTTTTGTTCACCATTGCCACGATATTCGTGGTGCAGGGTGGTATCAGCGTAGCAGCGGCAATCGCGGGCGCGAACCTGCTCGATGCCGCGCAAGTCAACGAAATGACCGCGGTGGGCGGGTTGATCGTGCTGGGTGTGGGCCTCAAGCTGCTGGACATCAAACAACTGCCGGTCGCCAACTTTCTGCCTGCGTTGCTCTATGCCCCCCTCATTGTCTGGCTGCTCGAATTGTTTGGCGTGCGGGTGGGAGGCTAATACCAATATGTTTGGCCCCGCACGCATATTCAACCCATGCGAACAACGGTTCGCCCCTACAGATATATTACGTAAGCCAGCCGATTTGGTATAATCCCGCTATTTCGCGCAGGCGCTTCATCTCGCTGGCATAGTCGAATTGTTCACCGCTCAGGGTGCGGAAGGCCAACTGCAATGCGGCGCGGGCAACCTCCTCATGGCGATAAGCTATAGCGACGAGGTACACGGCAGGGTCATCGGTAGGCAACACCGATTTGAAGCTGACTGCCACCCCCGCCCCCTGCTGGTAGACAATCGCCTTTCGTACAACGTCCCAGGCGCGACGCTCACTGGCTGGCCCGCTGATGCCAGTGTCAAGACGGGCTTCCAGCACGGCGATATTGCCATAACTGTTGGGGGCGATCACGGTGGCAACCTCGCTGATGCTCATATCACGCGGAGCAGAGGGCGCTGGCTCGATATTTCTGACCGGCGCGGGTAGCTTCGTCGGCCTACCGCGCTTCGGCTTGGTCGTAGGATGGGTAGGCGCGACCTCCACGGTGATTGAGGATTTCGGGGGTCTGCCAGGTCCTCGTCTGGCCGGGGGGTTGATAGCCAGTGACGATTGGGCTGGCGCAACCGGCGCAGGCAGGCTAATAGGCAGCGTGGCCGGTGGCAACTGAATGTCACGCTCGGAGAGCGGTGTGCCGCCACGTTGTTTGATCTGGCTCACCACCTGGGCAAACTCATCGTCGGAGATCACCAGCAAGTCGCCCGCCCCGACTAGATCGAGAGCGTGGCGGTTGGCGGCATCGTCATCACCAATAGTTTCGATGGTGTGGGGGCGTAGGCTGTCAACGCTACGCACCCCCTGCTCAATCAACCCCGCCATCTCGCCGCGCCGTCTCCCCCGACGGTGGCGCTCGTCCTTCAGCACAAAGTAGTCGAAGTGCTTGCCCAGCTCCGCGCCGTAGTCCACAATATCCTGGTCGCGGCGATCGCCCGCCGACATCGGCACCATAATGCGCCGCTGGACGGGCAGCGCGTCAATCACCGCGCCAATCGCCTGCACCCCGGCCTGGTTGTGAACGTAATCCAGAATGACCAAACCTTCATTCAGTTGAAATATATTGAAGCGCCCCCCCGAATATTCCACATCGGTATGAAAGTTTTCCAGGGCATCGGCAATGGTGGATGGCGGCACGCCCATTACCCACGTAGCGGCGGCGGCAGCAAGGGCGTTCGCCACCTGATAAGCCGCCAGCCCGCCCATGCTGATTGGCAGATGGGCCAGGTCGGTAATCGGCTCGGTTACGCCATCATGAACCAGCAACAGGCGGTCATCAGCGAGGTAGACAGCCGCCCCGCCCGCCGCGATATGGGCGGCCATTGGCGGCGCAGTCTGATCGAGGCCAAAGAATATCAGCCGCACTGAGTCGAGCAGGTGTTCGGCCATCGCTACAGTGTAGGGATTATCGGCATTAAGCACGGCTGTGCCGCCCGGCTTGATCGCATCCACTACCACCCGCTTGACCCGCGCCAGTTCAGCGATGGTGTTCACTCCGCGCAGCCCCACGTGATCTGCGCTGACGTTGGTGACAACCCCGACATCGGCGTGGGCGAAGGCCAACCCCTCGCGCAGAATGCCGCCCCGCGCCGTCTCCAACACTGCCACCTCTACATCGGGCTGGCGCAGCACCAGCCGGGCGCTCTGCGGCCCGCTATTGTCGCCGCTATCCAGTTGCCGCTCGCCTATCCAGCTACCCTCGGTGCTGGTCCAGCCCACCACCCGCCCAGCTTGACGCATAATCTGGGCTATCAGCCGCACTACGGTAGTCTTGCCATTGGTGCCAGTGACCGCGATAATCAGCTTGCCGCTGTTACGGGCCTGTTCGGCCTCGTGGTCAATCTCACTGGGCGGTATCTGGCGCAGTTGCTCAATTTCATCGTTCAGATTGACCGCCGCCCCAGCAGCAATTCGCAGCGCCAGCTTCAGCGCGGCACGGGCCTGCTGCTCGTTGCGATAGCCTACTGCAATGCGAAAGACACCCGCATAGCTGCCCGGCTCTACCACCTTGAGGCGAACATCCGCGCCCGCTCGCTGCTGATAGTCGAGTGTGGCGCGGGCGATCTGGTTGGCAAGGGTGCGTGCGCCGCCCAATGCTACGCCGGTGTCGAGGATGAACTCAAGGGCGGGCGCGAGGCTATAGCGGTTGGGGCCACGCAGGGCTATTATCTGGGTGATTTCCATATCTCTGCTCCATTGTAGAAGGTAGAAGGTAGAAGGTAGATAATAGTTTCAATGGGTGCAAATACCTTCGATAGGCATTGATGTAGGGCGAGATTCTCCCTCACCAACCTCTCCCGCTGGGAGAGGCTTTTTGCGGCTAAGTCTCAGCCAGCCGCCGCACATCGTCCAGCGTGTTTATCTCGGCCACCGGCTTGTCGTCGCGCACGCGCACGATGCGGGGGAAGCGCAGGGCGTAGCCGCTCTTGTGGCGAGGACTGGGCTGCACGCGGTCGAAGGCCACCTCGATGACAATCTGCGGCTCCACCATATGCACCTTGCCGTTGCCGTAAGTGGTGATGGTATGGGCCTTGAACCACTCGGTCAGTTCGGCGATCTCGGCATCGGTCAGGCCAGAGTAGGCTTTGCCCACGGTGAGCAACTGGTCGCCGCTGCGTACTGCAAAGGTGTAGTCGCTGAGGACGGTGTGCCGCCGCCCGTTGCCCCACTCCACCGCTGTGACCACCACATCGAGGGTTGCCAGCGCCTTCTTGACCTTCAGCCAGGTCTTGCCCCGCTTACCCGGCGTGTAGCTAGCGGAAGGCATTTTGACCATCAGCCCCTCGTTGCCCCGCGCCCGCGATTCCACAAAGTAGCGATCCAGAGCCTCGGCCTGTTCGCCAAGCTGCTCACGCGGCACGTCGTACAGCACTCCCGCCATAATCTGCCCCTCAGCCCCTTGCAGCAGCGCATCGAGGCGGGCGCGACGGACGCGGTGGGGCTGGTCAATCAGCACCTCGCCATCCTGGTATAGCAGGTCGAAGCAGGTGTAGATAACCGGCACGCTGGCAAGCAAGTCTGCCGCCACTTGCTTGCGCCCCAGCCGCTTCTGCAAGTCGCTGAAGGGCAGGAACACACCTTTAGCAAAGCCGACCACCTCGCCGTCAATTATAAAGTCACCGGTCAGCATTTCCAGTGCGGCCACCACTTCGGGAAAGCGGTGCGTCACCGTGTCCAATGTGCGGGAATAGAGTTCCACCCGCCCGCCCTGCTTATGCGCCTGCGCCCTCACTCCGTCGTACTTATCCTCGATGAAGACGCTCGGCTCGGCCTCCTTCAGCACATCACTGGGCTTCTCTACCGGCGAGGCCAGCATAAACTTGAGGGGGTGGAACAGGCTCATCGCCGCCTCGCCCAGCCTACCCGCCCGCGCCAGCAACGCCACCGCGCCGATGTCGCCCAGCAGCATATTGGCATATTGCAACTGCACGGTCTTCACCCCGGTCAGTCGTGCCAGCGCCTCCTCCACCAGGCTCTCCTTCAGGCCGTTGCGTAGTTCGCCAGTGATGATCTTGAGCAGATACTTGGCCTCGATCGGCGTGGCGCGGCGCATAATCTCGCGCAGGATGGCCGCCTTATGCGCTGGCCCGCCCTTGCCTGATGCGCTCGCG
>JBBRMT010000193.1:0-9125 GCA_038230695.1 Chloroflexia bacterium
CCTCGACCGCACCGTGGCTGCCGCTGGTCTGGAATACCGCAATATTGACGTAGTGCTACGCACTGGCGGCTCGTCGTCGGTGCCTCTATTCGTCAAGATGCTGGCCGACAAGTTCGGCCCCGACAAGCTGCGCGAACAGGACGTGTTCACCGGCATCACCGCCGGGCTGGCAATTGCCGCGTATAACTACAGCCATGTTTGAGTGCTGAGGTTTGAGGTTTGAGTATTTATACCAATTAGCTGAGGAGCTAGTGTGTTATCTGTAGGGGCGAACCGTTATTCGCCCTGGTCCAATTTGCACCAGCTCCTAACATAATGGGTATTACAAGCCCCTTGACCCACCCCTATCCCCACCCCTATAATACCCGTCATGAGAGTAATATCCGGTAGCGCAAAGGGCCGCCCATTGCACGGGCCGCCCGGAAGCGGCACTCGCCCGATGACCGATATGGTGAAGGGCGCGTTGTTCAACATCCTGACCCCCTTCGGCTTCGATGCGGCCCAGATACTCGACCTGTACGCTGGCACCGGCGCGTTGGGTATCGAGGCGTTGTCGCGCGGCGCGGCCCACGCCGACTTCGTGGAGCAGAACCGCGCTGCCTGCCGCAACATCGAAGGCAACCTGGAAAACACCGGCCTGGCAGCGCGAGGGCAGGTGCATTGCCGCAGTGTAACCGACTTTATTGCCCACCCTCCCCATGTGGATAACCTTATTGCAAGGTATGATATAATATTCGCAGACCCGCCCTATGCCGCGCCCGATATTGCCGAGATGATTACCGCCGTGGGCGAACGCGGGTTGCTGGCCGCCGAGGGCGTGTTCGTAGTCGGCCATGCGCGACGTGTGCCGCTGGCTGACAACTATGGGCCGCTGTCCCGCATCCGCCACCGCAACTACGGCGACTCTGATTTCTCAATCTTCACTATAACCCCTCCCCCAAAGGGGGAGGCTGGGAGGGGGAGTGAGTAGCGTGGCACGCACCCACCCCCCCCCCTCCCGATGGGAGGGGAGACTGCCCACCCCAACCCCTCCCGATGGGAGGGGAGATTACCAACGGGAGTTAATACTTGGAACGAATAGCTATTTATCCCGCCACCTTCGACCCGGTGACGAACGGCCACCTCGACATCATCAAGCGGGCGGCACGGTTGAATGATCGGCTGATCGTGGCAGTGTTCGATAACCCTGCGCTGAAGAACGTGGTGTTCACCCTGCCACAGCGGATGGCGATGCTGGAGCAGGCCATCCGCGAGGCTGGTCTGGACGGCAGCGTGGTGGTGAGCGGCTACAGCGTGCTGACCGTAGAGTTCGCCAGGCACGTTGGGGCGCAGGTGATGATCAGGGGCATCCGCAGCAACACCGACTACGACTGGGAGTTCCAACTAGCGCGGGTCAACCACCAGCTTGCGCCAGAGATCGAGACGGTTTGCCTGATCGCCAGCGCGGAACATAGCTACGTGAGCAGCACCATCGTCAAGGACGTGGCGCGAATGGGTGGTGATGTGTCGGGCCTGGTGCCAGCCCACGTCGTAGCCGCTTTGCGCCGCGCCTATGGACATGATTTCGTATAGCAGTGCTGAGTGCTAAGTGTTGAGTGCTGAGTGCTGAGTGCTGGGTGGCTAATCGGCCCGCAGGCAAAAAGCCCCCAGCGGGGTTTGGGGGGAAATCTCCAAGCTGCGCCAACCTTGAAGCAAGTAGGCTGCCCCCAATCTACCTTCTACCTTCTACCTTCTACAATCGGAATACAATCGGAGCAAGCTATGGACATTCTGTACCTGATAGACCGGCTGGAGGCGCTAATCGCCGCGGGGCGCAAGGTGCCAATGACCAACAAGGTGATGATTGACGAGGAGGCGCTAGCCTCGCTTGTGGATCAGATGCACGCGGTTATCCCCGACGAGATCAAGCAGTCGAAGCGTATCCTCAACGAGCGAGAGCGCATAATCGAGAACGCCCACGCCGAAGCCGACGATATTATCAGAATGGCGAAGGAGCAGGCCGACTTCATGTTGCAGGAGAAGGGGCTGCTAGCCGAGAGCCAGTCCCGTGCCGCCCGCATCATTCAGGAGGCTGAGGACGAGGCCGATCGCATTCACGTCGGCGCGGATGAGTACGCCGCCAACGTGCTGAACGACCTCGAGGATCAAATGACCCGCCATCTCACCCAGATACGCAATGGCCGCTCGCAGCTAAACGTGCCACATAGCCTCAACGGCAGCAGCGATGAGGCGGCGACTACAGCGCGACGCGGTTGAGCAGGAGGCGCAATGCCTACAGCGAAAGAGGCGGCCACTAAGCCAGCCAGCCACACCGTCTACCAGTTGAAGGTTACGCTGCGGGATAGCAAGCCGCCGATCTGGCGACGCATACAAGTGCTAGCAGACATCCCGCTATCCAAGCTTCATCGCATTCTGCAAGCAGCGATGGGCTGGAGCGATTCCCACCTGCATCAGTTCATCGTAGGTGATACCTTCTACGGTATACCCGACCCTGACTCTTTCATGGATACAGGTACAAAGTATGAAAGCCGGGCGAAACTAAACCAGATCGCGCCAGCCGAGAAGTTCAAGTTTGTGTACGAATATGATTTCGGCGACAGTTGGGAGCATCTCATCCTGGTTGAGAAGATACTACCCGCAACAGAGGGAGCGCAATACCCGGTTTGTCTCACTGGCAAGCGGGCCTGCCCCCCCGAAGATGTTGGCGGTGTGTGGGGATACGACGAGTTCCTGGAAGCAATCAAGGATCCCAAGCACCCCGACCATGAGGAGATGCTGGAGTGGGCCGATGGGGATTTTGACCCGGAAGCATTTGACCTGGATGCGATCAACAAAGCGCTGAAGAAGCTGAAATGAGCGACAGGCAGCGAAGCGCGGCTAATAGCCTCTCCCCAAATATCGCCCCTCCCCAAAGTGGGAGGCTGGGTGGGGGAGTACATCGTTCGTGTTTAGCCAAGCCGCCTCTGGCACTCTGCTGCAATTGCTTCTACCACCTCATCAAACTGTTCATGCACCTGCTTGTTAGTAAAGCGCATCACCTTCCAGCCTTTTCGTTCCAGCCAGTTTGTACGTGTAGCATCATAGCCGGGTTGCGAGGCATGACTGTCACCATCTATCTCCACGATCAGGTGTGCGGGAAGGCAGCAAAAGTCCACCACATAGTTGCCAATTGCCTGCTGGCGACGAAACTTGGCACCTAGCTGCTGCCCACGAAGTTGCGCCCATAGCTTTACCTCAGCCGGGGTTTGATTGCGACGTAGTTCGCGGGCATTGTCGCGTATTTGCTGGTCGGCGTAGAGTTCCTCTTTGTAACCTCTGTGTTCGCCGCCTGACTCAGCAGGAGTAATGTTCTCCTCGGAGATGTACTCCCCCACCCAGCCTCCCCCTTTGGGGGAGGGGTCGCGGTTGTCTGCTTCATCAGCGTCGCTGTACTCCCCCACCCAGCCTCCCCCGGTGGGGGAGGGGTCTGCTGCCACCCTCTCCCAGCCCCCCCCGGCGGCGGAGGGGTCTTCTTTTTCTCCTCCCCCAGTGGGGGAGGTTGGGAGAGGGTTCGAGTCGCGCTCACCCCACAGCGCGGTTAGCACTTCATCCCCATATTTCATTGCGCTACGGTCGCGCCAGCCGTAAGACTTTGCCACCTCAGCCACGGTATGCGGGCGCAGTTGGGCAATACTGCGTAGGGTGGCATCGTGGGCAACAACATAGGGCGGGACGTTCTCTCGATCTGCTGCTATTCGCCGCCAGGTGCGGAGTCGCTCGAACAGGTCAGTGGCATCGTTGTCAAGCTCATCATCGGATGGGCCACGCTGATGCTTCGCTCGTAGGGTAATCAGGTCAGCGGGCGGGGTTTCGTCACCCTGCGGGCCGAGGGTGAGGAGCGGATAATCACCCTTGCTGAAGATGCGAAGGTAGCCCGCTTCGATCAGTTTATCAAGCGCCGCGGTTACTTCCTTGCGTGTAGCGTAGCCCAGTTTGCCGAAGTTGGCGCAGCGATCGGCCTGGATAGGCGCTGCTGCCGAGCCGACCAGCGTTTGTCCCAGCCCGGTGCGACCTAGCGGATAGGGCAATGATCGCACCGCCTCCATAATCACCGCACCGACATTCGCTACTGGCGGGATGTAGGCATCTTCCCACGGGGTGGGTGGCTCATCAGTGGCAGAGCAGATATCGCAGGCATCACCGCAGGGTGGCAGGTTCTCGCCCAGGTGGCGGGCAATTGCCTGGTGGCGGCAGACATTGGCCTCGGCGTAGGCTTCCATCTGGCTCAAGCGTTGCTCCATGGCGCGGTCAAGCTGTCCGAGCAAGTCGTCAATCCGCGCCGCCGCATTGGGTGGGTTGGGGTTGAGCGTAAGCACCATGTCGCGCCCGCCACCGCGATATTGCAGCAAGCCGCCCGCCTGCCATTCGAGCATCTTTGCCTCAAGCTCATCCGGCTCCAGTCTCATCCGCTTCGCCACTGGCATAACCTCAATAACCTCGCGTTCGCCGGGGCGCAATCTCGCCTGCTGGAAGAAACGCTCGAACTCAATCTGCTGTTCGTTCGCGCCAAACATGGTGCCATTTAGCAAGAGGGTTGCAGTGCGCGGTGCGTCGAGGTGGCGACGCATCAAGCCCGCCCGCTCCAGCAGGCTGATGGCTACGCGCAGCTTGGTATCGTCCACATCGCCAA
The DNA here is from genome assembly GCA_038230695.1 of Chloroflexia bacterium. Lineage (GTDB taxonomy): Bacteria > Chloroflexota > Chloroflexia > QHBQ01 > QHBQ01 > QHBQ01. The sequence continues at coordinate 4,670 of JBBRMT010000193.1, forward strand.
CATCTGCTGCGTTCACCTCGCGCACCAGATCACCGCTGACCGCCAGTCCGCTGACGCTGCCATCCTCCTGCCGCACGCCCTCACTCAGCGCGTCGCGCACTGCCTTGTACACCGCCCGCAGCATGGGCTTGTCGAGTTGGTCGCGTCGCGCCCAGCGGGTAAGGTTGCCCTTGTCTGCGTTGCTGTAAAAGAGTATGCAGCGGGCGGGTTTGCCATCGCGCCCGGCGCGGCCCGACTCCTGGGCGTAGCTCTCCAACGACTTGGGCATATTGTAATGGGCGATAAAGCGAACGTTGGCTTTGTCAATGCCCATGCCGAACGCGACGGTGGCAACAATGACGCGGGTGCGGTCGAGCATAAAACGTTCCTGCACCGCGCTGCGCTCATCGCTTTCCAGCCCGGCGTGGTAATACTCCGCCTTGATGCCGTTGCGCCGCAGCACCTCGGCCAGCTTCTCGCAGTTGTCGCGGCTGGTGGCGTAGACGATGCCGCTGCCGTGTTCCCCTTTACACAAATCCACCAGCAGGCGCATCTTGCCCTCGGCGTTGCTGGCCCGCTTCACCTCGTAGCGCAGATTGGGGCGAAAGCTGCTGAGTAGCACAGTGGTCAGCTTGCGGCCAAGCTGCTCGCCAATCTCGCGCTGCATCTGCGGCGTGGCTGTGGCGGTTAGGCCGAGCAGTTGGGGATCGCCAAGTAGGGGGAGAGCCTTGCGGATGAACAGATAATCGGGGCGAAAATCGTGACCCCAGAGGCTGACGCAGTGGGCTTCGTCAATCACCAGCAGGTGCAGACCCGCCCGCCGTAGCGCATCGAGGAAGGGCCGCTGGCGCAGGCGCTCCGGCGCAGCGTAGACCAGCTTGTAGCGGCCAGCCACTACATCATCGAGCCGCCGCTCAAGCTCACTGGTGTCCAGACTGCTGTTGATGAAGGTGGCCCGCTCATATGCGCCCGCCGGCAGGTTGTCATACTGATCCTTCATCAGCGCAATGAGGGGGCTGATCACCAGCGTGATGCCTGGCAGCATCATGGCGGGCAATTGATAGCAGAGCGACTTGCCCGCGCCTGTAGGCATCAGCGCCAGGGTGTCCTGCCCGCTCATCACCTGACCGATGACGGTTAGTTGCCCCTCGCGGAAGTCGTCATAGCCCCACAACTCTCTCAGTTTGGCAATTAAGGTTGCTTCGTCAGTCATAACCCCTCACCCCAACCCTCTAGGCGGGTTTATCTTCACCCACTCAAATAAATATCCCATGGTATGATGATGCAATCCTGTTCCGACCCTTTGCGCCACGACTATTGCCTGCATTGGCTTATTTGCGCTTTCGACAAGCGTTGGGTGCGTTTAAACGATCGGAGCTACGCTCCCAGCCCTCAGTAATTCGGCGAGCGGCGGGCTATCCCCACCACTACTACCCTTCACCACCTGTGGGTAAGGATAAGCCCAGTGGGATGAACATTACTCAGAAAGTGTCTGAAAAGGGCGAACAACGGTTCGCCCCTACATATTACCACACCGCTTCTTAGACACTTACTCAGCACTCAGCACTCAGCACTCGGCTGGGCCTGGCCGGTGATGCTGTTGACATCGAGGTACATCCGCTCACCCATGATCCAGCCATCGCGGAAGGGGAAGTAGATAACCAGGTCGAACTCGATGTAACGTCCGCTGGGTGGAATGTCGAACAGCGGGCCGGTGTGGGTGCCGCGTACGTGCGACTCTTCCACTACGTACTGGTCGTCGGCGACGCGGGAGCGCAAGTCTAGCTTGACATCGGGCATCGCTGTCCACAGCATATTATAGAACTGGCGGATTTCGGTCTTGCCGCGCCAGAACTTCTTGAGTGGCACAATCTCATAGACTGCCTCCTCATCCAGCGTGTCAATCAGCCGATCAATATCACGGCGGTTCTCGGCCAATACGTGTTCGGTCCAGCGGCGCAGGTTCTGTTCGGTGGCGGTCTTTGCCATGTTCTTCTCCTCTCCATTATGGCTCGATTTCAATCTTCACGGTGGGGCGGGGTGGCTTCGTCTCGTGGGGTATTATACCAGCTAGCGCGTCCAGTGGCAGCGCCTCAAGTTTGGCTGCAGTTCCTTTCGGGGTTATCATGCCTTGCAGGAAGATACTGACCGCTGCATCTACATACTCCTCAACATCTATTAGCTGGCTAACTGGCTCCATCAGGATGTTGCGGCGCAGGATCAGGGAGATGAGCATCCCGAAGAAGGCCTGGGCGGCATAATCGGTGTTCACTGGACGCATATTGCCCAGCGACATCTGGTGCTTGAAGTATTTGCTGATCGGGTCGAGGGCGCGGGCGACGATTATCTCACTAAGGGCGTTGACCAATTCCGGTTCGCGCTCGTTCTCGCGCAGCATCAGGCGGATGAGCTTGATCTGCTGTGGGTTGCTCACCGCCTCAGTGTAGATATGGGCAAGGCCAGTAAGAAAGATGGTAGGAGGGATGTCGTTCACTTCTGGTGGAAAAGCCAATACGACCGGGGATTCTATGCGGCGTGATAGCACGGCAGCAAACAACTTCGCCTTGTTCTCGAAGAACCAGTAGAGCAATGCAGAGCTAACCTCCGCCCGTCGCGCAATCGCCCGGATTGACGACCCGCTGTAGCCGTGGGTGGTAAACTCAGCCTCCGCCGCATCCAATATCGCCGCCTTACGCTGCTCGGCATCACCCTCTCGTCGCCCCATCTTGCTCCCATCGTTGCGCTAATTGAACATCCGTTCAGGGGCAAATATAACGCATCGTAGGGTTTATGTCAATGCTAGCGCAGGTGATGATGTAGCCTATACGTTGGTTAGCTGGATCGCGCAACAGGGCGGGTAGCCGCCCGCCCCTACGTCCTATAACATTCTATAATGCCAAATTACATCCGCTGCAGGATCTGGGTCCGCTTCTGGGCGTACTCTGCATCGGTAATTAGCCCCTGGCTGCGTAGGTCTTCGAGTTCGCGCAGGGCGCTGGCGCTCCCACCACCATTGGCTGCGCTGACTACTGGCGGCACCATCGGATTGACTCCAGGGTTGGTGGCGATTACCGGCCTGTAGCCCGCACTGGTGGCGGGGGTAACTCCCATACCCGACTTGGCATCGAGCAGCGATTTCTTGAACTCTAGCGGGCTGGCGATACCGTGCATCAGCACCGGCGTATCGTTGCCCGATTCGAGCGTAACATCACCAAAGTTGAACATCCTGCCGAACAGGTTCTGGGTGGTGGAGATGTCGTTGATCTTCTCGAGGGCAATATCGTAGGTGGATTTGTTGACCACGCCATTAAGGGTGATGACCCGCTCGTTGGTGACGACATAGATGTGGTTACGCCAGCGGATGTAGTACACGGCAATGATGGCAAGGGGGATGATAGCGACGATGAGCGCCAGCCAACCAATGTTATTACTGCCAGATAGACATTCACCGCTTGCATTCACCCCTTGCCCGCAGTTGGGAACACCGCCGTGAAAGATGTTGTTGAAGATTTTATAGACGTTATCTGAGAAAATAAAGACCAGCAACAGAAAGATGATCATAGCGATGAAGGGCCATACCTGGCGAACGAGCCAGAAGGGGTGCTGGTGGGTTTCGCTGAGTTCGACCTCGTTATTGCTCAACAGGTGCTTGACATAGGGGTTCATCGTCTAGTCCTCCTAAAATCTTGGGTTACACAACAGGGCGAACCACAATTCGCCCCTACGAATGGCCCTTAACGGGTTGGTAGGTACGGCAAGCTCCTCATGGGCGTGGGCAAGGAACTGGGCGGAGCGCAGTTCGCGCTCCAGAATGTACTGAACGTAGCTGTTGAGGATGCGTTTTACTTCGCTGCCTATTGTATCAGAAACGTGAACCTTGTCAACTTCCCTGTAATCGGTGCTGCGTTGCAGTAGGCGCAACACCTTGAATGCCGCCAGGCTGATGCTGGTGGCTCGCTGAGTGGGGGCGCAGGTGGGGCATAGCACGCCGCCCTGCACGCTGAAGGCGTGACCCTCGTCGGGTTCGAGCGGAGTCTTGCAAATAAGGCAGCGATGCAACTCTGGGCGATAGCCGAGCAGACCCAGCAGTTGCATCTCATACCAGCGCAGCAACAGGTCAATCTCTTTGGCAGGACCCACCCAGCCGAGGGTGTGGAGCAGCAACTGGTAGGCCGGTTGGTTGGCCTGATTGTCGGCGCTGAGGCGGTCGAGCAATTCGGCTATATAATAGGGATACCAGATCAGGTTGGGGTCGTCGCGGAAAGCGATGAAGGGGTCGAGTGTCTCCGCCTGGGTCACGTAATCAAGGTCGCGGCCTTTGGCAAGCAGCAGCTTGCTGCGGGTGAACAATTCAAGGTGGCCGCCTAGATGACTGGTGGGGCGGCGCACCCCCTTGGCAATCGCCCGTATCTTGCCAAACTGCGGGGTATAGAGGGTCAGGATGCGATCGGCTTCGCCAACATCGCTGCGGCGCAAC
>JBBRMT010000194.1:0-9110 GCA_038230695.1 Chloroflexia bacterium
CGCGCAATAGCTCGGCGCGAGTAACGGGTAGATAGACCAAGGCAATGCTGGCGACGAGCAGCCAATTTTGAGGTTTGAGGTTGGAGTGTTGAATTCGGATCAGCAAGGCTGGTAGATAGCGGGCAGTTATGGGGGGGCTGATGGTGTTTTTAGGCAGGCTGATGTAGATGAGGGTGAAGGCAACTTGGCGTAGCATTGACACGATGGCGCGGCCCAGCCAGCGTAGTCCCCTCCATAGCCAGGCGAGAGCAAGCAACAGGTAGCTGAACAGCATATCCAGGATATAGGCTAGCCAGGGTAGCAGCCGATAGGTGGCTGCTGCCAACCCCACGCTGCTAACCACATAGGCAGCGGGGATGCTCGCCGCTAGCAGCAAGGGCTGGTTGCGGTAGGTGGTAAAGCCCCCAACTTGCACATTATCCGACTGCATCAGGATAGTGACGGTGTGGCTGTAGGCGGAAAAGCCGAAGTTGATGTCAATAGTGCCATCACTGCCAGGGCTGGCATCGCTGCTGTTGCCGCCCGCAATCTGATAATGCAGCGGCGCGTTGGCGGCTAGCTTCAACCCGTCACCGAGACTCTGGATGGTCAGGCTATCGCCCTTTTTGCTAGCGGCCGCCCCATTCGCCTTACTCCAATTGCCCTGCCAGGTAATCGCAGGGCTGTCCACCGTATGCACGCCCACGTCGGCAACCGTACCCCATGCGCCGGTGCGGGCGTAGTCGTGCAGAATGTTATAGGCGGGGCGGGGTCTGAAATCGTTGTTGACGATGCTGAACCAACTGGCGGGCTGGGTGGGGTTGTTGATGGGGTCGCGGAACTTCCAGACGTTCATCACCCCCATCCAGGGCCAATCGGTTCGCGTCCGCTCGAAGCCCTGCATCAGCCACTGACCCTGGGTCTGTTCGTCCACGCCATCGCCCCACAGCGATTTCTGGTTGCCGTAGCGGGGATCGGGCGGCCAGTTGATGCTCGGCGATAGGGCCAGCCAGGCGTATTCGCTGCCCCAGATTGGCTTGTTGCCGTCACCATTCTTGACCATCACCTCATGGGTGAGGATGGGGCGACTGAAGTTGAAGCGGTTGAACTCGGTGCGGTGGGTGGTGGGTGGCTCCTGGAAGCCATATATCATCACGCTGGCAATGTCGAAATAATCTTTCGCTCCGGCGTTGTACATATCTTGCAGGTATAGCAAGTCGCTTTCATTGGCGGGGAAAGTCTTGTCGTCGGTGGGCGCGAGGCCGGGCATGATGATGACTGCGTCGGGGTTGGCCTGCTTGGCGCGGGTATAGGCAATCTTCAGCAGGCGGGTGAAGTCGGCGGCGTTGATCGGCTTGCCGCCCCACTCGCCTTCAAGGTTCGGCTCGTTCCAAATCTGGAAATATTTTACCTTGCCCTTGTAGTGGCTGACCACTGCGTAGACGTAATCGCCGTAATCATTATAGTTGGTGGGCGGGCCTTTAGTGTACTTTGTGAGGTCGTCGCAACCGGCGGGCAGGCCATTGGCACTGCAGGGGTTACGCGCCCAGTTGGGGGTGGAGTCGAGGCGGGCGATAATCTCAAGGCCACGCCTGTCCGCCTCGTTAACAATGAAATCATACTTATCCCATGAGGATTTAGGGTGGGCGGGGTCACGGGTGTCGGTAAAGTCGCCCTTGGCGCTGATCTCGATGTCGTTCCAGGCGAAGCCCTGGCGCACCCAGTGGAAGCCGCCACCCGCGATCATCTTCAGGCTGTAGCTAACCTTGCCACGGTCAACCTCCTGATCGAGAAAGGTATTGATGCCCAGAGGGTTGAGGTCGCGGGCATTGGGGATAGAGGGCAGGTTTGCGCCCCAGGATACACCGTCGTTGAAGTAGTTATCGGCGAAGGCGGTAGCGGCGAGGCCGAGCAGCAGCAGGAAGGCGAGGATTACAGTAAAGGTGGTATAGCGCACAAGGGGGCGCGGACGACTTGGCCTCATGTGACGGCCCGCCTCATACCTGTTCGTAGGTAGAGCAAGGTGACAAGTATGGTCAAGGCCAGCCCGCCACTCAGCGCATAGAACAACAGATAGGAACGGGCTGCGCCGACGATGTAGGTGTTCAGCCCGCCCGCCGTGCCTGGCTGCGCCGCTTGCAGGGTCAGTACGTGTTGCTGGATGGGCAACTGGTCGCTCATGCCGCTCACTACCGTAACCGTCTGGCTGATGCTGCCCGCCGCGCTGCGGATGTACGGGCCGTTGGCATCGTGGGGCAGGTCGGCGGCCAACCCATTCGCGCTGCCATCAAGCAGCGGATATAGAGTGCCGACATCGCCGTATAGAATCAGGTCGAGCTTGTTGCCCACGAAGGTAAGACGAAGTGGCTGGGGGTTGGTTGCGCCTGTCGCAGCTTGCAGATACACGCCCCCAATGGCTTGCGGATTGAAGCGCAACGGCCAGGCGGCATTGGGCTGCAGCCCGCCGCTCAACGCCTCGTGGTAGCCCGCGCTGGATACCAGCCAGCGACTGGCGGCGGCCTGCACCGCGCTGTACACCGGCTCCTTGGTGAAGTCCACATTGACCATATCGAAGTAGTATTCGGCGGAAGTAGGTGGGATGTTGCCTACCTGGCGGAAGTACCAGATGTTGAACACCCCAGCCCAATTCCACTGTTGCGTCGCCGCCTCGATGCCCTGCACCGTGTAGGTTGCCTGCTGTTCGCGGCTAACCTGTCCCCAGATACGCTGGGCGGGGGGGATGTTGTCGGGCGCAGCGTTCCAGCCGTATTCGTCAAACCAGATTGGCTTCAGTTCGTCGTGGTTCTGGGCCATCACTCCGCGCAGCAGGCTGGCGCGTTCAAAGTTGAGCCGGTCGAAGGCGGCGTGGGTGGATGGGGGGTCATTCAGACCGTAGCCGTTGGCGGCCATGATGTCGAAGAAGGAGGCCGCGCCCGCTGCATACATCGCGCTCAGGTAGCTCATCTCCTCCATGTTACCGCGCAGCGCGGGTTGCTCGGTGGTCATTGCCAGCGGCGCGGCCAGCACCGCCACGTTGGGGTCAACCTGCTTCACCCGCTGGTCTGCGGCCTTCAGCAGCGCCACATAGGCGGCCGGGTCAACCGGCTTGCCGGTGTCCCACTCGCTGGCCAGGTTCGGCTCGTTCCACACCTGAATGAAATTGATGCGACCACGATAGTGCTTGACGAAGGCAGCGACGAAGTTAGCGTAATCAGTATTGTCGCTGGGTGGGGAGCCAGGGCTGCTGCCCGCAGGCCGCGCCCACGCTGGCGCACGATCCAGGCGGGCGATGATGCGTAGGTGATACTTCTCGGCCAGGGCCACGATCTGATCGAACTTCTGCCAGGCATCCTTGTTGTTTTTATCGTCGAAGAACTTGCCTTTGCTGAACTCAAGCTCATCCCAGGGGAACTCTTGCTTCACCCAGCCAATGCCCAGGGCGCTAGCCTGCTGTATGGTCTGTTCCTTCTTATAATCCTCCACCTCGTTTTGCAGGAAGATATTGACTCCATAGGGGTTCACATCGGTGAAGGGGATGGGGCGCGGCTTGTTGGGGTCGGGCGCAGCGGTCGCCCCGCTGGTCAGGGTAACTCCCGCTGCCGCGTCGGCGTTGGCGGCAGCGGGCGGGGCCAGCGCCTGCCACTCGGCGAACAGCGCCACAATCTGGGCAAACAGCAAAAGGGTAGCAACGATGATGCGCCGACGGCGTGGCCGTGGAGATGGTGTTGATGCAATAGCTGGCACAGCGGGTGTGGACAAGCCGATACTGACCTTTCAGGGTCTCTCAAGGTGCGACCATAACAAGACTGGCACGCCCGCTATTATACCTTCACCGCTGTAAGGTCGCAAGTAAAGACTGCTCTTTCACACTCCAATCTGAGCTAGGGATGTCTGCTGCCGCCAGGAATCTCTCATAATAACCTCTAATCTGACCCCGATCGAGGTTCACTTCCATGTACCACCCATTCTTGAGTGGATAGGCTTCTCTGAACTGCTCTTCGTACTTACTCAGCCAGCGGGGGAAGCGTACTGCTGCCGTCGTAAATCTCTCAGGATAATTATCCATTACAAACTCAACCAATCTCCTTGCCACTTCTCGCCACGTTTTGGCTTCATATCTCTGACCCTCGATAGTTACTGCGGCAGGCGTTATTCTTCTATTGGGTGCTGACACTTGTGCATTCCCATTATCGCTACCATTGCCATTTTCGGCTTCCTCGTGATTAGTAAACTGAGCAGAAACGTCAGCTCTGACCTTGTCTACAACCCTCCTTAGTTTGGCGAAAAAGCTATGCACATCCTCGTGGATTTCTTCTGGTAGCATTGCTAGCGCAAGACGATCACGGGTAGCGTAGATGGCGCTATCCACTCTTTGCAGGCGATGAAACAAGGAATTCTCGTTCTCGAATAGTAGACGCTTGCCGTCAAGCACCTTGAAGATATCGGCGGATACATGAAGCCATGTTTGATTGGGTGGCAAGGTCAGGTTCTGGCTGGCAAAGAAGTCGCTAACAACTTGTTCTAGCTCCTCGTTGACGACCGACCTATCCTTCTCACTTTGCACAAATCTTATCCATGAATTCGGCACGAACATATAGTTCTCGATATTCCTACGCCCCCATTCATACATTGCACTATTGCTTTCATCAGGATGATACGAACTCTCCTCGTCCCGGTCAAATAGCATTACCCGTCCTGCATTGGGTACGATCTCACGGATACCAGCAAAGTGACGATCGGCTTCGTCCTTCATTCTTCTCTTGTCGCCACCGCCCATTGTCTTATGCACGACACTGATGACAATATCCTCCGCGCCGCAGCTTTTCGACCATGCGCGTAGCATTCGCTCATCATTCTCCTCTTCAATATAGATGATCACCGGCGTACTGCTGTTTTTTAGCTGAGTAACTTCAATATTAGAAACATCTGCCATTGCAGTAAGCACATCAGTGGCGGAAGAGACCCGTGTTGGCTGCCTCTTTAGCAAGGAAATTATGTGTTTTACGTCAACGCCTTTGACTAGCTCTTCAGCATGGGTGGCTATGATAAACTGAATATTGGTCTCGGCAGACTTGCGCTTGAAGTAATCTATAATCTCCCGCTGTAGATTTACATGGAGGTGAGCATCCGGCTCGTCAAGCAAGATGGTGTTGGGCTTATAGCCATAAAGAAAAGCTAGCAGCACCAGTGTCTGATGAAAGCCACTGCCCCCTGATATGATATCATAACGTCTCCCTTCATCTCTGTACTCGGATTTAACATGGACATCCGTCTCCTCGTCATACTCTGGTTTATCCATATCAATCGAGAACCACTGTTTGATGCAACGATGGATTTCTTCCCAGTCCTCGGTGCCATTTTCTTTGTCGCTCTGCAAAACGCGTACAAGCAGATTTCTAAGCACACTACCTGGCTGCGCTTTGCCAATTTGCCTACGTATTACTGGATCAGTCCGCCATTCCTCGACTGGCTCCAGCCCGGAGAAAGGCGGTACGAAAGCAATAGTCGGAAGCTCTGCATCAATAGCTCGAAATGCACCCCAGCCCCCTGTCGGCCTGGCATAAATGGAACTAGGCTTATCGTAGCGCAACTCCACGCCGAACGTGCGATTTGCCCCCCGTGGGTCGTTCCACTCTATTTCTATTTCAATCAGTATACTGCGTTGAGGCAGATTTCGCCCTGATTGATCCTTTGGCACTTCGCGATCTCGTCGGCGATTCCAAAGCAAGTTAAACTCTGACACCGGCAGCGCAGTAAAGTTATCTAGGGTTATAGTCATAGCTGCTGAACCTGTACGTGTAGTTTGTCTGAAAACTTGCACGCAGAATTGCCATATCGCCATCGCTTGAAGGATGGTGCTTTTGCCGCTGTTGTTCGAGCCTACCAGCAGGTCGAAGTCGGTAAACTCGTAGCTCTGCTCTATGATATTTTTGAAGTTTCGGATAGTGAGCTTTGTAATCATATCCCTTGTTATCTCCATGCTTGTGTATCTGAACTACGTAATGGGTGGGTCTTGTTGCGCTCTTATGCTTTATTACCTTTGCTCCTCCATTGTACCACAGACAGGGTTTTAGCAAAAGCACATTACGCAATTTTTGCTTGACACCTGCCCGCCCGCTCTGGTATAATCTGCCCGACCTTTAAGCGCGGTCCCGTGAGGCCGACAAGGGAGGAGCAGCCAGCTTGAACGCAGCATTTATCGCGGGTCAACCCGCAACCCTGAAGACGCAGCGCGTCGTCCCTGTCTCGCCCACCCCTGAAAATGGGGCCGAGCCAGGGGTTTCTTTTTGCCCTGTGGCAGCCCAAAGGAGCGACCTATGACGACCCCCAACTCCGACGGCGTGGTGATCATGAAGGCGGAGGAGATCCGTCGCGCCCTCACCCGCATTGCCCACGAAATTATCGAGCGCAACGGTGGCGCGGACAACCTGCTGCTGGTGGGCGTTCGTTCGCGTGGCGTGCCACTGGCCCGTCGCCTCGCCCAACTGCTCAAGCAGTTCGAGGGCGTGGACGTGCCGCTCGGCCAGCTTGATGTGACCTTCTACCGCGACGACCTGGCGATGCGCCGCGGCCAGCCGGTGGTGCAGCGCACCGACCTGCCCGGCGATATCGGCGGCAAGTGCGTCATCCTGGTCGACGATGTGCTGTTCACCGGGCGCACCACGCGCAGCGCGATTGATGCGCTAATGGACTATGGCCGCCCCCAGTCTATCCAGCTAGCGGTGCTGGTGGATCGCGGCCACCGCGAACTGCCCATCCGCGCCGATTACGTGGGCAAAAACGTTCCCACCAGCCGCGAGGAGCGCGTCAACGTCCTTCTCGAAGAGAACGATGGGGCCGACGAGGTGCGGATTGTGCGAAGGTAGCGCGGGTGAATGGTGAATGGTGAATGGTAAATGGTAAATGGTAGATGGTACAATGGTAATAGGAGACCGTATATGACCCAGGCAACCCTTGAAAGACCTATAGTGGCGCAGCCGCCCACCACCCTGACCCCCGCCCACCGCCGCCACATCCTCGACCTGGACGACTTCAGCAAGGGCGAGATCGACCTGGTGCTGGATACGGCGGTGGCGATGAAAGAGATCCTCGGTCGGCCAATCAAGAAGGTGCCAACCCTGCGCGGCAAGACGGTGGTCAACGCCTTCTATGAGAATAGCACCCGCACCCGCATCTCCTTCGAGCTAGCCGCCAAGAACCTGAGCGCCGATGTGGTCAACTTCACCGCCAGCAGCAGCAGCGTGAGCAAGGGTGAGTCGCTGGTGGACACCATTCGCACCCTCGAAGCGCTGGGCGCAGACGTGATCGTGATGCGCCACAGCGAGTCGGGCGCTCCCTATCTGGCGGCGCAGCACTTTCGCGGCAGCATCCTCAACGGCGGTGACGGCACTCACGCTCACCCCACCCAGGCGCTGCTCGATATGTTCACCATGCGCGAGCGGCTGGGTGATCTCGCGGGGCGCAAGGTGGTTATCCTCGGCGACATCTTTCACAGCCGCGTGGCCCGCAGCAACGTGTGGGGGTTGACCCGCATGGGTGCGGAGGTGGTGCTATGTGGTCCGCCCACCCTGCTGCCCTTTAAGCCCGGCCCGCTGGAGTGGGGCGCAACCGCCGACAACAGCGTGACGGTTCAGGTCGAATACAACATCGAGCGGGCGCTTAAGAACGCCGATGTGGTGATGGCGCTGCGGATGCAGAAGGAGCGGCAGGCGGGCGGTCTGTTGCCCAGCATCCGCGAATACGTCAACCTCTACGGCCTGAGCGCCGCCCGCGTTGCCCTTGCCCGCCCCGTTGCGCTGATCATGCACCCCGGCCCGATGAACGAGGGTGTGGAGATCATGAGCGATGTTGCCTACAGCCGCCAGTCGGTCATCGAGGAGCAAGTGACTAATGGGGTTGCTGTGCGTATGGCCCTGCTCTACCTCATCGCAGGCGGAGCGTAAAGACAAGACTGAGGGCCGAGGACTGAGGCATGAGTAACTTGCTAACGAGGAAATTATAATCACCTCCCCGTCTAGTTAAACGTTACCCCTAAATGGTGAAGGGCGGTAGTGGTGGGGATATTCCCGCCCCTCGCCAAGCTACTGAGGGCTGGGAGCGAAGCTCCGAGCGGTTAAGCGCATCAATGCTTATCGCAATAGTCAATATCCCAATTTTGGTAGCAAGTGTACTCATGTGATTGGGTTGGATGTTCGCGGCGCTAACGGTAGGCATGGGGTGGCTGCCCCAACCATTGGTGACGCTGCAACAATGGGCTGCGCCCCCAACCCCCAGTAACTCGGCGAGCCGCCTGCTGGCTTGCACCCTTTCGGCTTTGTATGTTAATGGCCGCACTCCCCTTCTATTCCCATTCTACCGCAACGCTAACGCCGCTCTGTTTGCCCCAGCCATCCCGATATTGTATAATTACGATGCTGCCAGACCGCAGCGGCGCATCTTCGTGCGCCCATTTTTAGATAAACCAACAAGAAAGCAATCATGTTCAATTTTCTGAGACGCAACCGCCAGCCTGAAGAGTCCGAGGAAGAGAAGCGGCGACGCGAGGAACAGCAACGCCAGGAAGAGCAGGAGCAGCTCGAGCGTAGCCTGAGTCGTTCGCGCCAGGGCATCTTCGGCCAGCTTGCCTCGCTGTTCAAGGGCGAGGAGGCGGGTGAGCCGATTGACGAGGCGATGTGGGACGATCTCGAAGCGTTGCTCTTGCAGGCCGACCTCGGCCCCACCACCGCCGACGAGGTGATGTACGTGCTGCGTACCCGCTACGAGCAGCAGAACCTAAAATATCGCCACCAGCTATACGATACGCTAAAGGATGCGCTGGTCGAGGCGCTGGCCGAGGGTTATGAGAAGAAGGTACAGCGTTTCGAGGCGTGGATGCAGCCCGGCTATGTGCCGCCCGATGAGGATGAAACCCCCGCTGAACCGAACACGCCCGCCGCCAGCTTCAGCCCCTACGCCCGCGCCGTCCACGTCATCCTGGTGGTGGGCGTGAACGGCACTGGCAAGACCACCACCATCGCCAAGCTGACCCGCTACTACCAGAAGCAGGGCCGCAACGTCATCCTTGCCGCCGCCGATACTTTCCGCGCCGCCGCCATCGAGCAACTGCAAATCTGGGGTGAGCGGGTCGGTGC
>JBBRMT010000195.1:0-9102 GCA_038230695.1 Chloroflexia bacterium
GACTAACACCAACACGCCAACGGTGACAAATACGCCGACTGACACGCCGACAATCACCAACACGCCGACCGACACGCCGACGGTGACGAATACGCCGACTGATACGCCGACAGTGACGAATACGCCGACTGATACGCCGACCAGCACCAATACGCCGACAGTGACGAATACGCCGACTGATACGCCGACCAGCACCAATACACCGACGGTGACGAATACGCCGACGAGCACGCCGACCAGCACCAACACGCCGACGAACACGGCCACCGCAACCAATACCGCAACCAACACGGCCACCGCAACCAACACCGCAACCAACACCGCGACCAGTGTGCCGAGCAACACGCCGACCCTAGCCAGCACTGCGACCAGTGTGCCGAGTAACACGCCGACCATAGCCAGCACCGCGACCAGCGTGCCAAGCGTCACCAGCACCCCGGCGGCGACCAACACGCCTGGTGGCCCCACCAATACGCCTGCGCCGACCAACACGACAGTAGTCGCTACCACCACGCCTGGGGCAACCAGCACCGCAGTTGTCGCCACCAGCACGCCTGGGGCAACCAACACCGCAGTTGTTGTCACCAGCACGCCAATCGCAACCAACACGCCGGTGCGACCGACTAGCACGCCAACCAACACGCCGACCGGCCATCGCCAGCCGACCAACACGCCAACCAACACGCCGACCAACACGCCGTTGCCAGGGCCGACCAACACGCCGCCAAGCAATGCGACTCCCACTACGGCTGCGCCATCGCCAACCCCGACCATGCCAAGCGCAGTGCCAAGCAGCACGCCGACTTCGGTTACTGGCGGGCCAAGCCCGACCCCGACCTTCACAAACCCGAATGGCGGTGGCCCAACTCCCACCCCGTTCACCCAGACTGGCGGTGTGGGCGCACCGAAGCTGCCTAAGACCGGCAGAGCGGATGGCTCCTCCAACGATGCCTTGCCTCTCTACCTCCTGATTGCGCTCGGCCTCATCTGTGTCGGCTCGGCTCTGCGTAAGCTCACCCCCGACAACGCACGCAAGTAACGCCCAACCGCACCGACGTAACGAGAAGCCGCCCCCTGGGCGGCTTCTTTCTGCTCTCAACCTTACCATAACCTTACCGTAACCTTACCAAATCTCGCAAAGCGGTGATAACTGGCTGCGCTTCTGGCATCTACAACCCTTGCGCCAGTAACCCGGCGGTGGTAGAATATAACCATCGCCTTCTTACATTGAAGCCGAAGCCAAAGTGTTTATCTCACCGCCCTAGCTGCATCGGAGGATTATCGTGCCGGACAGGATACTGCTTGTAGATGATGACCCCAACTTGCTCAACGTGCTGAAATATCGCCTGGAGTTGCAGGGTTATAATGTTAGTGTTGCTAGCAACGGACATATGGCCGAGCAACGCGCCGAAGAGGAACAGCCCAACCTCGTGTTGCTCGATGTAATGATGCCCGGCATGGACGGCGTAGAGGTCTGCTCCCGCCTGCGCCACAACCACAAGCTACCCACCGACCTGAAGATCGTGATGTTGAGCGCCATCCTCGACCAGCGTACCATTGACGCTGCCTACGCCGCTGGCGCAATTGGTTTCATCAACAAGCCATTTAACTTCAACAAGCTAATCGAGCAGGTCGCCACCTTCCTCGGCGATGAGGGCATCGCCATGCGGGCCAACTAGCATCTCCGCCCTCGGGAATCAGAGAAGCCGCCTGAGATTCAGGCGGCTTTCTTGTTAGACTAATACGAATTATGTTTGTAGCTGGTATTTTTTTCGTAGAGGCGGGTGGCTGCTCGCCCTGGTGCAATTTACACCATCACCATAACGAATTGCTATACCTTGCCAAGCAAACAGTGTAGTATCCGTTGGGGCGCAGATTTATCGCGCCCAACGGCAATTTACCCAATTAGCGGATGGAAGCCGCCCACGAACGCCGCGATGATCAGGCTGGCGATTAGCAGCACGCCGGTGTTCACATCAGCCTGGAAGGTGGCGGCCATCAGCGCCCCGTAGCCCGGCACCGCCTTGATTTGCCGCGCCGTCTGCAAGCCCTTCAGCATCATTGGGATAGTCACCAGCGCAACCAGCGCGTACAAGGGCAGGTAGCCGAGCGCCACGTTCAGCCCGATGGCGATATAAGCCGCCGCCACAATCCCGCCGCTCACGGTCAAAGCCCGCTCCGGGCCAAGCGCCACTACTGGCGTGTTCTTATGCACCTGCTTGTCGGCCTGCCACTGCAAGAAAGAGTGGTTGAACAGGATGGCAGTGGTCAGCAGGCCAATCGGCAGGCTTGCGAGGAAAGGCAGCCAGCCTACCTGGCCGGTCTGCACGTAATACGAACCCATCACCGGCAGCACCCCGAAGCTGAACAGTACACCAATCTCGCCCAACCCATGCCCGACGTAACCGTAGGCAATCGGCGGCGCGACGTAAAAGTAGGCCAGCAGGAAGCCCGCCACCGCGAAGATTAGCACCCAGGGGCCAACCAGAGCGGCTAGCGCAATGCCGCAAGCCAGGGCGACGGCGAACAGCACGGTGGTGAGCATCGCCACCTGTCGCAAAGACATCACCCCGCTGGTAAGCACCCCGCTGTGGGTGCCGACCCCGCCCTCGACCGTATCGGCGGCAGTGTCTGCGCCGCTCTTATAATCCCAGTAATCGTTGACCGTGTTGCTCCCCAGGTGCGCCGCCGCCGCGCCAATTACGGTCAGCAGCAGCAGCCAGGGGTTGAGCGTGTGGCTGACCGCGCCTGCCAGGGCCGCGCCGAAAAGCACCGGCAGCATCATCACCAGCAGCACCGCAGCGCGGGTGGCCTTCAGCAGCAGCTTGACCCGATCGGCAAGGCTCTTGCCGCTTACCTCTTGATTGACCCAGCCCACCCCGCTGCCCTTGCCGAACTCAGCCACCTTCTTCGGCTCGGTGGTGGTCGGCGCGGACGTATCGCTGACATTTTCCGCCGGAGGTGGAGTTGGCATAGACTTCGCGGTTGCCTGGCCGGATTTAGGCGTGGGCGGGGGGGTCGCGTTGGCGGTAGCCGCCTCGATGGCCGCGCTAGCACTGGCTGCCTGTTGCAGCGCGGGTGCGGGGGTGGGGAAGGCAGGTGGGGTAGGCAGGCCAGTATGGGCATCCACCCAGTAACGGCGGTTCTTGCTCTGATCCCAGTAGTTCGCCAGCTTGATTTCGGTGGGACGCAACACCACCGGCGTAACCGGCAGGTTGTCAATGAACATCTGCGCGGGCGGCGCTTTGGTCACCAGCACCTTGATCGCGTGGGCTATCTCCGCCGCGTCGGTGATCACCTCCATCACCCCCATGCCCTGGATCACCTCGGTTGGCTCTAGCGGCCCGACGTAGAAACTGACCACCGGGTTAGCCTTCAGGTTCTGCAGCTTGCGCGTATCGTTCAGCACCGTGCAGTAAATCACCATCTTGAGGTCGTCACTGCCCTCGGCCACCGGCACAAACTCCTCGCCGAAATACACGCCGGTTATCCAGGGCTTGTCGTCGTTGGAAGTGGCGATAAAGAAGGTATTGTGCTGATCCAGCACCCGCTTCAGTTCGTCACGTGCTTGGGCATCCATTGTTGCCTACTCCTTTGTGCCAGCTTGCTGCTGGCAATGTTGCAACCACGTTTCGTTCAACTTCGTCTCGCACCCTGTGAAGAATATCACAATGCGGTTTATGTTATTTTAATCACAATTAGACCAAATGTCAAGTATTTACCAGCTTCTTTTAAGGAAACTGCAAGGTTGATAAAGCGCAGCTCTGTTTGTCATGTTACGGTGTCCAGATGCCAGTAATCGCCAGCAGCCCCGCGATTATGGTTGCCAGTTCGACCGCCAGGATTACTACGTTGTTCAGCCGTGATATCCAATTTGCCCCAGCTTCAAGGTGGGTGGCGATCCAGAACATCGTGGCGAGCATACCCACTGCGGCAACGCCTACCGACCACCACATAATATGCCGTAGGAAAGGCAGCCCTAGAAAGGGGTCCAATGGGTCACGAAAGCTGGCAACGAAGTAGATGTAAAGCCCAGCGCCAAAGAGGGCAAACATAAACCCCATTCCTGCCAGCCTATCCAATTCCCTGTTTACGTAACTTTGCCGCAGAGGCGGGGCAAACCCCTGCTGATAGACGAGAGGTGGCGCAGTCAGATACCGCTGCTCCGACGCATCCTTCAGCTCCGGCAGCGGTGGCATAGCGGCCTGGTCAAGCGGTGGCCCCGCCATCGGCCCGCGATATGGCTCGATCAGCACACCCTGCTCGGGCTGAGGTTCGGCCTCGTACTGCTGGCCGATTGGCTGATTTTGTTTCGCTGCCATAACAGGCTATCTCCACTCATTTAACCGTGTTCAGTGGCTGATCAAAAGGAATAGACATATAACCACAACGGCAATGTTTGTACCCAGGATGGTGAGGTTGACGAATCTCTCCGCCTGAGGTTGCTCTTCCGGCCTGTTCATTACATTGGGTATAGACATGATTGTCCCCGCGAGGCAAACCAGCAGCGGCCACCAAAACACCGATCGCACCGAAGCAAGCTCTACACCTCTAGCCAAGTAGAAGATAAAGAAAAGTATCATCATGCCAATCATGGCACACATGATGGCGGGGCTATAAACAACATAGGGCCTGCCGCTAGGCCACTTGCGGGTTACATAGAACCACTTACTTCCCGGAAACCATCTATTCAATGGTGGATTGTTGCTCCCGTCAGTGTAATCGTCGTCGCACAGCGTGAGTTCGCCATCCTGCCTGGCGCATAGCGCACACAGCGCCCGGCCGCACGCCGCACAAGCAGCCTGCGCGAGGCTATCAGGGTGGTTATAGCAGCCGCTGTTCATACGCTGATTATAGCACCGCCCACAACTGCTTGCCAGCTTTGTAGCGCATATCATTAAATTGCAACGTAGGTTAGGAGATGTAGGGGCGGATTGCGTCCGCCCTGGTAGTGATCACTAGCAGGTGAGCTTTGTTGATTTGCGCCTGAATTGGGCAACAGGTATAATGGGCGCAACAAACCAGCGGCCTACGCCGCAGAGGAGCCAGCTTTGATAACCCGCGACATTTATGCGGCGATTGACCAGGAACGGCGCAAGGTCATTGTCGGCCAGGACGAGGCGTTCGCCCTGATGGCGGTGGCCCTGCTAAGTGGCGGCCACGTGCTGCTGGAAGGCGTGCCTGGCACCGCCAAGACGCTGATGGCCCGCACCCTTGCCTATCTGATCAACGCCGAGTTCAAGCGGGTGCAATTCACCCCCGATTTGCTGCCCTCCGACATTATCGGCACCAACGTCTTCGACCTCGCCACCAGCACGTTCAACCTACGCAAAGGGCCGATCTTCACCGGCCTGCTGCTGGGCGACGAGATCAACCGCGCCCCGGCCAAAACCCAGTCGGCGTTGCTGGAAGCGATGCAGGAGCGGCAGGTGACGATTGACGGTGTTTCCTACCCGCTGCCCGCCGTGTTCATGGTGCTGGCGACCGAAAACCCCATCGAGTTCGAGGGTACTTATCCCTTGCCAGAGGCCCAACTCGACCGCTTCCTGTTCAAGATCGCGATTGACTACCCGCCGATTGACGCGGAGATGCAGGTGCTACGCAACTATAACGCGGGCTTCGACGCGCAGGACATCGCTGCCGCCCACCTGCGCCGTTTGATTAGCACCGATGTTATTGCCCAGGCCCGCGCCGAGATCCACACTGTGCAGGTGGACGAAGCAATCCTGGGCTACATCACTGCGCTGGCAACCGAGAGCCGCCGCAGCCCCGACCTTGTGCTGGGTGGCAGCCCCCGCGCCAGCATATCGCTGCTGCTGGCGGCCAAAGCGTGGGCGGCAATGCAGAACCGCAACTACGTTGTCCCCGACGATGTGAAGTTCCTCGCCCGCCCCGTCTATCGCCACCGCATCATCCTCAAGCCGGAGGCGGAGATTGAGGGGCTGACCGCCGACACTGCGATTCAGCGCATTCTAGGGCGGCTGGAAGTGCCGAGATAGTAGAGGGTAGAAGGTAGAAGGTACAATGGCGGGTAAGCAGGGGCGAACAACGGCTCGCCCTGATAAACCTCGGTTTCTAACGCAATTAAAACGCTTATCCTTCTAGCTTTCCTGCTGATCTGGTGGTATGCTATTGGTGTTGTCTGGCTAAATCACCACGCAAGCGCGTACAAGGGCTGGCAACCTGGGTATGGCCCTATATGCCCTGACTTTTGTTCTCTCTTTTGTCCTTCCTGAAGTGAGCATGGCGATCTAAGCTATTGCAGCAGTTATGTTCCTGGCGCTCAGTGCGAAGGATTTCCCTTCTTAGCAGAACCCATATAAAAACGAGGAGCTATCCTGATGGATAACGAAAAAGTCGAATTGGCGAACCCGATCAGCAGCATCGCGCAAGTGGACAGTGGCGTTGACGCTCAACCGGCGTATGAAGAGCCGAGTAACGAGGTAAGCACCAGCCGCATTGAGGCATTCAGCGATGGGGTCTTCGCCATTGCCATTACCTTGCTAGTATTGGAGTTCAAGGTACCTGAATTTGCAGCATTTGGCACGCCGAATAACCCCAAATCACTACTGGATTTTCTAGGCAACGAGTGGCCCGTTTATGTTGCCTATCTAACCAGCTTTCTGACCATTGGCATCATCTGGATTAACCACCATGTCGTCTTCAAATACATAACGCGCTCCGATCGGACGTTGCTCAACCTCAATCTGCTGCTGTTGCTGACCGTCTCCTTTATCCCTTATCCCACCGACCTGCTTGGCGCCGCAGTCAAAGCGGTAGGTCTGGAAACGCCCAATACAACCACTGCAGCGCTGCTATATATTGGCACCTTGCTGGCGATGGGCGCTACTTTCTACTTTGTATGGGCGTATGCCTCGCGGGGGATGCGCCTGGTGGGTAAACGCTCCGACCCCCTGGCCCTAAAAAATCGGGAACGCGCCAGCCTTATTGGTGTTTCGATATATAGCGCTGCCTTTATCGTTGCTTTCTTCAATGTTGCAATCGCCATAGGCATTACCTTGCTGGTTGCCTTGATGTTCTTCGTGCCGAACGCAGGTGATCGCTTTTAGTCAACCAGAGTGGGGTTAAGCGGGTGCAAACACAACTCGGCCATAAGCAGAATGAGCCTGCATCGCCAAACGAACTTGGCAGTAATGCCAGCGAAAGCGCGGGCATGAGCCGCCTAGAAGCCTTCAGCGACGGCGTATTCGCGGTGGCGATTACTCTGCTGGCGCTACAGTTTACCTTGCCCCTGCCCGATGAGGTTAAGAAAGATGGGCTAGCAAGCACTGTGTTCAACAGCGATGCCGCGGCCAAATACATCAGCTACATTCTGAGCTTCGTGATTATCGGCATCATCTGGGTTAATCACCACATCACCTTTCGCTACATCCGCCGCATGAATCGCAAGCTGCTCAGTCTCAACATCTTGTTCCTGATGTGCGTCGCTTTCATTCCCTACCCCACTGCGTTGCTAGGTGAGTATATAACCAAACCGGATGGCTACTTTGCGGCGGAGTTCTACAGCGGCACGATGTTTATCACCTCGGCGCTCTTCTATCTGATTTGGATGTATGGCGTGTGGAACGGGCGGCTGGTCGGCGCTGATGTGGACATGGCGCTGGTGCGGGCGCACGCTGGGCGCGGCCTACTTGCCCCAGGGCTGTACCTGCTCTCCTTCATCATCGCCTTCTTTAACGTATACGTCAGCCTGGCGATCTACGCCTTGATTGCCATCCTCTTTATCGTCCCGCTGGAGACCGACCGATTCTGATCGCCAGTAAAGGAGCAACCTTGACGATGCTCACGACAACTCAAAACCCAGGGCGGACGCAATCCGCCCCTACAAAAACTCAAAACTCACCATTATGCCCATTCCCACCACAAGGGCGCTAATCGTGCTGCTGGGAGCTGCGCCGCTGCTGATCCTCAGCCAATTCGTGCCGCCGTTGTTCTACATCGCGCTCGGCTACGCGCTGTTGTCATTCCTGCTGCTGGCCTACGACTATCGCAATGCGCCAGGGCCGCACGAGTTCGAGGCGCATCGCGTATGTGATAGTAAACTGAGTATCGCTGCGCCCAACCCGATTATCTTGCGTCTGGTTTATCGCCCCCGCAACCCCAACGATAATCGCGCCGTAAGCTACGTGCTGCGCGACGAGCCGCCCTTCGAGTTCGCCCTCAGCGGCGCAGACAACCTTGCTGGCACGGTACGCCGCGCTGAACCCGTTAGCAACACCTACACGGTCACACCTCATCGGCGCGGCGATTACCAGTTCGCCAACATCAACCTGCGCTGGCTCACCCCGCTCGGCCTGCTGATGCGCCAGGCGGTGGTGCCAGCCGCGCAATATGTCAAGGTCTATCCCAACCTGCTGGAGGTGCGTAAATATGAATTGCTGGCCCGTCGCGACCAGCTATACGAGGTGGGTCTGAAGCGAGTGCGCCAACTGGGGGTGGGCAGCGAGTTCGAGCGGCTGCGCGAGTACAACGCCGACGACGACTACCGGCGCATCTACTGGCCCGCCACCGCCCGCCGCCACTTCCCGGTGGCGATGGACTACCAGACCGAACGTAGCCAGACGGTGATCATCGCGCTCGATGCCGGGCGGCTGATGACCTCGCCGATCGGCCCGCTTGCCAAGCTCGATTATGCGGTGAACACCGCGCTACTTCTCAGCTACATCGCCACCTTGCGCGGCGACCGCGTCGGTATCCTTGCCTTTGCTGACAATGTGCTGACCTGGTTGGCCCCCGATCGCGGACGCAAGCAGTTCATCACCGCGCTGGACACTCTCTACAACGTGCAACCCCAAGCCACCGAGCCGGATTACGCCGCCGCGCTCAGTTACCTTGCGCTCAAGTTCCGCCGCCGCGCCCTGGTCGTCCTCTTCACTGACCTGGTAGATAGGGATGCTTCGCAGGCGCTGGTACGCCACGTCAGCCGCCTGGTTCCCCGTTACCTACCGATTACCGTGACGATGAGCAACGCGCCGGTGATTGCCGCTGCCACCAACCCGCCGCAGAACTCTGCCGCCGTCTACGAGCAAGTGGTCGCCCAGAAGCTGCTGCAAGAACGCCGCGAAGTCCTCGACATCCTCA
>JBBRMT010000196.1:0-9091 GCA_038230695.1 Chloroflexia bacterium
GATGTACTGGTAGGCCCAGTAGTTGGGCGGCACATCGCTGAAGACGGGCGCGGTTGGCGTGGTAATCGGCCAGCCCCGCGCCCGCACCACCATCCGTACCGTCTGCGCCCGCGTCACCGCATTGTCGGGCGAGAAGTGGCCCAGGCCGGTGCCGCTGACGATGCCGTTGGCGTAGGCGGTTTCGATATACTGCCAGGCCCAGTAAGTGGGCGGCACGTCGGCGAAGCTGTAGCCACTGCTAGGCGTGACAATGGGCAGGCCGAAGCCACGCACCACCATGCGGGCAAACTGCGCCCGCGTCGCGCTGCTGTTCGGCTGGTAATAGCCGTAGCTGACCCCGCTCACCACCCCGGCGCAGGCCAGGTCGTGGATATATTGATAGAAGGGATAACCTGTTGGTACGTCGAGGAACACGCCACAAGGCAGTGCGGTCGGTGTTGCCGTGGCTGTGCCGGTTGGGGCAGGCGTGGGTGGAGTGCCACCCATTGCCGCCGTCAGCGCTACGGCGTAGGGCTGCTGCCCGCCCGGTGCTTGCACCCGATAAGCGTAGAGGTGCAGTGTGTAGTGGCCGATTGGCGCGTTTGCGAGGTCTACCGTCTCCGTATTGTTGGCCCTGTCGCCACCGTTCACTCTATTGCCCCAGTAGATGCTGCCATCAGGGGCGATTAGCGATAGGTCGAGGTCGTCAATCAAACCGTAACCGGGATAGTCGCTCCAGGCCAGGGTGGTGTGCAGGGGATAGCCCGCATTAGTCACGTCAATGCCATAGTCAATCATGGCGGCGTTAGCGAGGCCAGTGGGATTATCGGCAAAGCGCAATTGCTGCGGCAAGGCCAGGTCGAGGCTGCTGAGGTCGAGCCTACCCCAACCTTCGACGTTGTTGGGTCGCGCCCCCATCTCCTGGGTTGCGCCGCTGCCGTATTGTCCGGGAGTCATATCGCTTGCGCCATTTAGCAGCGTGGCCCGCACCAGCGCCGCACTGGCCGCCGTGCCTGCATACTGGATATAGAACTCGCGGGTTAGCGCCGCCGCACCCGCCACCCCTGGCGCGGCCATCGAGGTGCCACCATCGTAGATATACTGCCCGTTATACACGCCCCAGCCCGTGCCTGCGCCGCTTGCCTGGCTGCGGTCGGAGATGACGTTGGTGCCAATATTGGCGATAACCGGCCCAAACCGGCCATCCGCCGTAGGCCCCCTTGAACTGAATGCCGCCATGCCGTTGCGCGTGTTGCTGGGAAGGTCGGATGCGATCGGGTTGGCGGGAAAATCGCTGGGCCAGAGTGTGCCATAGCCCCCCTGATAACCTCCACTGCTGCGCTCGCTTTCGCTAGCCCCCACGCTCAACACGTCCTTCGCCGTCGCCGGGCTGGATAGCGAGTTGGGGTCAACCACGCCATTACTATTGGCATCCACCCCATCGTTGCCCGCCGAGAAGACGATGTTCATATCGGGGTGGCTCCAGATGAATTGATCCGCCTCCTGTGAGAACGAGGTGTATTGCCCCGTACCGCTCGATCCCCAGCTATCGCTATGCACCCGCGCCCCATCGCTGTAAGCCTGCTGGAACAGGGTGTTCAGGTCGGCAGGGATGCCGCCCAGCCCGCCGCTGCTATCCATGATTGATTGCATCACCAGTTGCGCTTCGGGAGCCATGCCTGCCAACGAGCCAGCGTAGCTGTGACTTGCCGGATCGCTACCAGAGTTGCGCCCGTTGCCCAGCGCGGTGCCACTTGTGTGCGTGCCGTGACCATTGGGGTCGCTCCAGTCGCCCGCCCGCCCCAGCGCGTGCGCGGCAACCAGCCGCCCGGCGAAGTCGGCCAGTAGAGTGTTGGGGTTGCCGGTATCCAGCCCGGTGTCGGCCATGGCAATTACCTGACCTGCACCATAAAGCCCCAGCCCGCTGCCCACCCCATTCGCTCCGCTGATGGCCCGTACCTTATCGTTGTGCAGCGTGAAGCTGGGTTGCCGCTCAATCCAACGCACCCGCTCGTCTGCCGCAAGAGCGGGCAACTGGCTGGCATCTATGCTCACAAGCTGCGTGGTGCTGTCTACCTGCTGCACCGACCCTCTCCCAACCTCCCCCAATGGGGGAGGGGGTTGGCTGGTATCCGCAAACAGCTTGACCTTCAGCGCCAGTTCCCCGCTGAAGCCGCAATCCGCAAACTGCAATCTACAATCGGCAATCTTGTAGGCGGGCTGGAACGCGCCCACCCAGCGCACTGCCGCCAGCCCGCGCACCCGCGCCGCCGTCGCGCCGTCCATCAGTACGATATAGGCCCAGTCGGGAATTGGCTCGACGATGCTGCCACCCGCCGCTTGCACCGCCGCGACTCCCGCATCAAGCTGCGCTGGTTGCATCTGCACCAGGTAATGGTGGAGGGTAGGATCGCGGGGGTCGAAGCTGGCGGCCACTTGCAGCGAAGGATCTAGCGGCGGTTCGTCCAGCAGCGGGTCGAAGCTGGCGGCAGGTAGGCGGATCAGCGGCGCACGCTTCAGCGTGGTGAGTGGCTGGCTACTCTGCCGCTCGATAGTTAGTATCTGTGGCTGTGGCAGCGGGCTGGCCTGTGCTTGCCCACTGCTGCCCCCATTCGCGCCCACGACCAGCACAAGCAGCAAAGTCACCAGGGCAAAAAGCCTCTCCCAGCGAGTTTTAATATTGCTGCGCTTCACGGCAAAAAGCCTCTCCCCAGCGGGGAGAGGTTTGGTGAGGGGAGAATCTTGCCTTGCACTAACGTTGAAGATAAGCATTGATGGTCCTCACTACTGGGCTGCGTCCCTGACCCGCGAACTGTTCATCCTTGCTAGCAATGATGAACATAACTGGCGCTGCGGGATTTCTCCCCCAAACCCCCGCTGGGGGCTTTTTGCATTATTGACTGCGGCCACCGCCTGCCCCATTCCACATTCTCTAAAGACTGAGCGCTCGTTCCACATCCTTTAGCGCCTCGACGAACCGCTCGGTGGCGGTATAGGCGTTGGCGCGGTTGGTGTAGGCGCGGGCAAAGTTGGGGTTGATAGCGATTGCCTGGGTGTAATCGGCAATCGCCTCGTCGTAGCGTTTCAAGCAGGCGTAGAGCTTGCCGCGCTTAGTGTAGAGGGCGGCATCTTTGGGGTTGGCTTCGATCTCCGCGCTTACTGCCGCGATTTCCTGCTCGGTAGGGTTCATAGGTCACTCCTTCATTGTGGCTGGCTTCTTGATAAACTATAACCGCAGTTTACCACCAGGACAGAAGGGTGTCAAAGTAGCTTGTGGCATCGCCACCCCCTTTGCTGTATAATAGCATCATAAACCCAAACACGAACGGAAAGCTGAAACATGGATCTGTTTAACTCGAACCCCGGCGAGGAGACTGCCCGCAGCCAGTCACTATACCGCAAGTGGCGCAGCCAGACATTCGGCGAACTGGTGGGCCAGGAGCATATCATTCGCACGTTGATGAACGCCCTCAGCAGCGGGCGCATCGTCCACGCCTATCTGTTCACCGGGCCACGTGGCACCGGCAAGACCAGCACGGCGCGGTTGCTGGCAAAGGCGGTCAATTGCCTGCGCTACACGCCCGAAGCGGTGGCCGCCGGTCAGCCTGTACCCTGTGGCGATTGCGAGAATTGCCGCGCCATCACCGAGGGGCGAGCGATTGACCTGGTGGAGATTGATGCCGCCAGCAACACCGGCGTTGACGACGTGCGCGTGTTGCGCGATGGGGTCAACTACTCGCCGACCGCCTTCCGATACCGCGTCTACATCATAGACGAGGTGCATATGCTCTCCACCGCCGCCTTCAACGCCCTGCTCAAGACGCTGGAGGAGCCGCCGCCCCACGCCATCTTCATCCTAGCCACCACCGAGGTGCATAAGATCCCCGCGACAGTCATCTCCCGCGTGCAGCGTTACGACTTCCGCCGCATCCCCCTTGCCGAGATGGTCAGCCGCATGGCCTATATTTGCGAACAGGAGGCGATCGGCTACGAACCCGCCGCGCTGGAGCTAATCGCCCGCAGCGCCACCGGCAGCCTGCGCGATGCCGAGAGCTTGATGGATCAGCTAATCGCCTACAGCGGCATGAACATCACCCTGGCCGCCGCTCAAGATATGCTGGGCGCGTCGGGCAGCGAACAGGTGGCTGCCTTCGTGGATGACATCATCGCCCGCGACCTCGGCTCCGGCCTGGAGCGCATCAACAGCCTGCTAAACAGCGGCGTGGATATGCGCCAGTTCAACCGCCAGTTGGTTGACCACCTGCGTAAACTGATGCTGCTCAAGGCGGCTGGCCCCGACCTGCCCGCCCTCGATGTTACCACCGAGACGATGATGCGGCTGAAGCAACAGGCCGCCAATGCGCCCCTACCCGCGCTGGTTGGCTGGGTCAAGACCTTCGCCGCCGCCGACGATGTGCTACGCACCACCCCCTACGGCCAGTTGCCGCTAGAAGTCGCCTTCGTGGAAGCGACCCTCAGTGACGGCGCAGCCGAACCGCGCCCTGCCGCTGCCGAGCGTTCTGTTGCCCGAACTTACCAACAGCCCGCCGCCCAACCAGCCGTGCCGCTGCCCACACCCGCTGTCCACCAGTCACCACCCGCCCCGGCAACCCCGGCCTCGAACGGCCATGCGCCGATCTTCGCCGCCGAGCCTGCTGCCCCACCAATGCGCCAGCAGCAGATGGCTGCTCCTACTCCCCCTCCGCAGGGAGAGGCTGGATATCGGGCAGCGCAACAAATAACGCCCACCCCACCGCCTACTCCACAAGCCAATCCACCCGACACCTCCGCGGGAGGGGAGCAATTGATTGCGCCCAACCCTACCCAAACTAATACCGATGCACCCGCCTTGACTATAGAGCAGCTACGCACGCAGTGGCCGGATGTGCTGCGGCGGCTCAAGGCGCGTAATCCCAGCGTACAGGGCGTGCTTATGGACTGCCCGCTGGTCGCGGTCGAAGGTAAGATCGTGGTGCTGCGTCCGCGCTTTCCTTTCCATTACGAGAAGGTGGAGCAGCCGAAAACCCGCGAATTGATCGAAGAGGTGCTGAACCAGACGCTAGGCGGCGGCGGCTGGCGCATCCGCTCCCTACCACCTGATGTGCAGAGTAACAGTGCGACGGAGAATCCCATCACCATCGTCAAGCGCGACACGCGTGTGCAGGCCGCCAACAATATCTTCAGCGGTGTAATCAAGGAAGCCCGCGAAGTTCGTTAATCATCAATAATTATCAATCATCACAAAAGGAGAGCAGAAACCATGGGTATGAATATGAACCAGATCATGAAGCAGGCGCAGCAGATGCAGAAGAAGATGGAAGCGGCGCAGCAGAAGCTGGCCGAGTCCACCGTCGAGGGCAGTGCAGGTGGCGGCGCGGTCACGCTGACGTTGAGTGGCGACCACGATCTGCAGGCGATCAAGATTTCGCCGGAAGCGGTAGACCCCACCGATGTTGCCACCCTCGAAGACCTGATCGTGGTCGCTTTCAATGATGCCAACGAGAAGCTCGCCGTGCTGACCGAGGAGATCATGGCCCCGGTCACGGGTGGGATGAACATCCCTGGGCTGATGTAGAAGGCGGAAGGTAGAGGGTAGAGGGTAGAAGGTGGCTTGAAGCGGCTGGTATTTGCACCAGCTTGCCAAAAGAACGGTATATGTAGGGGTGGGCTACGCTCGCCCATAGGCATTAAAATAAGATTATGCGGGCTACTTACTGGGGTTATGGGGGTAAGCCCCCAGAGGCTCACCAACAACTATGCTGTGAATAATCCTCATTGCACGATGCTTGAGAGGGCAACGACAGCGCTTCCGATTAGCATTGGTAAAGTTGCATCATCTGGGGGCTTACCCCCAGACCCCCAGTATCACCCTCGGCTTTCGTCCTAATTTGATGCCTATGTGGCGGGCTGCGCTCGCCCTAGCTTACCGAACGATGGGTGCGATCCCATCGCGCCCTTATGGTGTTGATGGAGGTGCGTAGTGAACAACCTAGGAGCGGATTATCCCAAGCCGGGGCCAGGTGGCCCAGATCAGTTCGAGTATCAATGGCACAAGCACCAGGATGCGGGCTGGAGCATCAGCGGCGGTGCGCCAGGGAGTAACGATGGGAGGCGCATCGAAACGAGCGTGGGTAACGCCTTGTTTCGCATCGAGGGCGAATACGTGCCGCAGGTGGAGGTCTACCTCGGCCCCGGCGAGAAGGTCTACTTTGAGCATCACATCCTGCTGTGGAAGAGTCCGCACACCAACATCGGCACCAAGCCAATGAAGGGGATGTTCAAGCGGATGATGGCGGGGATGCAGATCTTCATCACCGAGGCCAGTGGTCCAGGCAGCATCGCCTTCTCCCGTGACGATGCGGGCGAGATAGTGCCAATCCACATCCGCCCCGGCGAGGAATTGCACGTGCGTGAACACCAGTTCCTCTGCGCTACCAACAACATTGCCTACGACTTCTTTCGGGTCAAGGGGGTTGCCAACATCCTCTGGGGCGGCACCGGCTTCTTCATTGACCGCTTCACCGCGCCGCAACAACCCGGCTTGCTGCTGCTGCACGGCTACGGCAACGTGATGGAACTGACCCTCGCGCCGGGGCAGACGATTGATGTAGAGCCGGGCGGCTTTCTCTACAAGGACGCTTCGGTGCAGATGACCACCACCTCACAGCGTCTCAGCACCGGCCTGATGGCGGGCTTCAACCTGTTTATGAACCGCTTCACCGGCCCCGGTCGGCTCGGCATCCAGACCATGTACGTGCATCTGCCTACGGCGGACTGACACTAATCAAGATGGACAATGAGTCGTCGTGAGGCTTGATCAACTAAACCCCCAGCGGGGGTTTGGGGGGGAATGGTGCAGCGCTATAATGCCGGGATAAGTAGGTAAGCATATTTTGTTTACTTCGGCATTAGCACTGGGCAAGATTTCTCCCCCAACCCCCGCTGGGGCTTAGATTAACAAGAGGGCGGTGAGATGGTCCATTCACCAAGCTTACAATCTTTGAGGTGTTTCATGCGGTTTGGCGAAAACTGAAACATTGCCCCACCTGCTTGCGTATACATAAGTGAACAATGGTATTGACGAATATTCCCTGGTCAGCAAGCGAGGTATTACTATGGGAAATCTTTTTGATGTTCAGGATGGCCTTTCCGCCTTCTTCCTATTCTGCACCTTTTTTGGCCTGTTTTTCACCCTGATTTCCTTCTTCCTGGGCGCAAGTCATGGCTTTGGCGGTCATATTGGGCATATCGGCCACGTCGGCCACGTCGGCCATGCTGGTGGGCATCAGGCCAGCGGCCATGGCGACAGCAGCGGGGTCAGCCCGCTCAACCTCAGCAGCATAATGATCTTCGTCACCTGGTTTGGCGCAGCGGGCTACATCCTGCACCGCTATACCGGCCTCTGGGGTGGGCTAATCGTCGGCATCGCCACGGCAGCGGGCCTGGCGGGGGGCGCGTTGATGTACACCTTCCTGGTTCGTTTCCTCTACCGCGCCACCACCCCCCCCATGCACGAGCGGGACTACGAACTGGTCGGTCACACTGCAACCGTGACCAGCACTATCTATGCGGGCGGCGCTGGCGAGATCACTTACACCCTGTTCGGCTATCGCCGCGCTGAGAGCGCCCGCAGCTTGAACGGGCAGCCCATCCCGCGTGGCACTGAGGTGGTCATCCTGCAATACGAGAAGGGCGTGGCCTATGTTCAGCCAGTCGAGGAAATCCTCAAGCAGGAGCTGCCCGCCCCCGAAGTGCTGAAGCAGGAGTTTCCTAAAGCGGCCAGTCCGCCCATCGAGCAAGCAACCGAACGGTTGAAAGGTCAGCGTTAATCTTAATCGTCATGTTTCTGTATGGGCGAACCGTTGTTCACCTGGGCAGACACAAGCAAGGGACGAACCGTTGTTCGTCCAGCTAAACAAACGTAAGGGCGAACCGTTGTTCGCACTGGGCGAAGGCCCAAGAGAGGTAGGATTAAGAAAGTGGATACTCCAATTATTCTGGCAATCATCGTGGTGGTGGTTCTGCTTCTGGGAATTAGCCTGGCCTTCAGTATGTATCGCAAGGTCGGCCCCAACCAGGCGCTGATTGTCTACGGTCTGGGTGGCACCAAGGTGCATAAGGGTGGCGGCACACTCGTCTATCCCTATATGCAGAGCGCCAAGGAGCTATCGCTGGAGCTAATGTCCTTCGATGTGGCCCCCACCCAGGACCTCTACACCCAGCAAGGTGTAGCCGTTACGGTCGAGGCGGTTACCCAGTTGAAGGTGAAGAGCGACCCGGTAAGCATCCTGACTGCCGCCGAGCAGTTCCTCAGCAAGACACCCGCCGATCGCGAGAACCTCATTCGTCTGGTGATGGAGGGCCACCTGCGCGGCATCGTCGGCCAGCTTACCGTCGAGCAGATCGTCAAGGAGCCGGAGATGGTCGGCAACCGAATGCGTACCACCGTCTCCGACGACCTCAACAAGATGGGCCTGGAGGTCATCTCCTTCACCATCCGTGAAGTGCGCGACAAGAACGAGTACATCTCCAACATGGGGCGGCCAGACGTGGCCCGCATCAGGCGCGACGCTGATGTTGCCAGCGCCCAGGCCGAGCGTGACACCGCCGTGAACCGCGCCTCCACTGCCCGCGAGGCGGCGGTAGCCCAGGCTTCCGCCAACCAGGATCGGGTTATCGCCGAGACCGCCTCGGCCACCCGCCAGGCCGAGGCCCAGCGCGACCTCGAACTGAAGAAGGCGGAGTACGCCTCGTCGGTACGCACCGCTCAGGCCCAGGCCGACAAGGCATACGACATCCAGGCCAACATCCAGCAGCAGCAGGTGGTCACCGAACTGGTGCGCATCGATCGGGTCAAGCGCGAAGAGGAGACCCGCGTGCAGGAAGTGGAAATCAAGCGCCGCGAGAACGAACTAATCGCCACCGTGCTCAAGCCTGCCGAGATCGAGCGCCGCCGCATCGAGACCCTGGCCGAGGCCGAGCGCCAGCGCCGCATTATCGAGGCATCTGGTAGCGCGGAGGCAACCCGCACCCAGGGCGGTGGCAACGCCGACGCGACTCGCCTCCAGGGTCTGGCCGAAGCCGACATCATTCGCGCCAAAGGCCAGGCCGA
>JBBRMT010000197.1:0-9019 GCA_038230695.1 Chloroflexia bacterium
CTCCCTCCCTTTGAAAATGAAGACATGGCCGATTTTGACGAAGAAGAGGCTGAAGATGAGCAGGTTGAAGCTATTTATTTACCGCCATTCCACCGGGCCGAGATGGGGACCGGCTCAAGCACCACTGCTACAGCGGAGGTTCTGAGCATCGGTTCTTGCGGCACGCCAACACCGGCGGCAACCGCTACCACAACCGCCACCCCAGCCCCGCCGACCGAGACTGCAACCATGACGGCTGTGCCAGCGACCGACACGCCAATGGCAACCAGCACCATGACCTCGACCAACACCCCAGTGGCAACCATGACCATGACTGCGACTAACACCCCAGCAGCAACCGGCACGCCGATGCCTTCGGTCACGCCGACTGACTGCCCCAATCCGTTCATTGACATTAACGGCAACATCTTCTACATCGCCATCCACTACCTGAATTGCCGTGGCGTGGTCAATGGCCTCGACTCCACCCACTACGGTCCGGCAGGCACATCTACCCGCGGCCAGTTCGCCAAGGTAGTCGTGCTCGGCTTCGGCACACCGATGTTTACCCCGACCACGCAGGACTTCGTGGACGTACCGCCTAGCTACTTCGCTTATGCGTTCATCGAGAGCGGCTACCACGCTGGTATCCTCAGCGGCTACGACCCCGCCACCTGCACCGCGCATGGCCTGGGCAACCCCTGTTACCTGCCCAACCTGCCCATCACTCGCGCCCAGCTTACCAAGTTGGTCGTCAATGCGGGCGGCTACACCCTGATTACGCCAGTCGGTGGCACCCAGGACTTCGTTGACGTACCCCCCACCAACGTCTTCTACGTCAGCATCGAGACTGCTTACCACAACGGCATCGTCACCGGCTACCCTGGTCGCCTCTACCTGCCCAACCAGAACATCCGCCGCGACCAGATGGCCCAGATCGTCTACACCGGCATCATCAACCGCCCTCACTGAGGCTAACAACGAGGGGCTGAGGCGGCAGTAATACTTCAGCCCTTCAATTTGAACCTCTGAGTACAAACCAGCGGGGCGCACCATTACGGTGCGCCCTTGCTATTTGCCCCTCTACCTCCAGATTTCCCAAATCCCACCAATTTCCTTGCGATTCTGCAAAAAGCCCTTGACAGAACAAAAGTTCTATTGTATAATACTGTTATACCAATCTGGAAATCCAGAACAGTATGTTTAATTACAGAGTGGCAAAAAGGAGGCGGCAATGAGCGGTGCGGCAATGAGCGGTAAGGGTATAGCAAGCAGCGTGGCGCAAGGGCGGGGGCAGCGAGATAGCCGACCTGCGGCGCGGGTAACACAGGGAGCAACGGCAAAGCCAGCGGTGCGGCGAACGGAGCCGCAAGTGACCCTGCTGCGGCTGACCGCGTTGCGGCTAATATATCAGGCGATAAGGATGGTGGAAGATGCCGAACTGTGCGAAGCAGGGCTGTAGGAGTAGTGCAAAGCGGGGGGCGATCTTCTGCGCGGCGCACATTGCCCCACCGCCAACCGAGTTGACAACCAGGGCCAGCGGGTCGGGGCGAGGATTGACCGCGCTATACACTGAGGAGGAGCAGGACGCGCTGGCGACGTTTGGGCGTATCGGCGACTTGAGCGGGGAAATCGAAGCGTTGCGAGTGCTGCTGCTACGCAACTTTCGTGAGGACAATCGTGAGCAGGTAATCGCCACCGTCAACGCGCTGGTGCGGGCCGAGGTAGCCCGTCACCGCCTGAGCGGCAAGCAGGCTGACGGCTTGCTCAAGGCGATAGACACTGTACTTGCCGAGCTAGGCGTGGGCGGCACGGAGTGATGAGCGCTGAGCGCTGAGTTCAACCACAATCTACATTCTACATTCTACATTCCGACGAAAGGAGCGGGCGATGAGCGATGATGAGCCTGGCGCTCGGCTGCGGCGCTGGCTGAAGCAGCGGGCGGGACCGCCGCAAGTGGATGCCAGACCGATCAGCGCGTGGGACTACCTGGTGCAGCAGCGGCTGGAGGAGATCCGCGACGAGATTGCCGAACTGAAGCGGCTTATCCTCGGTCTGATTGCGGCGATTATGACAGCGGTAACGGTGTCGGTCATCGCCGGGCTGCTGAAGTAAGCGCTGAGTGCTGAGTGTTGGGCGCTGAGTAAACCACATTCAACATTCTACCTTCTACATTCTACCTTCTACATTCCACCGAAAGGGGGGAAGCAGCAATGAGCGAGGCACGGATGGAGGGCGCAGTGCGGCGGGCGCTGGGCGATGTGCGGAGCTTCAGTCGCGGGGTGGTGGGCTTGCCGCTGCGCGAATACCAGCTTGCGCCGTTGCGTGCAGTGATCGCGGCGGTGATGGCGCGGGCGGGCAGCAGCTACGTGATCGAGTTTGCGCGGCAATCGGGCAAGGATGAGGCAGTGGCGCAGATGCTAGCCTTCCTGCTCCTCTACTACAAGAATGTAGGCGGCAAGGTGGTGCTGGCCGCACCCAGCGCAGGGCAGGCGGCAATCAGCAAGCAGCGGCTGCGCGAACGCTTGCAGAATCCTTTTAGCGGCGGGCTGTGGCGACCACAGGGGGTACAGCCTGGCAGTGGGACGGGCGAGCGCGGCATTCCTAACTACGGCGGAGAGCGCGAGTGTGCGCGGACATACTGCCAGCCTTCTATTGATTGGCAATGAGGCGCAGGACATTGACCCTGCCGTGTGGGATAGCCGCTTCCTGCCGATGACCGCCTCGACCAACGCCCCCACCCTCTATCTCGGCACCCCCTGGCGCAGCGACAGTCTGCTGGCAAGGCAGCGACTTGCCGCCGAGCGTGAGGAGCAGGCCGATGGCACGCCGCACATATTCAGGGTGGACTGGCAGCGGGTGGCCGAGGAGCTGCCCGCCTACCGCGACCACGTACAACAGCGGGCGGCGCAGTTGGGCTGGCAACATCCCTTCATCAGAACGGAGTACCAGCTAATCGAACTGGGCGATGGCGGCGGGATGTTCGACGCGCATCGGGTGGGGCAGATGCACGGTAGCCACGCCCGCTTTATTGGTGGGCCGCCGGACCCCCTCCCAGCCTCCCCCGGTGGGGGAGGGGTTAGACCAGCCTCCCCCAGTGGGGGAGGTGAGCATAAAGCCTACGTCATGCTGCTGGATGTGGCGGGCGAGGCCGAGGCGGGCGAGGATGAGATTCGGGCGGCCAACCCGCGCAAGGATAGCACCGCCCTGACTGTAGTGGAAGTGGACAGCAGCGGCGAACGTCCGATTTACTGGGTGCGCGATCGGCGCGAGTGGCTGGGGGTGAAGCACACCACTTTGTACGAGACATTGATTGATTTGGCCGACAACGTGTGGTCGGCAGCAGCGGTGGTGGTGGACGCGACGGGCGTGGGCGCGGGGCTGGCCTCGTTTCTCCAGGCCAGGTTGGGGCGGCGGCTAATCCCGTTCGTGTTCAGCGCGGCGACGAAATCGAAGCTGGGCTGGGATTTTCTCGCTCTTGTCGAAAGCGGGCGCTACAAGGAATACGCCGATGATGGCAGACCGGATACGCTAAAGCTCTGGCAGCAGGTGGCCGCGTGCCAGATGGCGGTGGTGGCAGGGCTGGGGAAGATGATGCGCTGGGGCGTGCCATCGCCCACCGTCCATGACGATTTGCTCATCTCCGCCGCGCTGGTTGCCACGCTGGACGAACTCGATCTGAAGCCGCGTACGGCACGAACAAGGAGGTATTGATGAGCTTCCTAAACATGGTGCAGTGGGCGGACCTCAATACCGCCGCTGCATTCGACTTCTGGATGAAGGACAGCATGGGGCTGGTAAATGGCGGGGAGTGGGTGCAATTCATGCTGCCGTCGCTCTCTGGATTCGGCACGCTGATGCCCAGGCCGATACTGCGCCGCCAGACGATGTATGCCCGCCCCGATAGCATCGCCAAAATCGGCATGACCGGCCTCTACACCCCGCCGATTGACCGGCCCAGCGGGTTTCAGTTCGACCTCAGCGCCCAGGGGACAAGCCGCCAACTGCTGGCGACCATGGAGGTAAACGTCTGGTGTGGGCGGCTGATGTATGACCGGCTGGGCAACCCCATCCCCGTCGAGCAATCGCACCTCGCCGCACTGACCTATCTGCGCCAGTTCCGCGATGCCTGCATCAACAGCGGCGACAACGTCATCTTCACCACCGACCAGGCGCTGCACCAGGAACACTACTATATCCACCAATACGTGGAGGACATCATGCCCTGGGCCTTCCCCGATCGCGACTGGGTGGTACACCTGCATATGGTGGGGGTTGGTGCGGTGGGGTGAGCAGTGCTGAGTGCTGAGTGCTGAGTGCTGAGTGACGAGAACCTTCGTAGGGGCGCGATAAATCTGCGCCCCTGCTGAAGCGTATTACTGCCCATCGAAACTTTCTTGTTGCGGTGATGAGTCGCGACTATCGGGCATATCCTTACCCATAAATGGTGAAGGGCGGTAGTGGCGTGGATTAGCCGCTGCTCGCCGAGTTACTGCGGGTTGGGAGCGTAGCTCCGATCGTTTAAGCGCAAACAATGCTTGGCAAAAACACTAATACGCCCATGCAGCCAATGGGCGCGGCGCAAACAGTCGTAAGGGGATAGCTTGCCTATCATTGGTGAAGGAGCGATCCATCGGCTGAAGAAAAGCATTGAGGGCGCAGCAACAAAGGGCTACGCCCCCAACCCCCGGTAACTGGGCGAGCGGCGGGTTTATCCCCCACCTCTACCACCCTTCACCACCTGTGGGTAAAGATATGCCCAGTGGGAGGGCAGATATATAGAAAGGAGGAGTGCGTTGGACGACACATTGCAGCGAACAAGCGGGCATCATCACGGCGGCACGGGCCACCATTACGGTGGCAGCCATCAGCACAGCGGTGGTCATCATGGCGGACACCACGGTGGCGGGCATCATCGCGGCGGACACCACGGCGGACACCATCGCCAGCATGGGAGCGGCGGCCAGCAATACTACGGCGGGGGCGGCAGCCACTACAGCGGCGCTCGCATCGAAGGAGCGGGGGTAAACAACAATGAGCAAGGCTAAAGCAGTTCCGATCCGACCGCCGGTGGATACGCTCGACGCTTATCGCATCAGCAACTACCAGCGTTACTGGCAACTGTACTGCGGGGTGCAATACCCCGGCTTGCCCGATGGGCGTAGCAAGCGGCTGGTGGTCAACTATCTGGCAGCGGCGGCGCAGAAGATGGCGGGCTATGTAATGTCGCCTCCGCCGCGCTATCGGATTGACGATGCAGGGGCAGCAGCAGCCTGGCAGGAGGTGGCCGAGGCCAACCAGCTTGCCAGCCTCGATTACGAGGCCGCGCTGTGGGCCAGCGTGGTTGGCGATGCTGCGTATCGTCTGGGCTGGGATGTTGCAACGCAGCGGGTACGCATCACCGCTTGCGACGTGAGCCAGCTTTGGGCCAGAACCAGGCCCGACGACAAGCGCATCATCGAGTGGGTGGCGCAACGCTACTTCGTGCAGCAGAGCTACAACCACGAGCCAGGCAACATCCCCGACCCGATGCCGCTGCAACTTGGCGGGGCGCAGTACAACGCCTACGGCGCGGCCAACCTGGAGGTGGTAGAAGAGTGGAGCGCGGAGCGGTATCGGTTGTGGATTGCGGGCAGGCTGACGCAGGAGAAGGCCAATCCCTTTGGCTTCATCCCCTACATCATCGTGCCGAACAATCGCAAGCCGGGGCAATACTGGGGAACAAGCGATTTCGCCGACCTGTGGCCGGTAGCTGCCGAACTCAACATCGCCACCAGCACCTTTGCCACCATCATAGACTACAGCGGCGCGCCAATCGTGGTAGTGGAGGCAGCAGATCGCACCGACGCGCTGAAGGTGGGGCCAGGCCAACTCTGGGATCTGCCGGAGAAGAGCAAGGCTTACCTGCTGGAGATGATGACGGCGGGCGGGGCGCAACTCTACGTCAACTACCTCGACCACTTGCAGATGGTGTTCCGCGATCTGGCCGGGCTGCCTCCTGTCGCCTGGGGCGATGTGGAGCAGGGTGGGGGGATGCCCCGCAGCGGCGCGGCGTTGGCGTTGCAACTCAACCCGCTGATGCAGGCAGTGGCGCGGCGGCGGTTGCTATGGGAGGATGCGCTTAAGCAGCGCTGCCGCATGGCATGGGCAATAGCGGCGAAGATGAGCGGCAGCCCGGATTACGCAGCCGCACGGGTGGAACTGGACTGGCCCGACCTGCTGGCTCAGGATACGGCCGAGGCGGCGCAAGCAAAGTAAAGGAGGCAAACGCATGGCAACGATCCAGTACGCAGACATTGATGCCAAGTTGCAGGTGGAGCTAGGCGACCTGACCGGCAACATCTGGGATACGGCGACGCGCAAGCAGAAGCTAAACGAGGCGATTGGCTGGTTCAGCCGAATGTGGCCCTACGAGCAGGAGATGGCTTATCCGATTGTGCTGAACGAGGCGCAGCAGTTGGTGAGCCTGGCGCTGCCCGGCGCGATCAACCAGCCGCCCTGGCGAGTGCTGGGCGTGTTGGTGGCGGGCAAACGCTGCACCATGCAGCCGGATACCGCCGACGACGACCCCAACAGCCTGATCTCCGATGCTCTTATCAACTGGGCGTTGACCTGGCGGCTGAAGTGGCCCGACACCATTGTGTTCAACCAGCCGCTCGGCTCTGGCACGGGGCTGAACGACCCCAGCATCGTCGGCCAGCAACTGACGGTCATCGCCTGGTTCGCCTGGTACGACTTCGACATCGCGCCCAGCCTGACGATTGACCTCAGCTTCGAGCAGCTAGTGCTGCTCAAGGCCGCCGAGCTATCGCACCTCTGGGCGCAGCCTCTGGCCGCCCGTCTGGGCCGCGATACTGGCAGCAAGGATGCGGCGGCCAGCTACGCACTGCGGGTGCAGGATTGGCTAGCCGCGCTGCACCCCCAGATGGTCGCGGCGCGGCCACTCAAGAAGGGGTAAGGGCTAGGCCAGGGACTGAGGGCTGAGGGCTGAGTAGCTTTGCTCCCTCGCCCCACCGGGGGCGAGGGCTGGGGTGAGGGGCAGCTGAGGGCTGAGTGAGGAAAATGGCGGGAGTGTAAGCAACGCTAAACCCGCCCCATGATAATCCCACTCATACCTCATTACCGTAGCAAAGGTGTTCCGATGGGCAGTAATGCGCCTCACCGGGGCGCGATAAATCTGCGCCCCTACCTCTATCATCAAACTTTGTTGCTAAGTTCCTCATGCCTCATGCCTCGTGCCTCATGCCTCGTGCCTCAACGGTATATACAGGAAGGAGCTTGAAAATGTCCCAGGAAAAGGCAGTTTACACGGTCGAGCCGTCGGTGGTGACGGCGGCAACCGAGAGCGAAGTCAACGACAGGATGAATGGCGAACTGCCACCCAATTCGCCAACGGCGCAGCAGGTGGTCAACGCTGACGAGGAGGCAGCGCAGGCCGAGGCCAGGCAGAGCGAAGAAGCTCAAGTCGAGGCCGAGCCGCAGGTGGAGGCGCAGGAGGTAGAAATGCAGGAGGCGAAGATTGTCGGCGAGTTGCAGGCCAGCGTGGCGACGCTAGACGCACAGATCGCTGACCTGAAGGCGAAACTGGCCGAGGCCGAGCAACGCGCCGCCCTACCCCCACTCGCGGGCAACCCCGCCACCAATGCCACGCCGGTCGAGGCGCATGGCTACGACCTGATCCGCAAGGCGATTGAGAGCGGGCAGACGCAGTTCGGCTTCTGAGTCTCTGATCGGGTGACACCTCCCTCTTTGGGGAGGCTGGGGGAGAGTAAGTTTAGCAGGGCGGGCTGCTGCCCGCTCTTACCGATACAAGGAGTTCAGCAGGGCGGGCAGCAGCCCGCCCCTACAAAAAAAGGGAGGAACCCTAACCATGCCTATGACCCTGGCTGACAGCAACCTGCTGTCGCTGCCGATGATGACCCGCGGCGTAATTGACACCATCGTGCAGGAGAGCCGCATCCTACAGCTACTGCCGTTCCAGGATGTGGTGGGGAACAGCTATCTGTACAATCAGGAGCTAACCCTCAGCACGGTGGCCTTCTACGCGCCCAATGACAACTGGAGCGAAGGCACACTCACGGTGCAGCAGAAGGTGGCGCACCTCAGCATTCTGGGCGGCAATGCCGATGTGGACAGCTTCCTGGAGCGCACCTACGCCAACGTCAACGACCTGCGTACCGTGGCGATCCAGAACAAGGCGAAGGCGGTGGCCTACTCGTTCGAGAACACCTTCCTCAATGGCGACACCAGCCTCGACCCCAACAGCTTCAATGGCATCGCCAGGCTGGTAGACCCAACCCAGAAGGTTGCCGTCGGTGGCGCAAACGGCGGCCAACTTACCCTCGACTACATGGATCAACTGGTGGACATGATCAAGCCCGGCAAACCCGACTTGCTGCTGGTTAGCCGCCGCAGTCGGCGCAAGCTGATGAGCCTGCTGCGCGGGGCGGGCAACCTGTTCGAGACCGATGTCAACAACTTCGGCCAGCGGGTGGAATATTACGCCGGTGTGCCGATCGCAATTGACGATTTCCAGCCCGATAACCTCACGGTTGGCACGTCTAACGACTGCAGCAACATCTACGCGATGAAGCTGGGTGATACCGGCGTGCTGGGCCTGACTAATGGCGGCATAATGACCGAGCAGGTTGGCAACCTGCCGGACGCGGATGCCTGGCGCGTTCGCATCAAGTTCTACTGCGGGCTGGCGATGAAGGCGTTGCACAGCCTGGCGGTGTTGAACGGGGTGCGGGCGTAGCTGAGTGCTGAGTGCTGGGTGCTGAGTGACGTGGCGTGAGCCTATAGTTTCCCTTCCCATCAGGAGGGGTTAGGAGGGTGCGAGTCGCACTAAATGCACCCTCCCAACCCATCCCGGCGGGAGGGGAATTATATGAACGGAGGAGAAGTAATGCAAGCTATAACTGATAGCGGCTTGCGGTTGGTCAACGTCGCCGCCAACTTGCCGCATGACTATAGCCGGGCGGGGGTGGCGTGGCGGACGCTGGCGCAGATCCGCAACATCGTGATACACTGGCCTGCC
>JBBRMT010000198.1:0-9015 GCA_038230695.1 Chloroflexia bacterium
AGCAGTGCATTTCGCACATGCGGACCTGTTCGTTTGTGCTCGGGAACGCCTTGACGGCTGCCGGTCTAGAGGATGCATTGGAGATGATGCGTGCATGACTGAATGTGTTAGGCAGTCTCGATGGCAAATTCTACTTTGACTACTTGCAGTTCGGGCAAAGCGTACCTCGCAACGATGTGTTAGCAACGGCGAAAGGTTTTTTTTTCAGTTTTAATCCCGCAACCGGGACCAATACAAATAAACAGATTTTTTTTTATAATTTTACAGTTTTATATCCCGCAACCGGGACCAATACAAACGCCTATTGCGAGCTCTATGCAAGAAGCACGAGCCGCCGAGGCGTAAGCCCGACAATGGGCCAA
This sequence comes from Chloroflexia bacterium, assembly GCA_038230695.1. GTDB lineage: Bacteria > Chloroflexota > Chloroflexia > QHBQ01 > QHBQ01 > QHBQ01. Next base: position 363 of record JBBRMT010000198.1, read on the forward strand.
AACATACAGGAAACCAGGCCGTCTATTGCGCACCCTGGATCCAGCGGGTCATGCCAAAGCATGCACCCGCTATGGCATGGAAGCCATACGTAAAAGCCCAACATGGGCCAGAAAATGATAAGACCAGGGCGCCTAGTGCGCATCCTGGAATGACAGCACCAGGCAGATGGGCGACCAGTTGCCAGGGATTGGTATATGTGCTGCTGGCTATAATGCTCTGCCCAGCGGGAATATAAGGTCGAGTGGCGGCAAGTTCGTGTTGTGGTCCCTGCGCTGGTTGGCGGGCGCTTACGTAGTGCGTCGTCACACGCTTCAGAGCTTCGTTTGTTGGCATCCGACCCGCCTGGGCATCCGGTTCCGCCTGGCTGCCACCAACTGCCAGCAGCAACAGAAGCGCCAGCAGGGTGAGTACGGTGCCGAGCAGATAACCTCTCTTAATCACTGTTCAGGCCTTTCTAGCATTTTGAGCATCATCATGACAGCCTCTTATCTTAGAAAAAGGTGAGACAGCGGGCAAACATCCCACTGCATGTGGTCGGGTGACACTCCACACCTGCTAAAGCAGGGTGGCTTCTCTGTTGCCAGAGCTACGCTGGTAGCGAATACCAACGGGCGGTATCATATCGCCGACTACTGGCCCACAGGCCAGATACCTTGCACGGATGTTCATCCCGCCAACCTGGTCGCGGTGGAACTTCTTACCGCAGGGTTTACATTTGTAGTTGCGCGATTTGACCTTGCTCTTCTTCACGTTGCCGCAGGCGGGGCAGGTGCGGGTGGTGTAAGCTTCGTCTACGAGTGCCACCTTCATTCCCAACCGCTCCGCTTTGTATGTGAGATAGAACCTGGTCTTGCCCGCTGTCCATTGGTGCAACCGTTGGTTAGCCGAATGTCCATAGTCTAGCGCTCGTCGAATGTCTCTAACATCGCCGATGGCTAGAACCTGCACGCCTTGCTCGTGGAGCGCGGAGGTAAGTTTGGTAGTTTGCTTGTGTTCAATATCCCTGATCTGGTTGGCGACATGGCTGAGTTGCTTACGTTTGGAGCGGATCAGCTTCCCTCGCCGTCGGCTGCCCCGTTTGCAAACATCTATCTTAGCATCCAGTTTGGCCTTTAGCTTGTTCTGGTACTGGCGCACCGAGCGTAGATACCTGCCATTCAAGATGATGGTCTGTTCCCCATCAAAGCTAACCGCCTGATGTATCTCGCCCAGGTCAACCCCTGCAACCTTATCGCCGAGCGGTGCGCCGAGTGGGGGCTGCTCATAAACGCCGATGGCTTCATACTCTGTACCTGTCCAGTGCATGGTTAGGGTGCGCGGCAGTGGGTGTGACCAAGCGATGATAAGCGGCGAGTTACCTCTCCCATTGGCAAGGTGTAGGTATCCGTTCTTTATCTTGATGGCAGTGGCTTTGTACTCCACCCTGAAGAACTTGCGTCGGCGGCGGGGCGGATGTGCGTTGGGGTCGGTCTTGCGCCTGGCCCGCCATGATTTGAGGCCAGCATAGAATGCCTGTACCGTGGCATCAATGGTATGTGCGTGTAGGTTGCCTTCGCTGATCAGGCGCATCATGCTGGATGGCTTCAACCATATACCCTTCTTACGCACAACTCGCCAGAAGGTGGCGACGCTTAGCGAGTAGATGCGCCCCGCCTCTAGCGCGAGTGCGTCTAGCTGTTCATTCTTGCCGATATGCTGTTTGCGAACGGTATAATTCATAGTCCCTTTTGGGCAGCGAGGTAACGTTGAATGGTCTCGCTGCTGACGTTCCCGGCCGTCGAGGCAAAGTAACTTCGCGTCCACATAGAAGGTAGTTTCTTAAGCTGGGGGTATTTCTTCCTTAGTTCGTATGAGGTTAGCCCTTTGCACTGGCTAACTATATCGGCGGCGGTTGTGGTAGGAAACGCCCGGACAAACAAGTGGATATGGTCTGGCTGAATGGCTAGCTCTATCACCGTCCAGCCATGTTCATCGCACTTCTGCCTGATGAGCGCATCGCAATCTTTGGCAATGTCGCCTACCAGCACCGCCTTGCGCCGCTTCGGTGTCCAGATTAGATGGTATACGATGAGGTGTACCCTGTTCTCGTCGCGCTGGTATTCCAGACTTCCCATGTGGTTAGCTCCTTACAAACTGTTGATTAGCTTGTTTATATTATACCATAATCTCAACAATTCGTTAAGCTGCTCTGGCTAAAGCCAACAAGGAAAAGCCGCGCCTAACCACAGCCCATAAATGGGCGTGGCTTGCGGTGGGCTTACTTCTGTCAGCGGGTGAGCTGATCAGCGCGTCAAGGATAAGGCTACCATCTGCCTCTCAATGGTGAACTCGACCTGCACCTCTCGGCCAGCGATCTCGGCCAGCGCTTTCTGGATGATCTCCCGGTAGTCCCGCTCGAACGCCTCGGCTACGCCAACCGCGTAGTGGGATAGACACCAAACCTCGCCAACAACTTCGACGAGCCGCACGTGCTGAAGCCATAGCATCCACACCGCCCCTCTGACCTGTTGGTGCAGCTCCTCTCTGGCCGCCAGAAAGTATGCCTGATCAGTGGTGGATAGCAGAGGCGCTTCAGGTAGGGATGCCTCCCCAGCAGATGCCTCTGTCAGCCCGTGGGATGGCTCAGGTTGTGGTTCCAGAGCTGGATCGGTGTTCTGCTGTGGCTGCTGAACGTATCCGCTGCTAATCGGCGCGGGCGGCGCTTCTCCGGCCGCCAGCATCGTCAGCACGAATCCCGCACGGCTCTTGAGATTACTCTGGCGTATGGCGTAGCGCACCCAGGCGCGCACATCGGCGGGGGGGTGGGTAGCCGCCATCTTAGCCGCGACTGACTTCAGCACCCTGATGCTGGTTAGGGCCTGGGCCGCTGCCTGCTGGTCGTCGGTGAGCGGCCTATCCTGCTGCACGGGGATTAGTATGCCCGTACTATCCGCGCTGGCGAGCTCGCCAACTGGGAAAGAATCAATCCCTGAACCAACAACAACAACGCCGTCTGTTTGTTGTTTTCGATTCTTTGATTCTTTAATTCTTTCTATTTGGCTACCACCAGTGACAGCCCTCGGGGTGTCTTCCTGCGTAGCGACAGGCGAAGCCGGGTGGTCAATAGTGACAACCCTGACGCTCTTCCCCCGACCGACCTTTGTGCCCTCGACGTGCGCCGGTGATACTCCGGCGATAGCCTTCGTGCCATCTCGCCTACCTGCTCTACCAGGTACGGCGGCTCGGTCAGGGGTGCCACTGGTGACAGCCCTACCCTCTCCCTTTTTGGGGATTGCTACGCCGGTGGTCCTTGCTGCGGCTCCCCTTGCACCAGCTTCGTGGCGGCCCTCATCTGAGGTGGCGGGGATGATACCGGAGCGGGCTGCTGCGGGGAAAACTTGAGTCGACTGCGAACGGCGACCGTCCTGGTCTGATGAGGCGGCGCGGCTGCGGCCACTGCCATCGGCAAGCGGCATCTCTCCAGCCTCTAGCGTGTCTGGCGACTTCATCTCACCGAGCAGGATATACGTGTTCGCCTGGTGGATGCCCATCTCTACGGCAACCAGGCTCAGGTTGACGAACTCCCGCAGGTAACGCCTGACCGAGCTTGCGCTGCAGCCTGCGACACTGCCCAGGTAGGCGCACGAGGTATGGGCGCGGGTGGGAGTGAACTGGTTCGAGGCGATCTCGGTGAGCGCAAGGTAGATCGAGCGGGCGGCGAGCAGACGAGGGCCGCTGAAATGCTGGCCCAGGGTGTGAAGCGCGCTCTTCTCTTGCCACAGCCAGCCGGATGACGAGTGGATGTTGCGGGGGGTGGGGACGAGTACTGGCTTCTGGTCGTCTCGTATTTCATGACTGGTCGCCGGTGTGATATGTGCGCCCACACCTTGAAGGTGTGCTTTGTTGCGCCCGCTGTTCTCACGCAGCGGTGCTGGGGTAGTGGTATTCATGGAAAATGGCCTTTCCATGCCCTATTTTGGGCAATTCTCCACCAAACCCCTTGACAGCGAGGATCAACTGCGATATAATGCACTCAAGAAAAGCGCAAAAATCTAGCTGGTCACTCACCGCGAGGTGGTGGCTGGTTGTAGTTGGAACGATAGCCCACTGACTAGCTTGGCGGCAGATGCAGTGGGTTTTTCGTTGGCCGGAATTGAGCCCCTCCGGTGAGGGCGTTGGTTACTGCAAGTTAGTTACTCGCCTGGTTGTTAGGTTCTCCTTTGCTTGACCGCCCATTCTTCGATTTACCAGTTTCTCACTATCTGGTAACGGCCAGCACCGTCGCATTAAGCGCAGAGTGCCTGCCGCCGCTACCATATCACCCTTGTCTCCTAGCACGGCTTTGGAGTCTAGCACCGACTCGCCGACTCCCGCAAGTGGCTTTTCCACCAATATTTAGCCAAACCTCTTGACAGCATCCCTCGGCCTGCGGTATAATCAGTGCATAAAAGCGAATAACTACCCGGGCGCATCCCAAAAGGAGCGTCTGGTTAATTCTCGCAAAGCCCACTGACAAGCTGCCAGGCCGTCACAGTGGGTTTTTCGTTTGGCCGCAAACTCTATCCCCTGCGGTGGGGGCGTGCCTTGCATATCAAACTAAGTAGCTGCTTCTCCCCCTATCGGTTTATGCGCGATAATGTTGGCGGTAAAAGTCTGGGCTTCTTCCTTCTTCCCTACGGCGCGATTGACGACCTCGGTATAGAGCGCCGAGAGCTCAGGCTCGGGGATGTCGAGTATCCGTGCGAGGCCAGGTGTGGCGTTCAGAAACGCGCCCAGAGTGATCGCCAGGGTCGCTACTCCGGCTTCGGTGTTGCCACCAACCGGGTAGTATTCGCGTTCGCTACGCACACCGGACGCTCCCAATTCGACCAGCCAGGCAGGTAGCTCATTCATAAGGCTGGGCTGATAACCTACCTTTGCCGCGACCTCGGTCATTAGCCTCACCATCTTGACGTAACTGCCGCCCAGGAAGCGGGGCAGCGTCCCTTCGTTGAGTACCTGCGGGTCGAAGTCTTTGACCCACAGGTGGCCGCCGGGCAGAAGCTGGGCATACGCTCGCTCCACTACCTGGCGGGGATTACGGGTGTGGAACAGGATGAAAGAGCAGTAGATGAGGTCAAACTCCCCCTCCGGCAGACCCTCCTCCACGTCCATCGTGAGGAAGTGGGTTTTGGTAAGGTCGAGTAGCGATGCCTGGTACCCAGCTTTGGCGATGGCGGCGCTGTCGCGGTCAACTCCGACTAGCGATGCTTGGGGATAGACTTCCTTCAGCACTAGACCAAGCTGACCCTCGCCGCAGCCGAGGTCGAGGATGGCACCCACGTTATCACCGCAGAACTCGCGGGCGTGGCGGCGCACGTAGTCGCTGTAGAGCCTGGTTTGCGTCTCCAGTCGCCAGCGGTCCAGCGCTGGGTTGCCGAAGATGTAGGGGTGATCCTGAACCTGTGCCATTGCCTCTCCCTCGCCTACTTGTTTACGCCAGTAACTTCTTCGTACCACCGCCCCAGCCAAGCTAGCACCTCATCGTACTTCACCTGCGCCAGGTTCTTGTAGGAGCTAATCCGATAACGGCGGTACATCTCGCTGTAGATCTTGCCGTAACCGCCGCCAGTGCCGCGCTCTTCCATCGCGTGGGCAACATTCTTTACTGCTAGAGCTACCTCAGCGGCCTGTGCATCGGTAATGTTAGCGGCGGGGTCAAGTCGAAGTTCGATACCAGCTAGCCGCTGCTCATGGTCGGCGAGTACCCCATCATGAGTGATAAGGCGGCCACGGGTGTCGCGGATAAAGCCCTTGGTGTAGTCGGCCATCACCTTGTACTGCCGCTCAAGCTCGACCTGCTGCTGGGCCAGCTTGTACAGGGCTTCGGTCTGTTGCAGGATCTGCTCGGCGGGAGTGAGCGAAGTTTCCTGCGGTGTAGTTGGTAGAACATCCTGCTTGAACGCGTTCCAAAGTACAGTAAAGCACTCGGCACGATAGAGGTCTAGCCGGTCTTGCAACTCCGGCTTCACCCGATTGGTCGAGACACCGAATAGCCAGCCAGGGATCATCTCAAGCGGCAGACACATCTGCGGACGCACCCTACCATCTGCACCCCGCACCTCCACCAGCTGCGCCTTTGCGGCTAGCACTCGGTCGCGGTTTACTCTATTCGCCTGCGCTGCAAAGTTTAGACCCAGATTATCGGTGAGCGCGTGAAGCGGAATATACAATGCCTCGCCATCACCTTGCGCCACTGGCACATGGTCACCGTAGAAATCCACCACTCGTTCATGTTTGGGCCTGATCACATTATCCGACATTACTACCTCCTGTACAACCTTCGCTATTATGGCGAAGGTTCTATCAACAATAGTGAAGGGTTCCTCTCCTTGTCCAACCTTACGTATAACACTATCAGTGCCAAGTTAAGGTTTTTGCGAGTTTGTCAAGCCCAATTTTGGTGGGGCGGCGCAGATATGGTACAATTATTGTATGAATACTGCTACCCAAACAACCCGCCCCAAACAGAACCGGGTGCGCCATACTCGCGCCATTATGCGTGACCATACCAGGCGGCGTATCTCTGCCCCTGATGATAAGCTCGTTGAAGACCGCATCGAGCAGTTGCTGCGCCCTGGCATCTTTGCCCTGGGCGGTCTTTACCAAAAACTGGGCTTGCGTAACCGTATCCTCACTTTGCCAGTGATGGTTGCAGTGCTGCTGGCGATGCTCTGGCGGCAATTCAACGGCCTGGCGGATACGGTGCGGGTGCTGGAGCAAGAAGGCTTGTTCTGGGTTGCCCCCACCAAGGTAACCGATGAAGGGTTGAGCCAGCGCCTGCAACACTTGCCTGCCCAGTTGTATCATCAGCTACTCAATGAACTATTGCCGCATTTGCGCCAGGCGCAGGCTAGCCGTCACCATCCGCAGACGGCAATACTGAAGTGGGCAAAGAGCGAGTTCGCCCAAGTGTTGAGCTTTGACGGCTCGACCCTTGATGCTTTGTGGTGCAAAGGCAGCGCGGAGCAGCAGAGCCATCACCTTGCGCGGTTGGGGGGAAAGATGGCGGGCTTGCTTGACGTGGTGAACCATCTGCCTCAGCAGGTTTGGTACGAAGCGGATAGCGCCGCCCACGACATGAACTTCTGGAGCAAATTGGGTGGGCAACTGGCCGCCAACACCATGCTCTTGATTGACAAGGGTTTTCTCAACTATGAGCGTTTCGCCTGGCTGAACGAGCAACAGGTCTGGTACATCTGCCCGGCCAAGCACAACACTGGCTACCGCATCATCGAAGTATTGCGCCAGGATGCGGTGGTGCATGACTACCTGGTGCGCCTGAATGGGCAAGGCTTGGTGGTGCGGCTGGTTGAGGTAAAGATGGAGAGTGGGTCGTGGTACCGCTACCTTACCAACCTGATGGATAGCCAACGCCTGCCCGCTGCCGAGATAGTTGCGTTGTATGGACAAAGGTGGCGCATTGAGGAAGCCTTCGCCCAGGTGAAGCGGTTGCTGGGACTTGCTTACCTTTACAGCGAAAGTAGGAATGCCATCCAAGCGCAGTTGTGGATGACGTGGCTGCTGTATGCGGTATTGGTGGATCTGTGCGATTAAGTAGCCGAGGGATTGGGGCAGCGCTGGGAGCGCATCAGCATCGAGATGGTATACCGCAGCTTGTGGCTGTATAGCAAGGCGCACGAACGTAAGCCAGAGTTGGAGTTGGTCGAGTACCTGGTCGCCAACGCCAAGATGCTGGGGGTGGTAAAACGGCGGGGCAAACCGCCAAAAGGTGTAGCGAAAACTTGACATTACGTTTTGATCCTTAACTTGGCACTGATAGTATAACACGTAAGATTAGTTATTGCCAGACTGGATATATTGCGCTCAAGCTCCATCTTGCAAGCGTGGTCACAAAAGCTGCAGCCCGGCGGACAAGAGCCTGGTTGGCCCACCGCCCTTAACCTCGCCATCCACTCGAAAACCCAGCCCCAGAGCTGTGCTTATAATGAACTGGTCGCAGCAGCCAGTAATCACGACGTTGTTCGGGTTGGCCGACTCCGCCAGGTATGCACGCTTGCCATGTAGTGGGCAGCGGATGGTGTCTAGCTGTGCGTTGCCCCTTCAACCATCGCCGCTCTGACCTCGGCTCTCGAGTTCCGCCTACCAGTCCGCTCGTCCCTCACGCCATTTTCCGTTCGTTCGGTCCTTCGGTTGCCTTGCGCTTCAGCTCACTTGCGAAGAGCTTCTTCGTGATATGGCTGGCAGCGTGAATGTGGTATACCAGCATATCATTATGGGCGAGGTTTATGCGGTAGTTAAGGATGAACGCCTTACCGATACCGATGAAGCGGTAGGTAGAGGGCATCCGCTTCTCCACCCGACCAGAGTTGGGACTGTCCCTCACCTGGCGAAGCGCCGCGAGGTACTTGACTTCAAACTCCCTCACTTGCTCCTCACCACCGAGTTCAAGGTAGTACTGGGCCTCGCGCTCAATTATCTCCTGCACCTCAAGGGTAATGTACAGGCTGTTCACCGCGCCGCCTTGGCTACGCTCCGCGACCGTGCCGCCCGCGCCGTCCGGTTTTGCATGATGCGCTCCTCGACCTGCTCGTAGGATAGCTTCGGCACATTCTCCGCCTCTTCAGCGCGTTGCAGTAGCTCGAACGCCTCCGCCTTTGCCGCCATATCCAG
>JBBRMT010000199.1:0-9012 GCA_038230695.1 Chloroflexia bacterium
CACCATCCTGACCTTCTTTTTGGGCGCAATCGCCGGTATCTCCCTGCTGGTGGGCGGCATCGGCATCATGAACATCATGCTTGTCAGCGTCACCGAGCGCACCCGCGAGATCGGACTACGCAAGGCGGTCGGCGCAAAGCGGCGCGACATCCTTACCCAATTTTTGGTCGAAGCCATCGTCCTCAGCGTGATCGGTGGGCTGATCGGCATCGCGCTCGGCTCCCTGATCGGTAAGGCAGTGGAACTAAGCGGCATCATTGCCCCGCAGGTGACGGCAGACGCGATTGCCCTGGCGGTCGGCTTCAGCATTGCGGTCGGCCTCTTCTTCGGCATCTATCCCGCGCAACGCGCCTCCAAGCTCAACCCGATTGATGCGCTGCGATACGAATAGTAAACTCCGCCCTAAATGGCTAAACGTTACCCACAATTGGTGAAGGGCGGTAGAGGTAGGAGATAACCCGCCGCTTGCCGAGTTACCGAGGGCTGGGAGCGTAGCTCCGAACGTTTAAGCGCAAACAACGCTTATTGAAAGTGCTAATGCGCCCACGCTAGTAGCAGATGTACGGTTGGTGGTGGGCGCGATGAATGTGGCGCAGTTAGTTAGCATGACTACAGCGCCAACCTGCACTATAACCTGCTAGCAGGTAAGCAGACGAGGGACAGGGTAGAGGTGGCAAGCAAGGGCTACGCCCCCAACCCCCGGTAACTCGGTATGCGGCGGCCTATCCCCCGCCACATCTGCAATCCGACTAGCTGGCTCGACGGTGTAGAAGCAGGCCAGACAACCCCCAGAGCAATCCGATTAGCGCAATCGCCCAGCAGGCAATGATCACCGCAGTGTAGCCGGACAGGAAGCTAGAAGCCGATGTGCTGGCGTACTCATAGGTCAGCAGCAGGGCGGGCGCAAGTCCCAGCCCCAGCATAGCAGCCCACATATTCTTGCCTAGCCCCTGCCTTGTAGCATAAAGTACCAGCGCCAGAGCAGCCAGCAGCAAGGCAATGCCAAGCGAGAAGATCATGATAATGCCGAGGCCGGTACAAGCGCCAACCCCGAACCAGTAAATGGTTGATTTCCACATATTATTACCACCTTTCCTCCTTCATTATACAGTATTCTGGTTGTAGATAGCAAGTAGTTAGGACCACTGCGTTTAGATAGAACACGCATCACTTTCACCACTAATACCTCATTCCACATCACCACTCTTGCGCTGGCCCGCGCCCTGCTCTATAATCAGCGCACAGCAAACTTTAGAGGGAGGGCAGCGACAATGGCGACGCAATATGCAATCGGGGTAGACGTAGGTGGCACCAAGATACTGGCAGGGGTGGTGGACTGCGCTAGCGGCAAAGTGATTAGCAGCGCGAAGCAGGCCAGCCCGATGCAGGGCGCGGACGCGCTGGTGGCCGCCATCGAGCAGGCGATTACCCAGGCGCGGGCGGCAGCGCCTCCCGAAATCGGCGCAGCGGTGCGCGGCATCGGCATCGGGCTGGCCGGGCAGGTGGATGTGCCGAACGGCATCCTGCGGCTGGGGCCGAATCTGGCGGGCGGTGTGACTAACGTGCTACTGACTGCGCCGTTGGGTCAGAAGCTGGGGCTGCCCATCGTGCTGGGCAACGACGTGCAGGTTGCCGCCATCGGTGAAGGGATGTTTGGCGCGGGGCAAGGGGTTGACCTGTTCGCCTGCGTCTTCGTCGGCACTGGCATCGGCGGCGCATTGATGGTGGGTGGGCAGCGTTATGCGGGCGCAACCAACACCGCTGGCGAAATCGGCCACATTGTGATTAAGGCGGGCGGGCGGCTATGCGGCTGCGGGCAGCAGGGCCACCTCGAAGCCTACGCCTCGCGCACCGCGATGGTAACATATATGCGTAAGCAGATCCAGGAGAAGGGGCGCAAGAGCGTGCTGGCCGATGCGCTAGCCGACCCCACTCAGCGAGTGCGCTCCAAGCAACTCGCCGATGCGCTAGAGCAACGCGACCCGCTGGTAGTCGAAGCGCTTACCGAAGGCGGTTACTATCTAGGGTTGGGGCTGGTCAGCCTGGTCAACCTGTGGAACCCGCGCCGCATCGTGGTCGGCGGCGGGGTGGTAGACCGTATTGATTTGCTATTCAACCTGGCCGCCCAGCAAGTAAAGAAGGGCGCACTATCAGTACCCGCAGCGGGTGTAGAGATTGTCAAATCCAGCCTGGGTGACTTCAGCGGGGTTGTCGGCGCGGCAGTAATGACCACTCCTACTACGTGATGAGTGTTGGTGTAGGGGCGGATTGCGTCCGTCCAGCTTGGCAGAGAGGCGCGACTGATCGCGCCTCTCTGCCTTTGCCAGGTCATTATTTAATTATCAATTCTGGTGTAGGGGCGGATTGCGTCCGCCCACGTTGCTAGTTTGCGGGTACATTGAGCTGGAAGGTTCAAGCTGGCGTGAATGACCTCCTTATTTGGATAAAATGGACACTTGTGCTATAATGCAACTACCACTTCATACTCACTAGGAGATTGTGTTATGGAAGGCAATGATCAAACACCCACTGTTGAGTTGGTCGAGCGTGAGCTTGCAAGAAATGAGCAAACAAGCACCCTGCTTGCGGGCATGAGTGCCGAGCAGATCAGAAGTATATCTCAGTACCTAATATCAAATGGGAACATAGATGTTAGATACGGCAGTGTTGCACTAGGTAACAATATCACACAAATCATAAACAATTATCATGAACGTGGCAAGTCTATAGTTAATGATTCAATACCAGAGTTCGGACCCGAGATAATTGGCATCTTGGTGGCAAACTTTGACGGTCCAGAGCAGGAGAAGTATCGTGTTACTGACGCTCTTTTGTCCAACCTGCGGCTGTCCTTGGAGGATTACAAGGATGTAGAAGTGAAAGGCCTCGGGTGGTCTATTGAAGAGACACAGGGTAGTAGCAAAGCGCGTGAGATAGGAACTAAAACTAACGCATCTATAGTCATATGGGGTTGGTATGGTAGAACAGGTGAGAAAGCACCTTTGAGTGTACACTTTGAGGTCATGGAAAACTTGAGCTACTATCCAAGTGTTGGACCAAAGGTAAAAGGTGAAGTACAAGTTATGGGCGTAGATGATTTGGAGAGTTTTGTATTGCAAACAAATCTTGCTGCCAATTTGATGTTTCTAAGCCAAATTACAGTGGGTTTGGTTCGCTATGCCACACATGATTGGAAGGGCGCAATTGCGTGCTTCAACAAGTCATTCAGTTATTATACAAACGGTGCCTTGACAGACGCTGATTCGGTCTACTTTTATAGAGGTAATGCTTATGCCTATTGTGGTAATCCTGCTGCCTCGCTTGAGGATTTCAACAAGGTTATTGAAATAAGCCCTAAACTAGCACAAGCATATGTGAATCGGGCTAACGCCTATAAAACCCTTGGTTTGTATAATGATGCGCTAGCCGATTACAACGAGGCTATTGGCCTTAGAGAGAACTATGTTACAGCCTACTGTAATAGAGGCGGTTTGTACACGAGCTTGGGCAATTACGACTTGGCACTTGCTGACTTTGAAAAAGCCTTGAAGCTGCAAGGTGACTCTGTGCTAGCATACTGCGGGAGAGGGGTTGTCCAATCACGTTGCGGCAAGTACGATTCTGCTATTAAGGATTACACGGATGCCCTCAGGATTCAGCCTATGACAACGATGGCCCTAATTAACCGAGGCATGATCTATAAACAAATGAGAGAGTATGAAACAGCTATTGCAGATTTCAATAGGGCTATTGAACTTGAACCTGATGTGTCTTACCACTATAACTGCAGAGGTGATGCATATGATGACATGGGTGAATATCACCTTGCTGTTAAAGATATTAGCAAAGCCATAGATCTTCAGCCTAATGTACATATATTTTACATGAATCGTGGGGTGGTGTTTCTGCATCTCCGAGATTTCGCTAAGGCACTTGAAGATTTTAACAAGACCCTAGATATAGATCCTTTCTTTGAAAGCGTTTATATTAACAGAGGCACAGCACATCATGGTCAGGGGAACTTTGACCTTGCCATAGAAGATTTTACTATCGCACTTGGGTTTCAGCCTAGAGACGTTGATGCCTATGTTAAACGCGCTTACTCATATGCCGCTAACGCAGAATATGAAAGGGCTATTGGAGATTGTACCAGCGCAATCAAAATAGCACCGACTTATGCAGAAGCATATGTGATAAAGTCTTTCATCTGGACACAAATAGGTAGAGTCAGGAGGGCAGCACACGAATTCTTTATATATAAAAGCCTGGGAGGTGGTTCCCGACTTCACCAGGTCTCGGCAGGTGATTTCGTCTTTTATGGTCTTATAGAGCATGAATAACTATTTTAAGCGCTATATGATATTTTTAGGTCTTATCAGTACATTAAATTGGGGCGCATGGGTATGCGCCCCAATCATACATCAATACTCACCCCTTACGCTTGGCCTCGAACTCGTCCATCACCCCTTCGATGATAGTAAGACCCTCGTCCAGTTCGGCTTTGGTGATGACCAGCGGGGGGCAGAAGCGCACTACCGACTTGCCTGCGCCGAGCAGCAACAGGCCGCGCTTGAAGCACTCATCCACGATCGCGTCGCGCAATTCGCCCGCGTATTCCTTAGTCTGTTTGTCTTCGACAAGCTCTACGCCAATCATCAGGCCGAGGCCGCGCACATCGCCGACGAACGAGTAGCGCTCCTGCCACTGCTTGATACGCGGCATGATGTATTCGCCCATCGCAGCGGCGTTGGCAATCAGTTCCGTCTCCAGCAGATCGAGGGTGACAAGCGCGGCAGCGACCGCCAGGGGGTTGCCGCCAAAGGTGTTGGCGTGCGCCCCACTGGGCCAGGTCATTAGTTCTTCGCGGGCGATAACCGCACCGAGCGGCACGCCGCTGGCGATACCCTTTGCCAGACAGATCACGTCGGGGGTTACGCCCCAGTGTTCAATCGCAAACATCTTGCCAGTGCGCCCCATACCGCTCTGGATCTCGTCGGCTACCAGCGGAATATCGTACTTGTCAGCCAGGGCGCGGAGCGCAGGGTAGAATGTGGCCGGTGGCACCACGTAGCCACCCTCACCCTGGATCGGCTCGACGATGAAGGCTGCCACTTCGCTAGGTGACACATGATACTTGAACGTAACCTTCTCGATGTATTCCACGCAGGCCAGGCCACAATCTTCCTCTGCGTGGTTGCCACCCAGCGGACAGCGGTAGTGGTAAGGGTAGGGGACGTGCTGGATGCCCGCCAGCAAGGGCTGAAAGCCAGTGCGATGCAGCGCCTTGCTATTACTCAGAGACATACTGCCGTAGGTGCGGCCATGGAACGCGCCAAAGAAGCTGACCAGTACCGGGCGCTTGGTGTGCCAGCGGGCCAGCTTCATCGCCGCCTCGATGCTCTCAGTGCCGCTATTGGTGAAGAACACCCGCTTGCCGAACGCGCCGGGGGCGTGACCGATGAGCCGCTCGGCCAGTTCGACCGGCTGGGCCATGTAGAAGTCGGTGCCTGCCATGTGGATGAACTTCTCGGCCTGCTGCTGAATCGCCTTCACAATCGCGGGATGGGCATGGCCGGTGGCAAGCACGGCCACCCCGGCGGTGAAGTCAAGGTAACGATCGCCATCAATATCCCATACCTCGCTGCCCTTGCCGTGATCCATCACGAAAGGATAGCTACGCGTATAGCTGGGCGAAATTACCGCATCGTCGCGGCCCACCCAGTGTAGCGCCATTGTGCCAGGGCGGGCGGGCAACACCGGAAAGCCGTCACGGTTCTCCTCAACATCAGCGGAGGTAGCGGCCAACGGCAGCGGCTCAGGCATATCGAACAGGTCGGGAGCAGCGACATCCTCATCGCTCATCAGTGCCAGCTCCTTAATCGGGCTGATTTCTTCGGGCGCAATTTCCTCATCACGGAGGGGAAGTTCTTTTAGCAGGTTCACAGGCACAACTCCTTTTTCTAGCGCAACGGCGCGGTTGGGATTTGACGGCACAGCAGCATTGCTGTATTATTAGGATGTATCTGCGTTAGGCGAACAACGGTCCACCTCTACCAACGATTAAAATGGCGTTTCAGACACTTTCTCATCGTGGCGCAAGCACTATTCTAGCACATAATCTCCTTTGTTGGCAAGGGGTTTGGGCAAAGATTTCGTCTGGATTTGGCAATTGGCCGCAAATCATTAGCTTGGTTTTAGCCATATCCGAATGATATTCGGCAAGCTGCTCTCTATATAGTGGATGCCCGGTGGATTCGCCGAAAGATTTACATCACGTACATAGGTGAGGGTCATTCAATGGTAATAGGCGCGTGCAGGATAACACTGGCGATCCCTATGGCTGCATCGCTGAAGGATAAGCGCACGGTAGTCAAGGGGCTGCTGGCACGGGTGCAGCAACAATTTGGCATCAGCGTTGCCGAGGTTGATGACAACGACGTGATCAACCACGCGGTGCTGGGCTTCGCGGTGGTTAGCAACAGCAGCGCCCATGCCAATGCGGTGCTTGACAAGGTGGTAGACTTTATCGAGCGTTACCAGGATAGCGCCGAGTTGCTCGACGACAACATTGAGATAATGCGGGTTTTCTAGTATAATGATGCCATGAACAGCAGAACTTCCATCGGTGCTCACCCACAAGCCAGGTATACATCATTATCATTGGGCGGCTGGGGCTAATTGCCTTCAGTGTGCTGCCGTTTATCGCTGTGTACGGCAGCTTGGGTAATGAATCAGACAAACAGCTTTTTCAGCTAATCTTCTGGCTGATGGGGCTAGGAGCGGCTTTGACCGCCCTATTCATCGCGCTGCTGCGTACCCGCTGGTCTTACTGGGGCATCTACCTGTCAATTGTCTATGATAGCGCCGTGATTATGCTCGCTGCCCATATCCTCGGCAGCGTAGTCGGCCCTTATCCCTTGCTACTGGGAACCGTAATGGTGGCAGCAGGCACGCAACTACGCGCACGCCCGATTGCATTTCTGGCCCTGGGCGTGTACATCTTCGCGCTCTATGTAGGCTTCTCGCTGATAGAGTTCACCGGCATGAAAGCGGCAGCCCAGGGCATGAGCAATATGCCCATGGATATGAGCGCGGTCCATGTGATTGATGATAGCTGGCATTTTTGGATCCCCTTGCTTTATGCAATCGCGTTGACCCAGATTGGCCTGGTGCTATGGGCTAGCAATGCTCGATTGAACCACCTGTTTGGCCGCAATCAGCAGCAGGCATTGGAACTGGCAGCGGCAAATGCAGCGTTGACGCGCAGTAATGAGGAGCAGAATCGTCTTGCCAGCCAGTTGCAGTCAGCGGCGGTGGAGCTATCCGAGGGCGCATATTCGCAGGCCAGCTCGGCCAGCCAGCAGGCCGCCGCGATTATGGAGGTTAGCGTCACAGTCGAGGAACTCAACCAGACCGCGCAGCAGATAGCCGAGGCCGCCGCCTCAGTGGCCCGCGCCGCCGAGCAAACTATGAGTAGCGCCGCCCGTGGGCAGGATGCGGTGCGCGACAGCATCATCGGCATGACCATTATCAAGCAGCGGGTTAACGATATAACTGGCCGCATCCTTGCCCTATCCGAGCGCAGCCAACGCATCAGCGAAATCGTGGACCTTATCAACAACATTGCAGGCGAAACCCATCTGCTGGCCCTGAACGCAGCCATCGAGTCAGCGGGGGCAGGCGAGGAAGGGCAACGCTTCGCCGTAGTGGCCGCCGAAGTGAAGAAGCTATCGCAGCGGGTAGTGTTGGCGGTGCGCGATGTGCGCCAGGTAATATACGAGTTGCAAGCTTCTACCAATGCGGCGGTAATGGCGACTGAGGATGGCATGAAGGAGACCGACAAGGGCGTAAATCTAGCGCACACCTCTGGCGATGCCAACGAGGACATCATCCTGATGGTGGGGCGTACCACCCAGCTTGCCTCCGCAATCAGCCTTGCCACCCAGCAGCAGCACACCGCCAGCGAACAGGTCAACATCACCATCCGCGATGTAGCCGAATTGAGCCACACGGCGATGGGGATCAGCCAGCGGGCTTCCGCCGCTGCCGCGCAGGTGCGTACCATCGCCAGCCAACTAGCCGCTGGTGAGGATTGGCCTTCGGCCAACAATCACAGCAACGGCGCAACCCCCACTGCAATAGGCAATGGGCAATCAACCCATACCATCAAACCCACCTCCGCAGCCTGAGCCATTCTGCGTATCAGCCAATCCCTCAATGAGTTATAAAGATACAGTTATATTCTACCTTCTACCTTCTACCTATGCCAAAGGGGGCGATCCGATGAAGCGAAACGTAATCGGCGCGGCGTTGCTGCTGGTAACTATTGCCGTAGTCGGCGGGTGCGACTTGCAGCAGACGGCGCGGCAAGCAGGCGATGCCGCCTCGCAAGTTGCCAGCCAGGTGGGTAGCGCACTTAGTCAGGGATCGTGGAAGGCCAAACTGGTCGGCCTGAGTGCGGCTTTGAGCGCAGTTGACGGCGCGTTGCAGGCGAACAACGCCGACCTCAGCGCCAAAGCGATCAACACCTGGGACAGCGCAGGCTGGTCGAACATCAAAGGCGATGTGCAAGCCAAATCGCCAGCCGCCGCCAACAGCATCCAGTCGGCGCTCGGTAGCGTCAAGGACAACATTGCAAGTGGTAAACTCAGCGAAGCGCAGACGGCGGTCAGCACACTACGCAAGGCGATTGACGATTTTGCCAATACGCAGTAGGGAAGGGTGGAAGGTAGAAGGTGGAAGGTAGAATGTGAAAGCCTAAGCCCCCAGCGGAGGTTGGGGGAGAATCTCGAAGCGCATCAATGCTGAGACTATTATCCCACCTGACTGTTGTAGAACGTTGGCATAATTGCCGGGCAACATTCTCCCCCAACCTCCGCTGGGGGCTTTTTGCATTCGATAAGGTATAATAACCATAGCGGGAACCAGGTTGGTGGCGAGAACGTTGTTGATATGTGGAGGTGGCGAAGATGAAGCGATTGTTGATCGTGATATGCGGGTGTGCCTTGCTCG
>JBBRMT010000200.1:0-8992 GCA_038230695.1 Chloroflexia bacterium
ACCATCCACCGGGCGGGCGCAGGTTCGCACACGCTCAGTGAGGTGGTCCATAACTTCCTCACCTATAATTACGACATGGGCGGCCCATACTTCAATTCGCTATCCGGTATCTGGCACGGGTTCGAGTTCGAGAATCAGACGATAAAGACCAGCTGGGGACTGAATACCGATAGCGGTGGTAGCTGGCTCTCACAATCCAAAACCACCAACTACCTTTACGAGACTGGTGCCAGCCAGTATGGGCGGATGCTGTCGCAATCGGAGTACGATGCAGGTGGCACGCGGGTGCGTAAGACTAACTACCTCTACGACACCAACGTGGTCGAGGGTGGGGCGTACATCGCTGACCGCCAATCGGAGCAGGACATCCTCAACCAGAACAACAACTTCCTGGCGGTTACCCTAATGGGCTATGATGGTCTCAATATCGGCCAGGTCGGTTCGCACGGTAGCCTCACCCGCCAGATCAAGTTCTACGATGTGCCGCTGGCGACCAGCATCCAGGGGATTACTCTGCACGGCTCGGACGCGACTTACGGCTACGATGCTAGCTATGGCAACCAGAACACCGCGACTACCTACACCGGACCAGGTAACGGCAGTTGGAACGGCAGCGTCTGGACGCTCTCCGCCCCAGGTAATAGTAGCACCGCCCGCACCACCACTACTACCTACGAGACGACGTTCAATACCTTCCCCACCCAGATGACCCACCCCACGGTCAATGGTGTGACCCTCACCGACCAGGCAGGCTACGACTACCGCATGGGGGTAATGAACCAGACCATTGACTTCAATAATAATACCACGAACGCATATTACGATAGCTTTGGTCGCATGACCCAGCTAGTCAAGCCTGGCGATAGCTATAGCTTCCCCACTGTGCAGGCGGTCTACTCCGATACCGCTATACCTTTCCAGTACATCGTCGCCCGCCAGGCAATCGCCGGGCAGAGTGGCAACAAACCCAGCCAGATGTTCTACGATGGGATGGGCCAGCAGATCCAGACCAAAGACACGAGCCAGGGTCGCAACGGTGAGCAGAATGTGGTTGCCGATAATGTCTATGACGGAGTGGGCAACAAGACTGCCACCGACCAGCCGCGCTATGTGGCGAACACCACCTGCAGCGTTTGGAGCTACTGCCCGCTGCCCGGCAATGGATTGTACTGGACTAACACCAGCTACGACGCGCTCAACCGCGCGCTGGTGGTGACCAAACCCGACCATACCACTACCTCGATGACCTACTGGATGCCCACTGGAGGTAATGGGCCTGCTACTACTATCATAGATGGGGATTCGCACAAGCAGCAATCATTCTCCGATATGCTAGGGCGGCTGACCCTGGTGAGTGAGTTTACTGGCACCAACCCCTGGACAGGGTATGCCAACACCGCCTACACATACAGCCCGCTCGATCTGCTCACCAGGACGCAAGATAATGTGGGCAACGTCATCACGATGAACTACGACAGCCTGGGCCGCAAGACCTCGATGAGCGACCCCGACATGGGCAGCTTCAGCTACGTGTACGACCCCAATGGCAACCTGACCCAGCAGACTGATGCCAAGAGCCAGACGATTTTCTTCAGCTACGACCTACTTGACCGCCTCACCCAGAAGAGTTACTCGACTGGCGATGCCGCCGACTACTATTACTACGACCAAAATACCTTCAGCAATGGCAAGGGGCAGCGCACCTCGATGGTCAAGGGCTTTACCAACACGCAATGGGGCTATGATGCGCGAGGCAACACCAACTATGCGGTTTCCCAGTTGACCAATGGCGGGGGCTTCTACAACTACCAGTGGGCCTACGACAGCGGCAACCGCCTGAGTTCGATTACCTACCCAGGTGGTGAGCAGGTCAGCTATACCTACGACAATGGCTGGCGACCTAATCGGATGTATTACGGCGGCAACCCCGCCAACTGCTACGTCTGCAACGCTCATTACACCGCACTGGGTCAGCCGCTAGATCAGACTGACGGCAGCACCACAAACGTAATTGATACCTACAGCTACAGTAGCCCAATGCAGCGCCTCTCCGAGCTGCAGGTGGGTACGCAGGGCGGTGGCTATGGTAACTATTTCAGCCGCAATTACAGCTACGACAATGTCGGCAATGTTCACAGCATCACCAACAACTTCAGCGGCGGCGAAACTCAAACCTATAGCTACGACTCGCTCGATCGGCTGAACAACTGGACCACTTCGACCGGCGTTAACGAGACCTACCAGTACGATACCATCGGCAACCTGACCAGCAAAGCAGGGACGGCCTATGCCTACGGCGCGAACGGCAATGGCACCGGCGCAGGCCCGCACCAGGCAAGAGTTGTTGGCGGGCAGAACTACAGCTACGATGCTAATGGCAACCTGAACTCAGGGGCAGGGCGCACCTACACCTGGAACACCGACAATCAGCCGACCAGTGTTAGCTATGGTTCGGGACAGAACGAAACCTACACTTACGATGCCGATGGCGCACGCGTGATCAAGCGTATTCCCGTTGGCCCTAGCTTTACCTATACCTACTATGTGGGTAGGTTGTATGAGGCGGACAGCAGTGGCGTGACCCGTACCATGTATCAGTTCAATGGCCAGGTGGTAACCGAACGCATTCACAACGGCACAGACAAGGTATACTATCTGCACGGCGACCATCTGGGCAGCGTGGCGTTGACCACCGACCAGAATGGCAACCTAGCAAGCAGCCAGGAGTTCAAGCCCTGGGGCGAGGTGCGCTCCGGTGGGGTGAGCCAGACCACTATCAACTATACCGGCCAGAAGCTTGACAGCACCGGGCTATTGTATTATAATGCTCGCTACTATGACCCTGTTCTGGCACGGTTCATCTCGGCTGATAACGTTGTAGCTAACTGGAAGAAACCACAGGATTTCAATCGTTACAGCTACGTTAATAATAACCCACTAAACTATACCGACCCTACAGGCCACTGCCGTACTCCAGACGGAGATAGCCGACCAGATACTGATCCTGCCTGTAACCAAGACTACCAAACACCGGCCTCGGAGAGCGATCTTCATTACGCATATAATGAACTATGGGGAGTGAAGAACGTTGATGAGAATGGACACTCTATCGAACAGGGTAGGGAAAGTTACTTCGAACGAGTGGATAAGCGTCTTCGCTACCTAGAAGAGGTTTGGTATTTCTACACCGCGAAGCTAAAGAACCCTAACCTGTCACCTGAAACCGCTGCTGCCTATAAAGATTCGGCGGATAAGGCATTGACTGAGCTTGCGATGGATTCCTTTTACATGGATTACGGACGCTATCCTACCGAGGCTGAACTCAAGTGGTGGAAAGGAGTGATCCAAGATATTCTAATAAACCATCCTGATGCTCCACCTAACGGTGGAGAAACCCCAGATGGAGGCTATAACCCAACCAGTCGCATTTTTTATATACTGCAGCTCAAGCTCCTAGCTGATTGGCGTAGTGGTTATGAACACCCCTGGATTCATTGGCCGCAAGCGCCACCCCTACCTTGTCAAGGAGGCAATAGATGGGGAACGTGCAAGTTAGCCTGCGTGCTTAGCGGAATTCGGCTAGGCACTCAACTCAACGGTACAGTACGCCATTAGCTAGCGCCACGACTATCCGTACTCGCAGCTTGGCGCTAAAGCTTTCAGAGTCACGACAAAGCGACAAGGACGGCATCACTACTAGCTAAAGGAAGGCATACACTCACTATCTTTGCACTTTCGGGTTTTGCCACAACCTCTTGCGTCTTAGCAGCGCCAATGACTACAAGATATGGACGAAAATGGCAAAAGTGCAAAGATAGTGATACACTCTTACTCAGGTAAAACCTACGGGATTACCTGAGTAAGGGAATCTATCCTGGTTTTCAGAGAACCGGTTGAAACCCACTTTTAGAGAGGAGCTATGATGAAAGCCATTCGCATTTTCACCTTGCTAGTAATAATCGTACTCTTTGTTGCTGCCTGTAGCGGTAATCAGGCAGGGGTTCAACTTGGAGAGCGAATTGCTATTAGCACTGCTATCCCAACAACCCAAAACACAACGGTATCTAGCACCTCTACTACAACCAAGGTTAACGTGGTGCAGTATACTTACTATAGGGCTTCGGCCCACAAGGCCGAGCTGGTTGGGATTGTAAGTAACGATGGCGGAGGGCCTATCTCAGCAATCCAACTCCATGCTATCCTAATCAACCAGAGTAACAAAATAGTCGGAACGAGCGATGAGAGTTCCGATTTTCAGCTAAGTAACGTAGTTTTGTCGCCAGGACGGACCGTCGGATTCAGATTGGATATAATTAATGAAGGGGATTGGTCTAAAGAGGACGTTGAAGTGAAAGCCTCAGCTTACAACCCAAGTGAAGCCTCCAAGGGAGTTGCAAATCCTAAACCCATTACTGGCCTAGTCGTAAGCAGAGATAAACTTTCCGGTAACCCCACCGAAGGCTACATACTTACTGGTATCATTAGGAACAATGGCAGCTATTCAGCCTATCTAGTCAATGCAGCAGCAACTGCTTATGATGCCAATGGTAAAGTTGTTGATGTTGCTATTGGCTTTGTGCTACCGAGCCGATCAGCGACAAATGGCCTTCAGCCAGCTATGTTGCAAGGAGAATCGGCGCAATTTGAGGCCCATTTCCAGCGCAAAGGGATCGAGATTGCCAGATATGAGGTGATTGGACTTGGCGCTCAGTATCATGGTTGATAGAATCCCATCAGCTATAAGCATCCCATTATCTACAAATGATGCTGCATTTGCTAGCTTAAGTAGCTATTTATAGCGTATCGAGGCTTTGGCGCTGCAATAGCCAATATGAACCTGCCCTCCTTCCCCCTCTCACCGCGTCACCCTCAACCCACCCACTGTCACGCTAAGGTCACGATAGTCCTTAGCATCGAGACCCAGGCTGCGCGGCGAGGCGTAGCCGTCCAGCACATTCAGGCTCAGGAAGTTCGTGCCTTCGTCGAGCTTCAGTTGCACGGTATAGCTGGTCACGCTGGTGGGGATGGTCTGCTGCCAGAGCGGGCCGCTGCCCAGGCTCAGGCTCAAGCGGCGCGGTTGGGCAAACGCGGCGGTGTTGAAACTGAAGTTGTATGCGCCTGCCTGCCCTGGCGGCACTACCAGGCGCAGGGTGGCGTGATCCTTGTCCATCCAGCGGCGCAATCCCTGCGGCGTTTGCTCCGCCTGATACCAGTTCTCGCCCATCAATATCAGCGGCGTGGTGAATGCTCTGGTGGGGGTCTGGTAGGCAACTATGTCACTATCCTCATAAATCTCCGGCTGGCTCTGCCCCGCGCTGGCGAACAGGTGGTCGAAGAAGGTTCGCGCCCGCGCCAGGTCAGCCGCCTTGCCGTAATCCCCCTTGTACAGCACCACGTAGCGAAACTGATACGCATTCAGCATCGTGATGAGCGTGTCGCTGGAGCTGGCGCTGGCATTGATGTCGGGGGCGCTGATGTTGCTGACAAACCAATCCTGCATACTTACCGCGATGCTGAAGTGGTCGTCAACCTGGCGCGAGAGGTAGCCGTCGGCAATCGCCTTCTGGTGGAAAACCTGGTTGAGAGTGCGCGCATACTCCACCCGCCCATGCCCAGTGAATGGCAGTTCAAGGATAGCATACTGCGTTGAGTCTTGCCCCAACTGGCTGAAGAATATGGGCGCAGCAACCGGCGCTGCGGGGAAGGGAAAGATAAGGAACTCTGCCGCTAGTGCGAGGCTCAATCCACCCGCCAGCCAACGTTGCCATCGTCCCCGCTGCAACAGCCAGGCGGCCCCCAGGCCGATAAGCACTGCGTAGCAGAGATCGAACGGGGCGAGCAACCGATTGGAGCCACGCATCAGCGAGAACACTGGCAGTTTGACTAGCAGGGCAAACGGCAGTGGGATGCCGGTATCCACCGTCGCTACCTGCAATGATGGTCCCAGCGCCAGCACCATCAAGGCTAGCGCCGCCACCAACCAATAGCCACTGCGCCGCCGCCACCAGCCAATCGCCCCGATGACCGCCAAAGTCAACGCTGCAAATCCCAGGTAGCTCATCCGGCTCATGCAGGTAGCCACCACCCCCACACAGCTAGCGTTATTAGTCGGCAGCGGGCTGAGGAGCTGATCGGTTATCCCCCCTTCCAGCGTGTGCAGCGATACCGGTGTGATGAAGGACAGCAAGTCGCTGGCGTTGAGCAAGCGTTGCTGCTGTGGAAAGTCGGTCCGGACTGTGCCGCTAATCGCATCGTTGAGCGTAGCGAGGATGACTGGGGCGCAGAGTAGCGCCCAGAGCAGCCCCACCGCCGCCACCGCCCCTGCCTGGCGTAGCAGCCAGCCCCCGCCCTGGTGCCTCGCCGACCACAAATAGGCCAGCAGCAACAGCCCAGTCAGCAGCAGGCCATCAATCAACAGATACCAATCAATCAGGTTGTTGAGACTGAGCAGCAACGCGGCAGCAACCATCCAGGCGAGGATTTGGCGATTAAGCGGTTTGTGCGCCGCAGAGACCGCATCGCGAAGGCGGAGCAGGGCATAGAGGTATAGCGGGAGGAACTCGGTGGAGAAGAGGTTGCTCTGACCGCGCAGCACATCAAGATGGTATGGAGAACAGGCAAACGCCAGCCCGCCGACGAAACCAGCGATGCGGTTGCCGCTGACATAGCTGACCAGCAGGTAAGCGCCATAGCCACACAGGGTGAAGGCAAAGAAGATGATAATATTGTAGGTTGTCACCAGGTTGAAGAACTGTTGCAACACGAGGCCCAGCGTCATATTGAATGGCTGCAGCGTATGCAACCACAAGCCAACACCCGGCGCTTGATAATCGGGCCAGTAGATAAGCGGGTTGTAAAAAGGGTTGTGGTGCATGATAAGCAGCGCATAACGAAACCACCACAGATTCCACAGGTTCTGGTCGCGATCCAGCACCAAAAAGCGATCCGCCGGGGTTTCGGTGGCAAAGTTGAGGATGACCGGCCAGGTAAAGATGATGGTGACGACCAAGTAGGCAGCGAGCGGCAGTAGGTGGTGCAGCAAAGAGCGGTGACGGACAGGAGATGGGTCTGCGGTTATGGTGTCGTGGGCAAGACTAGCCGAATCGCTCATCAGGTCGAGCTTCCTTTTGGAATTATTCACTCCACAATTATAGCATAAGACCAGTAGTGACGTTCGCTTGACGCTCTTTAGCCATCTGATTACGTAGTTCGCTGACAATTCGCAGCCCGGCAACCACCACCAGCGCCAGCAGCAGCGCAGGCAGTAGTTGGTCGGTGAAGTAGGGGAAGTGGTAATACGATAGTTGCGCCGCGCTCTGCGGCTGAATGTAGCCGCGTCCCACCAGCCGGAAGGCGTTCAGGATCAGCGAGTGCTGCACCGAGAACTCCACCTGCTGATCCCAGGGGTCGCCCACCTGATCCCGCCCGAACAGCCAGGCATCGGAAGGATTGACCAGCATCCCCACCACCGCTGTGACAACACCCACCGTCACCAGCCCGATGTACACGCCCCGCG
The DNA here is from genome assembly GCA_038230695.1 of Chloroflexia bacterium. Taxonomy (GTDB): domain Bacteria; phylum Chloroflexota; class Chloroflexia; order QHBQ01; family QHBQ01; genus QHBQ01. The sequence continues at coordinate 7,517 of JBBRMT010000200.1, forward strand.
ACCAGCGCGGCCAGCCCGACCAACCCCGCAGCGCCGCGCCGCTGACTAGCATCAGCAGGGGTAGGAATGGCAGAAGGAAGCGCGGCCCCCAGCTAACTCCACCCTCCCAGAAGATGTAAGTGGCGTAGAAGAATAGCGCAGGAACGAACAGCACCGCAATCAGGGCCATCTCCCAGCGATGCTCGCGCCAGAAACTGCGTACTCCCCATCTGCAGAGGAAGGCGGGAGGGGCCAGCCAGACCAGCCCCTTGCCCGGACTGAGCAGCAGCCCATACAGGCCGGTCAGTATCGGCGTGTCAAAGGAGAGGATACCCTGGGCCACATAGCTGCTGGTGAACAGGTTGCCGCTGCGGATGTAGTTGTAGGCCATGCCGAAGCCATAGAAACTTAGCACCGGCACCGCCAGAAACAATCCCTCCCTAACCAACGTTACCGCCAACCATCCCCATCCTGTCCCCGCTTGCCGCAATGTCCAACCCCGCCGCGCCGCCCACCATAGACCGAAGATGAAGGCGACCAGCGCGAACTCCTCTTTGGTAAACAGGCAGTAGCCGAGCGCGAGACCGGCCACAAGTAGCCAGCGCACCATATTGCGATCTGCCGCGTCGAACACCCGCAGCATCGCGTAGAAGGCCAGTAGCAGCAGGGTAGTGACCAGCGGTTCGCTCCAACTCTGCACCGCATAGGGCAGGGCAAAGGTGGCGAAGAAGTATATCAGGCTGAGGGCCAGCGCGAGACGCTCGCTCTTGAACAGGCGACGGGCAGTGAGGAACAACAGCGCCACCCCAAGGGCGGAGACGATGGGATCGAGCAGCATCACGAAGAGGTAGCGGATGGTTGACGGCGCACCACTTAGCTGCTGGGCCAGCAGCCCGACTGCCAGCAGCGGCAATTCGGCAACCGAGTGACCCAGCGCGTAGCGCGAGTAGCTGTTGCCCATATCTTTCTGCGCCGGTGGCAATTGTAGCGTATTGTGAGTGAGTATATCCTCGGCGACCAGATACTTTATGCCATCGTCGCCCGACTGAAACTCCGGCATTGCCATCAGCTGACCGAAGCCGAGGGTGAGCAGGAACAGCCAGCGCAGGGTGTAGCTTTCGCCGCTATTGCGATTGCGCGGGAATTGAGAAGATCCGTCAGATGCGTAGTGAGTTGAGGTCGCTGATTGTCAGGCAGGTTTAGGTCTGTTGATTGCGCTATCTCTTGGGCGAGTTCTTCAGGCGTGAACTCCAAGCCGGATTGAACCATCGAGAGGGTTATAAGCGCACCAATAATGCCCCGTACCTCATCCTCCGGAATGCCGAACGCTTGCCCGTTGATGTAGTCGGAGAGAGCGTGTACGCTGAGTGCTGGTGGTGCTCCTTCCAGTGCCTCAACCAGACGCTGGTTAATGCCCTGGTCCAACCGAGCGATATCGAGAAGGGAGGGCCGCTCAGACTCCGGGACCCTTATTCTCGCCATCTTCTCCCAACCTCA
>JBBRMT010000201.1:0-8937 GCA_038230695.1 Chloroflexia bacterium
GATGGCGGGCGCGACCAGCGTGCTGTACGAAGGGGCAATGGACTTCCCCGACCCCGGCCGCTGGTGGCAGGTGGTGCAGGACTACAAAGTTACCATCTTCTACACCGCGCCCACCGCCATCCGCGCGCTGATGAAGCAGGGCGAACAGTGGCCCGCCAAGTACGACCTCAGCAGCCTGCGACTGCTCGGCACGGTTGGTGAACCAATCAACCCCGAAGCCTGGCTCTGGTATCGCCGCGTCACTGGCGACCGTCTGCCGATTGTGGATACCTGGTGGCAAACCGAGACAGGCAGCATCATGATCAGCCCAACCATCATCACCCCGCTGAAGCCTGGTTCGGCCACCCGCCCACTCCCTGGCATTGATGCCGAGTGCGTCACCATCGAGGGTAAGGCGGTGGGCCGCACCAGAGGCGGCTTCCTGATCATCCGCAAGCCCTGGCCCAGCATGATGCGTACCATCTACCGCAGCCCGGATCGCTACGAAACTTACTGGAACACGATTGCCGATGTCTACTTCGCTGGTGATGCCGCCCATGAGGATGCCGATGGCTACTTCTGGATCCAGGGTCGCGTAGACGACGTGATCAAGGTCAGCGGCCACCGCCTGGGCAGCAGCGAGATCGAGAGCAGCCTGGTAAGCCATCCGGCGGTGGCCGAGGCAGCGGCGATTGGTCTGCCTGATGAGCTAACCGGCGAACACATCCGCGTCCTCGTCATCCTCAAGAAAGGCTTCACCGCCAGCGACGAGCTTGCCGCCGAACTGAAGCTGCACGTTCGCCACGAGGTTGGCCCCATCGCGGTGCCGAAGGAGATCGAGTTCACCGACGGCCTGCCCAAGACCCGTAGCGGCAAGATCATGCGCCGCGTAATCAAGGCGAAGGCGATGGGCCAGGATCTGGGTGACATCACCACGCTGGAGGGGTGATGATTGGTGATTGGGAATAAGTGTTAAATTAGGTTAGCTGTGTGGCGCACCTCCTCGGTGCGTCCCTGCTTTTGCCGCAGCTTGCAAACCAGCGCCCCGCCCGCTATACTACCCGCGCAAGAAGATGCAGACAAAATTAGCGTGAGGGGGGAAGCAGCGCGATGGGCTACAAATATTGCGTGCTGGGCGGCGGGCGGCAGGGAACGGCGGCGGCTTACGACCTGGCCCAGTTTGGTGAGGCCGATGAGATTATCGTCGCTGACCGCGAACTGGATGCCGCCACCCGTGCAGTGGTGCGGGTCAACGAACTGGTGGGGCGGCGCATAGCGCGGGCCGAGCGGGTGGATGCCAACGATGAGCCGGGCTTGACCACGCTGCTGACCGGCGTGCAGGCGACCATCAGCGCGTTGCCATTCGTCTTCAATATCGCGGCCACGCGGGCGGCGATCGCAGCGGGCGTTAACTACTGCGACCTCGGCGGCAACACCGAGGTGGTACAGCAGCAGCTTGATATGGACGAGCAGGCTAGGGAGAAGGGCGTATCCGTTATCCCCGACTGCGGACTGATGCCGGGGCTAGGCAACATCCTGGCGGTATACGCAATGGGGCTGGTGGCGAACCCCCGCGAGGTACGCATCTACGTGGGCGGGTTGCCGCTCAACCCCCGCCCGCCGTTCAACTATCTGCTCATTTTCAAATATGGACGGGCTAATCAACGAGTACAGCGGCAGCGCCATCTACCTGCGCGGCGGCCAGCCAACCGAGGTGGATGCGCTGACCGAGCGCGAGGAACTCGACTTCCCGCCGCCGCTGGGCCGCTGCGAGGCGTTCGTCACCAGCGGCGGCACCTCCACCGTGCCGTATAGCTTGCAGGGTAAGTTGCAAGTCTACGAAGAGAAGACAGTGCGCTACCCCGGCCACCTCGATCAGCTGGTTGCCTTCAAGGAACTGGGGCTGTTCGAGGCGACGGCGGTCAATGCGGGGGGTGTGCCGGTGCGTCCCCGCGATGTCTTGTCCGCGCTACTCGCTCCGCGCATCACCTTCCCTGAAGATCAGGATGTGGTGGTGATGCGAGTCATCTGCATTGGCGACAAGCTGGCAACGCTTGACCTGTTCGACAGCTACGACGAAGCCACCGGCTTTACGGCAATGGAGCGCACCACTGGCTTCCCCACGGCGCTCGTTGCCCACATGATGGCGCGGCGCGACCTACCCGCAGGCGCAACACCGCTGGAGATGGCGATACCAGCAGCAGAATATGTAACCCGGCTGGCGGAGCGGAAGTTCAATCTCAATGAGGTTGTGGAGTAATGAGGAAAGCTAATTATACTGGTGGCTTACGCTCACATCAACGGAAGGTGAAGCATCTTTCACACCCAGCACCCGCCACAGCCGCCGCTTGATTGCATCAAACCACGGGTAGATCGTAGCGATGGCGGCGAAGCCAAACAGCCCGCCAGTAAGGGTGCGGAGGTAAACGTCGCTATGACGCAGGCCGAATAGCTGGGTCAGGCCATCTATAACAAGTGGCAGGGTGCAGAGGATCATCCATCGCAGCGGCAAGGGGCGGAATGTGTTACCGCTGCGCCGCGCCCAGGCATAGTATAGACCGCCTAGCAGCATCGCGGTGTAGATCGCCAGGCAGCGCTGGCAGAGGCAGAGTTGGTAGCCGAACGGGTAGTAGGAGTGGGTTGGCACCTGATCGCAGATGATGCCATAGCTGGCGAAGAAGAAGTTGCCCGCATCGGTCATGCCGATGCTGTGCAACCAGGGGCCGATGAAGGCGAAGATGAGCAATAGCGCGTAGTAGAGGTTGGCAAGCAGCAGCCAGTGGCGGAAGAACCACACCACCATCCCGCGTAGTGTTCCTCGCACGCGGGAGTCGAAGGTGCGACGAGTATTACCCGCCCACTCCGTCTCCGCCGTTGCGCTGACGCGGGCAATGTAGGCTTCGCGGCTCTCGTCGGGAGCCTGTGGTAGCGGTTGCTGATTCATGGCAGGATTTTCCCCAGGTTGCTCTGCAGCATCGCCGCGTCCATCGCGCCAATCTGCACGAATTGAATCATTCCATTGCGGTCAACGAAGAAGCTGGACGGCGTAGCCTGAATGTTGTAGTTGAGCGAAATGGTGTTGTTGTCATCATCTTGAATGACTGGAAACACCATCTTGAACTGGGCAATGAAGGCTACTACCTGCTGCTTCACGCTGGAGTTTTCGGTGTCCACCGCCAACACCACCAGCCCCTTGCTATCATGATATTTGTTATAGGCATCAACCAGGGTGGGCATCTCCGCCCGGCAAGGGCCGCACCAGGTCGCCCAGAAGTTGACTAGCACCGGATGACCTTGCAATTGGCTGAGTGATATTGGCTTACCGCTGTTCAGATCGGTGCCAGCCACAGCGGGTGCTGCGTGGTTAGCGCGGGGCGCGGGGCCATTATCGGCCCTTAGCGGACTGGGGTAGCTAATCTGCGCGGTGCGCGTATCATAGAGACTCGACTTCCAGTTGTTGAGCAGCAGGTCGCGTTGGTCGGCAGCGAGGTTGGGGCTGGCGATCCTGTCGTTCTTGTAGTTCTCAATCGTCAGGTTGATACGCAGTGCGTCGCTGAGGACGCTGCGGGCCAGGCTGTATTTGGTAAGGGTTGGGCCGAAGCTTGCAGTATCAATGTGGTTGTTACTTACAAGAGAAGCCATATACGTCTCAAGCGCGGCCTCACTCACCAGCGGATAGTTGTGCTTACGCATATCCTGCATGGCGAGATGCTCGTATACCAGACTGCTAAGGACCTGGTCCGAGGTGATGCTGCTGCCGGTTTGACCCATCGCCTCGTTGATCGCCTTGTTGAGATTGGCCTGCACATCCACATCGCTCTGACGGATCGCTTCACTATTAACGGTAGCGACAATCGTATCGCTGCCCCCGTTGCCGCCGTTGGTAAATAGATAAAAATATAGCGCCCCCGCCGTCAGCGCAATAAGCATAACCACGGTGACCACCCGCTCGGCGGGCAATTTTGTGTTTTTAGTTTTGAGTTTTGAATTACTTGTCTTCTGTGGGCCAGTTGATAGCAGGGTCTCATCGCCATCATTGTAGGGACGTGATTTATCACCCCCAGGGTTGGGTGCAATATCGGGCGCAACATCAACATCGGGCGCAATGAATTGCGCCCCTACAGGATGCACATCGTAAGCGCGGGATTCATCACTCTCGACAGTGGCGTTGGAGGTGTCGTGCAGATCAGACATTGATGCTCCATGTAGGGAATAGCTGGCTGAAGAAGCCAAGCGAACCCTCGAAGATAGCCCAGCCCATCAGCAGCAGGAACACGCCGCTGATAAAGGTGACAACGTTCAGGTCGCGTATAATCGTCCAACCGCCAACCCGCCAGGTGAGGCCGCGACGGGTGAGCTTACGCAGGAAGCCGCTGACGCTGCCAACTGCCAGCGAGGTGAGCAGAAACGGCACACCCAGGCCGAGAGTGAATACGAAGAAGAGCAAGCCAGCGGTGCCGATGCTGGCCGAGTCGAAGCCCAGGGTGTAGACTGCGCCGAGGGTAACACCGACGCAGGGTGTCCAGCCTACCGCGAAGCCCATGCCGATTAGCGAGGAGCTAAAATAACCGAGCCGGGGGTTAGCGTTGACATTCATATGCTTCTCGAAGTTCAGGAAAGGGATGTTGATCAGGCCGAGGGTATGGATACCGAAGATGATCAGGATGATACCGGCAATCTGGCGTACTGTTTGCTGATGATCGTACAGCACCCCACCCAGCGCCCCGGCGGAGAGGCCGATCAGGGTGAAAACAACCCCGAAGCCCAGCACGAAGAACAGGGTATGAATGAAGGCGTTGAGGCGCGGGCTGAGTGCGGAGTGCGGCCTTGCTATAGCCACGACTTGAGCGTGAGCCATGTCCAGGGTAGCGGCTCCGCTGCCAGACATTGGCAGCACTGTGCGGGCAGCAAGTGTGGAGTTGTCGGCTGGCTTTAGCTCCAGGTCGGCGGTGGTCAGCGGGCCACTGCCTTCGAGCAGCGGGTTGGCGCTCTGCGCGGTTCGACCACTGATATAGGCGAGGTAAGGTGGCACCAGCGGCAGCACGCAGGGCGAAAGGAAAGAGACTAGCCCGGCAAAGAAGGCGGCGAAGATCGAAGGCGCTTGGACATCGAGCAAGGGTAGCATCGCTATGCTCCTCTATTTGTTTGCATTTGGCGATAATAGTCGTTGAGAGCCAGACTGCGGGCAAAGCTGGTATCAACTCGCGGCCAGATTGCAAAGATAAGCGCATACCCGGCGATTACGCCGCTAACCAGGCGCAACCACCAGTTGACTGAGCCAGGCGCGTCACTCTGGCCCAGCCAGGCCAACGCCCCACCTGCGTCGCGTAGCCCAAAGGTGTGACTGAGCGCGTCGAGCAAAATGGGCAGGCAGAGCAGAATGGCGACGGGGATGCTCAAGCCAGAGTAGTGTACCTGCCCATGTGCGTCGCGGCGGCGCAGGCTGGGGCGCATCCTTGCATAGAGCAGGCCACCGACAAACAGGCTGCCGTAGAAGGCGACACAGCGGTGGCAGTGGGCCACCTGATAGCCGAACACGAAGTAGCTACGCTCCGGCAACTGGTGACAGAAGGCGACATAGATGCGATTGATGATCTGCGCGGGGCCGCGTAGCCCAATTGCCATCAGCAGCGGTGATAGCCAGGGCAGGGCGACGAAGATACCCAGGAAGGTATTGATCAACGCCAGCCAGTGGCGGACCACCCAGTCGGCAGCACCGTCGAGGGGGCCTAGGGCCGAACGACGATAAATTGGTGTTGGTATCTGGCTCATGTCAGCATCTCCAACGCCGCACGCAGGTCGGGTGCGCTAATCGGCGCTTCCAGGTGGGCGCGTTCATCTATTTCAATCACCGGGATTACATACTGGTAGCGAGCGAACAGGTCGGGGTCAGAGGTAATGTCCATCTCGCTAATGTTTAGTTGTCCGTAGCGGCCCGCAGCGGCGAAGCGTTCGAGCAACTCCCGCGCCTGCTCACACAGGTGGCAACCATCCTTCATGTACAGGGTAACGTTGTGTTGGGACATTGCCGCTCCAGTTATTATACGGCTACAGGGTTGGATAAGTATTTATCAGTTTGCAGTGTTGCAAGCAATTATACCACGCAGGGAGTGGGCGTGCCAACTTGCACCCGCGCCCGCAATCTGCTATAATAAGGCCATGCGCGGGGGTAACTCAGTGGTAGAGTTCCTGCCTTCCAAGCAGGCTGTCGCGGGTTCGAATCCCGTCCCCCGCTCCCTGTTAATAAGCGTCGAGCGATAACTACCCCTGCGCCCCACCGCGCAGGGGTTTTAATTGGCCCGCCTAAGATTGTACGCCACGCTGGCTGAAGATGGGGAACAAGTTAAGCTATTCCCAAGAACGGATGGTGGAATGATAAATCAAAGAGAGAGTTGTCGCCCTGATGATACGTTGCCCAGTTTGCAACACTGATAATCCCGACCAGTCTAGCCAGTGCAGCAAGTGCGGCGCACTGCTGGCTTCCTTGCTGGTAGCCCACGACTTGCAACGCATCGAAGCCAGCATCATGCACGGCGACCTGGTGGTTGGGCAAGCGGAATTGCAACAAGCGATGGCAGCGATTGCCAAATTGGAAGATACGATAGCAAGCCACTCACTGCTAATCGGTCGCGCCCGCTGGTTGCAGGGAACGATTTACTACATCAAGGGACAGTTGGCGCAAGCAGCTATAGAGGTTAGAGCCACTATTGACCTGCTAGAAGGCGATGAAGCGGGCAAGCCGTTGCTGGCCGAGGCGCTCAATACCCTGGGTAACATCGAGTATCTGCAAGGCGAAATGAAAGCGGCGCTCCATTACTATCAGCGTGGCGCACACCTGGCCGAGCAGACTCGCAATCACAAACTGTCGGTCAAGCTCTGGACAAACCTGGGCAACATCAGTGTTAACGAAGGACGCACCTACGAGGCTCTGTTTCGCTACAACAAGGCCACCCAGTATGCCGAGTTGGACAATAATGCCGCCGCGTTGATGATGTGTTACCGAATGTTGTGCTATATCTATGTGGTGATTGGCCCGCTGGCTAAAGCAATGGAGTATGCCCGCCGCATCGTCGAGTTGCTGCCCAAAATCGAGAGCCAGAGCCAGATATGCAACGCGCTGATTACGGTGGGTGTAGTTAATCGCTACCACGGCGATCTTGAGCAGGCCCATCATTATCTTCAAGAAGCATTGGATATTGCCGAGCGCAGCGACGACAAGGTGGTTCGCGCCGATGCGCTGGCGAAATTGGGTCAGGTATATCTCGATGGGGGCGATTATGAGCGTAGCTATGAGGTTGCCCAACGCCTGTTCAGCGATGAGGCTGCGCCCCAGATGCTCAAGCGCGAGGCGGTCGCCCAGCTTTTGCAGTATTATGTAGTAAGGCGCGACTTTGCCGCCGCCCGCGAATATGTAGACTGGATCCACAACTTCGAGCAGCAGCAAGTACGGGATGAACGGGAACGCCTCTATTTGCCAGTGGCTATCTACCTCGCCGCGCTGGATGAGTGGGAGCAGGCGGCGCAGAACTTCGAGCTTGCCATTATCCAGAGCAAAGAGCGCGGCGATGCTTACGAGCTTGGCCGCAGCTACCTCGAATACGCTAGAGCAATGACCCATCGCAAGGGAGTGAACTGGGAAACGGTTATAGCGTTGCTGGAGCAAGCCGCCGCCATCTTCCACAAGATCGGCGCGACCCGTAACCTGACGGCGGTGCAAGAGATGTTGCTAGAGCGCGACGCTACCCCCTACATGGGCAATCCCATTTCCGAGCAAACCCCACCAGAGCGTACTAGCACCCCCGCGCCGGGTCTTGCTAGCTAATAGGCCGCCCCTCATCGTCGCGTTTCATCTTGTTGTTGCCGGGCGGCGCATCGTATAGCAGGCGGGCGACTGGCTGATCGCCGACAAGATGCTGGTTGAAGATTTCTTCGGCATCGGCGACGTTAACACCCCCATACCAGACATCTTCGGGATAGACTACCACCATCGGGCCGTGGCCGCATTGGTTGAAGCAACCGCTATTGTTAATGCGGATACGCTCAGTCAATCCCGCTTGCTTCACCAGTTGCTTCAGGCGGGCATGAACGCCGAGGCCATCGCCATCCCGCGCCGGACACCAATCCCCGCTGGTGCAAACGAATACGTGCTTCTCAAACTGTCCCAATCTGAACCTCCATGCCTTATGAACTGAATAGCAACCCATCGAGCAGTCTGCGTTCTCGGACACTGATGGGCGCAAGGTCGCTGGCAGCCAGGTTCTCCTCTGCCTGCGCTGCCGTCTTGATACCGACAACCACGCTGCTTACCGCCGCCTGGTCGAGCGCGAAGCGGATCATTGCCTGGGCCAAAGTGCGTTCGCCCTCTCCTTCGAGGAAGCGCAACTCCTCGGCGGCCTGTAGCCGCCGCACAATCTCAGCACGCGGCAAGGTGGCGCGGATGTCACCATCCACCCAGTGGCTATCCAGGTCGTATTTGCCCGTCAGCAAACCGCTACCCAGCGTTTCGCCAACGATGATGCCTGCCCCGGCCCGTTGTGCGGCAGGGAACAACTGGCGGGCAGGTTCCTGAGCCAGCACGTTGTAGGCAATCTGCACCGTCTCCGCGCCCGCCGCGATGGCCGCCAACCCTTCTGCCACGCTGGACACTGCCACGCCCCAGCGCCGCACCTTGCCTGCCTCTTTCAGTTCGGCCATCACCGCGAAGATGCTGCCATCACCCATCTCCACCAGGGTAGGATTGTGCAACAGGTATAGATCGAGCCAGTCGCGGGCCAGGCGACGAAGACTTTGATCGGCGGCAAAGCGGATATAGGCGGCGCTGAAGTCGGGGCGCACGCTGCCAGCGTAAAAGTTGCTGCCAACACTGGTGGCAACCACGATTTCCGCGCTCATGCTCAGGCCCAGTTCGCTAAAGGCCACGCCAAGTAGCTCCTCGCTGTGGCCGAAGCCGTAGACATC
>JBBRMT010000202.1:0-8891 GCA_038230695.1 Chloroflexia bacterium
ACACGATCTAGATAACACCGCGCTGCTACAGATCGCCGCCGCCAGTCTGATAAATGGTAGTCTCTCCGCCACCTTCAGCTTTGCCACCTTCAACTTGCTAGGCAACCTGTTCGGCACCACCACCCCGCTGCAATTGCTCGAACTGGCCCACCCCACCCAGCCGCTGTTGCGCCGCTTGATGCGCGACGCGCCCGGCACCTACCACCACAGCCTGGTGGTCAGCAACCTGGCCGAACGCGCCGCCGAGGTGATTGGCGCAGACCCGCTGCTGGCCCGTGTCGGCGCTTACTACCACGACATCGGCAAGGTGACTAACCCGGTCTTCTTTGTGGATAACCAGGCGGGCATGGACAATATCCACGACAACCTCGACCCCGCTGCCAGCGCCCGCATTATTGCCGCCCATGTGATAGACGGCATGGAACTGGCGAAGAAGTATCACCTGCCCCGCCGCGTGCGTGACATTATCCCTCAACATCACGGCACCACAGTGATCCGCTACTTCTACGAGAAGGCAGTGGCCGCCGAGGGCGCAGATAAGGTAGACATCGAGGATTTTCGCTACCCTGGTCCGCGCCCGCAGAGCAAGGAAGCCGCCATCGTGATGCTGGCCGACTCGGTGGAGGCCGCCACCCGCGCCGCCTCTCAAGCGGGCAGGCTGGGGGCAACCGAGCAGACCTCGCGCCAGAGCCAACGCTTTGATGAGGATGCGGTCAGCGAAATCGTGCATAAGGTAATCCGCGATAAGATCGATGACGGCCAGCTTGACAAATGCGACCTTACTATCCACGACCTGCACAGCATCGAAGCCGCCTTCCGCGCCATGCTGCGGGGCGTTTACCACCCGCGCATCACCTACCCGGAGAAGACCGCGCTGCCCGCTCCCTCTCCCCAGCCCTCCCCCCCGATCGGGGAGGGGGTCACTGCTGCATCCGCTCTTAGGATTAGCGCCAACGGGCCAGCGTCGCGCCCCACCACCGCGCCCATCCCTGCCGATGAACCGCCCGCAGCCGCGCTGGTCGTGCCACCATCAGCCAACGGCGCTTACCTCCAGGAAACCTCCACCTATGCCCAGCCGCCCGAAGATGCCCGCCGCTAACCCGCCAATATCCCCCTCCTCCATATCGGGGGGTGGTTGGGGTGGGGGCCAGGGCGAACCACGGTTCGCCCCTACAGAGCCAGCTTCCTATCTTGTCAATGTCGAGCTTGACGATACTTATCGCGCCTCTGGCTTGCCTGGATCTACCGGGCTGGCTGGCGATGCCGATTACTTCGCCAATGCAGTCCGCTATGTGCTGGCGGCCGAGGGCGCAACCCCGCCGCTGGAGGTTGGCCTTCGCATCGTTGACGATGCTGCCATCCAGCAGTTGCACCGCCAGTTCTTCGGCCTGGATACGCCCACCGATGTGATCGCCTTCGGCCAGCAGGAGCAGGATCTGGCCGCCACCGCCCAACCCTTCGCCACCGCTCGAGACGAACCGCCCGGCCCCCTATACTGGCAGCATGAGGACGTGCAGATAGCAGGGCGAACTACGGTTCGCCCCTACGAAACCACAGCCAGCCTATATCAACAGGAGGAAACATCTTACCTCGGCGATATTGTGGCTTCGTTCGAGACCGCTGCGGCGCAGGCTAGCGATTATGACCACACTGCCCTGGAGGAACTAACCGAACTGGTGATGCACGGCACCCTGCACTTGCTCGGTTATGACGACCATGACCCCGCTGGCTACCACCTGATGCACAGCCACGAGGATGCCTATGTGGCCGCCTTCCTCGCTGCTGAAAGTAAGGGGCAGGCCAATGCGTAGCGCCAACCTGTGGCGCAGCTTTGGCTACGCCTTCGCCGGGCTGACCTACGTGCTACGCACCCAGCGCAATTTCCGAATCCACCTGACGGTGGCGGTCCTGGTAATATCGCTGAGCCTATACGAGGGCCTAAGCTGGCTGCAGTGGGCGCTTGTCACTATTTGTATCGCCCTGGTGCTGATTGGTGAAATGATGAACACGGTAATTGAGGCGGTGGTTGACCTCGCCTCGCCGCAGTATCACCCACTGGCGAAGGTCGCAAAGGATGTGGCCGCTGGCGCGGTGTTGCTCACTGCCTTTGCCAGCATATTTGTCGGCCTGATGGTGCTGGGGCCGCCTCTGCTGCTCCGTCTGGGGGTGAAATGAGCGAACTACGCGCCCTGTTCCTCACCCCGCAACTGCCCTACCCGCCGCGCCAGGGCAGCGCGTTGCGTAACTACTATCTGATCAAGGGGCTGGCCGAGGCTGAGGTTCAGGTTGATTTGCTCTCCTTTGCCACGCCGGAGCAAGTCGCCGACCCCGCTTCCGGCGGGCCGTTGCGCCAGTTGTGCCGCCAGCTCACCCTCGTGCCGCTGCCGCCGCCGCGCTCTACCCCTACCCGTTTGCTGACCATGCTGCGCGGTCAGGCCGACATGGCGGCGCGGCTGGCTTCGCCTGATTATGCAACCGCGCTGCATCACCTACTTGATAGTAGCCACTGCGATGTGATTCAAGTGGAGGGGCTGGAGCAGGCCCGCTATGGCTTGCTGGTCCGCAATCATCTGGCAAGCGCGACAACGCGCCCTCGCCTGATCTTCGACGAACACAACGCCGAATATCTAATCCAGCAGCGGGCTTTCCAGAGCGATAGAAAGCAAATCCGCACATTCGCCAAAGCGGTATATTCCTATGTGCAGTATCGCCGCCTGGTCGCATACGAGCGGGCGGTTTGCAGGGCTGCCGATGACATAATCGCGGTCTCCGCCGCCGATGCTACCGCGCTAGCTCACCTCGATGCCCACCTTGCGCCACGCATCACCATCATCCCGAATGGGGTGGATAGCGCCGAGTTCGCCCCGGTAATCAATCCCCCGCCACCACTAAACGATTGGCCGTCGGAAAGCCTGGTTTTCACCGGCTTGATGGCTTATCGGCCCAACGAGGATGGCGTGATCTGGTTTGTGCGAGCGGTTTGGCCGCTGGTGCGTGTCCAAAAGCCGCAGGCCCGCTTCTATATTGTGGGGGCGCGGCCCAGTGCAGCAGTGCAGGCGCTTGCCAGCGTCCCCGGCGTAGTTGTCACTGGCGAGGTCGAAGATGTCAAGCCCTATATCGCAGCCGCCACTCTATACCTGGTGCCGCTGCGGGTGGGTGGCGGCATACGTTTGAAACTGCTGCAGGCAATGGCGATGGCGAAGCCGGTGGTCAGCACCAGCCTGGGTATCGAGGGCGTGGATCTGGTCGGTGGACGCGATGTGGCGGTGGCCGACGATGCTGCCAGCTTCGCTGCTACTATCATTACCCTACTCGATAATGAGGCCAGCCGCGCCCGTCTCAGTACGGCTGCGCGGAAACTGTCAATCAAGTATGACTGGAGCAATCTCATACCGTATCTAATTACCTTGTACAATCAGGCCGCTAGATAAGCGCCAGTAGTAGGATACGGCGCATCTGTTTGTTTGTGGATAAGTCTCTTGACTTTTTTAATCACTTTGTTATATAATTATATGCGAAGGAAGTTGAGCCACGCCCTAGATATAACCTACATATATGATGAATAGTAACTAATGGCTCAACGAGTGGACAACGCGGTATAAACCCATTACATTAGCAAAGGAAAACAGAGATGACCGAAAAACCCACCACCACCCTGGGATCACGGCTGCGCGATGCGCGTCTTTCCCTGGGCATGACGCAGGATGACCTGGCGGCAGGTCAATTCAGCAAATCCTACGTGTCTGCTGTAGAACTCGGCAAGATCCGTCCCTCCGTCAACGCCCTGCGTACCCTCGCGGGGCGTTTGGATCAACCAATTTCCTACTTCCTTGAGGAAGAGGACGTGGTAAGCGAGGAAGAGCGGCTGGCGACCGAACTGGCCGATGCCCGCTATCAATTGCTTGCCGGTAAACCCGCCGAAGCGCAGCGCATTCTCGAAGGTCTGGATACCGATACCCTGCGTAGCGTGGAGCGCATCAGCGCACTGATGTTGTTGGCTGATATCAGCCTTGCTCTGGGCGACCCCCTCAGCGCCACCATGGTGCTGGATAAAGCCAACGCCAAAGCTGGGCCGCAGACCCCCGCCGAACATATTGCCCGCCTCCGACACCTCACCGCTCAGGCATACCAACACCAGGGCAAGTCCAACCTTGCAGTGGAGCTTGAGCGAAAGGCGCTGGCCTCTCTGGAAGAAGCCGAAGTGATCGTTCCGCACCTGAAGCTGGAGATCCTCGGCAGCCTGAGCCGCGCTTACTCGACGCTGAACCGCCCCGAAGAGGCCAAAGCCCTTTATGCGGAGATCAGCAAGGTTAGCGAGGATGCGGTCAATCCCCGCCACCTGGCAAAAACCCACCGCGAACACGCCGATGTCGAGCGCGTTGCCGGGCGAATGACCGAAGCGCGTCGTTACATCCACGAAGCCTCATCGCTGCAACAGATGCTCGATTCGATGCGTCTGGCGGCTCAGGCAGCTGCTAGCTCCGCCCGCCTCTACAACGTTACCGACGAGGCCGACAAGGCCCGCCACAGTCTGGAGCAGGCGCTTCACTATGCCCAGTTGAGCGGCGATCACAACCTCATCGTCAGCTCTGCCAACAATCTGGCCGCCTTCCACCTCAAGAGTGGCGATAGCGACCTTGCCGAAACCCTGATGAACCAGGCGCAGAGCATGATTGGTGAGGGCGAGGTCAGTAACGAACTGCACGGCCAGACCGCGCTGAACATGGCCCGCCTCCACCACAATCGCGGCGACCACAAACGTTCCGACGAATTGTTCCTCCAGGCGATCAAGCAGCTAGAGGCCAGCAATCAACGCGACCTGCTAGGTCAGGTGTACTTCCAGTACGGCCAGGCGCTGGTCAGCCGCGGCCAGGCCGCCGAAGGCGCAGATTATCTGGAGCGTGCCTATACCGCCACTCGCGGCCACGAAAGCTAGAAGCTAACCGCCCCAGCGTGGGTTTGGGGAGAAATACTGCCCCACCTCGCGGCAAAAGCCCCCGCTGGGGGCTTTTTGCATGGTGAAGCCCACCCAGTACAATTTTCCTATTTGCATCATGTACCTTCAGATGCTATACTGTTGCCAGCCCAGCAGGGCGCTGGCGCAACCCGTCGTTGCGGCGCATCATAGATGCGATCGAGGAGGAGCAAATGTTGAGGCGCAAACCCTCAGAGCCAGCTACGCGCAAGAGTGTATACACCTATCCGCGCCAGATTAGCTGGCTGCTGCCTCTGGTCGGCTACTACCTGATCATCGTCGCACTGTTTACCCTCTTCTATCGGGTGGTTATTTATCTACGATTTAGCCCGCTGGGGGTTTATCACAGCCCGCTGCCAGCCTGGGTTATTCTGCCCAACGGCCTGCCCGGACTCAGCGATTTCATCAACAGCTTTAATAACCCCACTGCGGTGTCTTCATCGCTGCTCTGGTGGATGATCCAGGCCATCATCGGCCTGCTTATTGCCCTCGTCTTCATCACCTTCTACAACAACCTGCTGCCCAGCCTGCGCGTCCTCGATGACCATCTGGAGGTGCGCTATGCCACCCGCTGGTTGCAACTGCCGTGGACCGCGATCAGCAAGATCCGATCGGCGGAGTTTGCCGACGGCAAGTGGTTCGTGGTGCTGATCGAGGCCGAGGAGGGTTTCCTCAAGCCGATCCACAATCTCTACTCGCTGTTGTTCGGCGCGTCCAGCGGGCCGGGCGTGATCGTCACCTCCGACATCAAGGGCTTTGAGGACTTGATTAAGGATGTGCTGGCCCACCGCCTCGACCGCTACGCGCCGGTACGTTCCAGCATTGGAGCCGCTGCGCCCGCCTCGACCCTCGACAGCGTGCTGGTGGAAGACTATTTCGCCGCGCCGCTCAAGGTGGCGCTGGAGCCGCGCCCTAGCATGGGGCGGTTGACTGGCGTGAATGAGGGTGGCGCTGTAGCCGAAGTTCCCGACGAGAACGCGCTGGAGGATGTAAAGGAAGTTGCGCCGCCGCCGGAACGCCTGCCCATCACCCGTGGACAGGCATTTGGTGCGGCTGCTATCCTGGCCGCCTTCCCCGCACTTATATATCTGGTGGATGCGCTGATATTTGGTCCTTATCTCATCGCAACCGCAACTACTGCCCTGCAGCTATTCTTCAACGCGCTCACCCTGTTCGTGATGGCTCTGGCCGAACCGCTGATTGCCGCTGGGGTTATCTTCGCGGTGGGCGAGATCCTCACTGGCCGCAGCGATCGCGCCCTGCTCACCCAGGAATTGCAAGCCTACCCCTTCGTCCAGCTTCCGCGCACCCTCGCCCTTACCGTTGCCCTCACCTTGCTGGTCGCCCACGTTGGCTGGCTGGCGATGCTGGTCTGGTTCGGCTCGGTGGTCTGGGGCGCGTATCTGGCGGTGTTGTTCACCATGCGCCTCTACCCGCTGAAGATTGATCGCGCCATCCTCGGCGGGGTCGCCACTCTGGTTTACGGCTGGCTGATCATCCTCATATACAACACCTTCCACTTCTGGCCCGGACAGTAACCCCATGTACGTGATTGGCACCGCTGGTCATGTTGACCACGGCAAATCCACTCTGGTGCTGGCCCTGACCGGCATTGATCCCGACCGGCTGGCTGAAGAGAAGGCGCGGCAGATGACCATTGACCTCGGCTTCGCCTGGTTGAAACTGGGTGAGCGCGAGGTCAGCATCGTTGATGTGCCAGGGCATGAACGCTTCATCAAGAATATGCTGGCCGGGGTGGGCAGCATTGATGCCGCCCTGCTGGTGATTGCCGCCGATGATGGCCCCATGCCGCAAACCCGCGAACACCTTGCCATCCTCGACCTGCTGCAAGTGCGACGTGGCGTTATAGCTCTCAGCAAGCGCGATCTGGTGGATGATGACTGGTTGGCGCTGGTGGAGGCCGACATTCGCGCCCTGCTGGCAGGCAGCAGCCTGGCCGATGCGCCGATTGTGCCGGTTAGCGCCCGCACCGGCGCGGGGCTGGATGAACTGAAGGCCGCACTTGCGGCTGCACTTGACGAAGCCACCCCCCGCCCCGATCTTGGTACTGCCCGCCTGCCGATTGACCGCGCCTTCACTATTGCTGGCTTCGGCACGGTTGTCACCGGCACTCTGCTCGAAGGCAACCTGCGCGTCGGTCAGGAAGTGACTATTGCCCCCACTCCACTCGGCCCGCTGAAGGGGCGGATTCGTGGCTTGCAGATGCACAAGCAGAAACTGGAAGTAGCCCCCCCTGGCAATCGTATAGCGGTCAACCTCAGTGGCGTGGATGTGGCGCAGCTAAGGCGTGGGCAGGCGCTATCCAGCGTACCGATTGCGCCAACCGATCGCCTCGATGTCAGCCTCAAGGCGCTGCCTGGGGCGCCGCCGCTGGAGCAGAATGCCGCCCTCGACCTGTTCGTCGGCGCAGACGAGACCTCCGTCCATGTCACGGTGCTTAATGCCGACCGCATCATGTCGGGCGAGCAAGGTTGGGCGCAACTCCGCCTTGCCACTCCCGTCGTCGCGCTACGCGGCGACCGCTTCATCCTGCGCCGCCCTTCGCCCAGCGATACCGTCGCGGGTGGCGTAATTGTTGAACCCCATCCCCGCCGCCACCGTCGCTTCCAGCCCGGCCTCGTCGCCCAACTTGAAACCCTGGCGAAGGGTAGCCCCTCCGATCTACTACTCGCCGCCCTCGGCAAGCCGCTTACCTTGAAGGCTGCCGCCACTAGCGCTGGCCTGGACTCGACCAGCGCGAAGCAAGCAGCTAGCGAACTACTAACAAGCAGGGCTATTACTCCCCTCCCCTCAGGAGTGGCTGGGGGTGGCTCCGTGCCACCCATCACTCCCACAACCTTCCTAATAGCCACCCCCGCCTGGCAGACGTTGCTTGCCCAAATCGGCGAGATCGTCAGCCATTATCACACCCAATATCCGCTGCGCCTGGGTCTCGGCAAGGAGGAGCTACGCGGGAGGTTGGGGTTGGAGAGCAAGCCGTTCGCCGCCGTTGCCAGCGCCGCGATTGTTGCTGGCGCAATCGCCGAAGCCGCTGGCGGCATCTACTACCACCCCGACTTCCGCCCCACCCTCAGCCCACAGCAGGAAGCGAAGGCCGCCCGCCTGCTGGCCGCGCTAGACGCTAACCCGTACGCCCCGCCTGCCCCCGCCGAGCTTGGCTTCAGCGACAAGGATGAAGAGCTACTCGCTGCCCTGGTAGCCCGCAACGACATCATCCGCGCTGGCGACATCTACTTCAGCCGCGCCGCCTATCAGCGCATCGAAGCCGAAGTCCTCGCCCTCATCGCCCGCGATGGCAGCATCACCATCGCCACCCTGCGCGACCTAACCGGAGCCAGCCGCAAATATGCCCTCGCCCTGCTCGAACACATGGACGCACAGAAGCTAACCCGTCGCGTCGGCGATGTGCGCGTGCGATGGGGCTAAACTCTGCTGTTATCCTAGTTAAGCACCTCGATGAGGCGTAGCGGAAGAAACATATCGGTAACATCATCCGACTCCAGCAACAGAATCCTGCCTTCCATCTGTTGCGGGCTATGAATGCCTGCTCCATTGAGGAGACTGAGAGCGTCGTTGTCAAACGCGATGAAGCAACCACCAATTGGCAACACTTCATCAAGCAAGTTGATTCTCGCCTCAATCTGTCTTACCTGCTCACCAGCCTCCATCCTCTGCTTGAGGTTCTTGTGCGTAGCATACCAAGGCGTGTATGCTGCCGATATCACCGAAACTGCCATTTGCTTGGGCATCACCATCGCCTTTCGATCGAACATTGCCTTGTTAATCACCTGCCAGTAGCGCGGTGACGATTCGGCCCACAGCATTGCATCGTCAGCCGTTTCAAAGCCAGCCCCTTCACTTTCTTCAAACACCATTGCCTCACCTTTGGTGAACG
>JBBRMT010000203.1:0-8865 GCA_038230695.1 Chloroflexia bacterium
AACATCTCGCTACCCTGCTCCTTGTCTGGAGTGCTGCGCTTAAGCGCGGCAAGGTGATAGCGGATGTATTCACGATCGCTGCCTGTAACTTGATAAACCACCAGCACCTTGTCTGCATATTCGATGCCGAGGGGATGAAGACCATCATTTGCGTGGAAGCGGGCAAGTGTGGCATAGGCAATGGTCGAAGCGCCCGGATCGGTGTGTTGGCGGACGAGTTCGGCAGCCTGGTCGAACACCTCGCGAGCCGGGTCACGCTGACCCATGTTGATATAGAGGTTGCCTATGTTGCTAATTGCTTTAGTAGCCAACAGGTACAAACCATTCGCCAGGGCGAGGGGAACGGCTTTTTGGTAGCAGTCGAGCGCCTCGGCCAAATCGCTGGTGGAGAAGTAGGTGTTGCCCAGGCGGTTGAAGACCTCGGCCAGCAACATCTGGCCTTGCGGCAACGGCTCAAGATTGGCGCGGGCCAGTTGTAGCTCCTCACGCGCATCAAGGTTGCGTCCACGGTCGTAATAGATGGCGGCCTGGAGAAAGAAAGCGCGGGCGTTGAGCAGATACTTATCGCGTTGCTCCTGTCGCAAGGGTAGCATCTCACGGTCGGCCCGACTAATTAGGGCAATCGCCTGCTCGTAATGGCCCTGGGCAATTTCACGCTCGGCCTCGTCGAGATGGCGTTGGGCGCGGGCTGGGCGCAGCGACGCATTGCACTGGGTGCAGCTAGTTGCGGTCTCGATGTTCTCAGACCCGCAGTCGAGACATTTCAATGCTTGCTCCTGACGTTGATAGGCTGCTTTAATAGGGATAAATGGGCATTATGCAGTATACCATATTTGCTGAAATAGTGGGGGTAATTGCGCGTCACGTTCTTGCAGATCCGACCGGGGCGAGTACTGTTTCGCCCCTCGAAGGTGCCGCGTACTCGGATAAGCATTTCTGTGTCACATCAGGCAGCTTCGTTAAATAGTCTCAGCAATCAAGCCAGGCTCAACGTCTGTCTCTATCCTACGCAATTTGGCGACAAGTTTACCCAGTTGTTGCGATACCAGCAGCAGTCTTTGTGAGCCTTGCGCGTTCTGCTCGGCCACTCCGCCAATCTGGCGCAGCGACAGGGCAATCTGCGTGCTGCCCCGCCGCTGCTCCTCCACTGAGCTACGAATTGCCAGGGAAGACTCGTTAGTCGCCGCTGCCAGCCGTCTCAATGTTCCTGACAGTTCTAGCATCTGCCCTAGCGAAGCAACACTGCGCTCAGTTTCTACCATACTCTCAAATGTCGCAACCGAAGTTGCGTTAATAGCCTGCTTTATTTGTGTAATCATAGTTTGCACCTGTTCGGTAGCTCCTGCCGCCCGTGCCGCCAGTTCGCCAACCTCCATTGCAATCACGTTGAATCGCTTACCTGCCACTGTATCCTCTACCGCAGCCGCCTCGATAGAGGCATTCAGCGAGAGAATGTGCGTCTCCTGGGCAATACTGGTCATCAGTTCAAGGATAGTGCCGATTTCATTTACCTGCTCACTGAGCCTGGTGCTGTGTTCAACTACTGATCTCACTGTCTGATGGGCGCTCTGCATCGTGTCGGTAACTTCCTTGATCAGTTGCGTACCCACTACGGTTTGATCATCAACCTGCTTTGCCAGTTCACTCACTGTGTGCGCTCTCTCGACGATGTGCAGCGCGGTTTGGTCAAGCTCGTTAGCTGAAACGCTTACCTGCTCGACCGCCGCCGCTTGCTCCTGTGCGCCACCCGCCTGCTCCTGCGTTGCACTCGATAGGTGCGTGGTCGCCTCGGTAACAGCTACCGCTGCCTCGACTTGCTGCGCGTGTTGCTCCTCAAGTTGGCCTAGAGCCGCGCTCAGACGGTTACGCTCGATGTTCAACTCGGCAATTACGCGGCGCACGATATGGGCAAAGAAGACTACCACCAGATATACGGCGAGGATGATCAGCGCAGAGACGGCCACGTTGGCGATGTAACCACTTAGTTTCGGTTCTACATAACCGGCTGGGGGTTGCCGCAACCACTGGTAGTGTATTGCCAGTTCGCCGATGATGACCCCGGCTATGATGTAGGCAGAGGTCAGAGTTGCGCCCAATCCGCCCAGCAGCAGACCGGCCAGGACGACATCGAAAAGCGTGGCAAAGGTGAGGCCGGTTGTATTTAGCAGATAGAAATAGGTGGTCATGAAGATCACATAGGTAATATGGACGAAGCAGATAGACAGCACAGCGGCAGTGTAGTAACGCTCGACGAGCAGATAGCTGCCGATGCACACCGGGGTGAAGATTAGTAGGTCAGAGAAGAGGGGTAGAGCTGCAGCGCCAGTGACGAGTACCGTAATCCAACTTGCAACCAGAATGTAGACGGCGGCCGCCCTGATCACCCTGGGGTAACGCAGTTCGCTGATAGAGAAGATAGCCTTGCCCATGAATCTCTGATTCTCCTTTGTATAAGTGACGAAGTAGGGTTAGTCGCTTTCCGTTATAAGTACATAGATTATACACCCTTTGCAAGCGCTGCGTATGGTGGCAAATCAGGGTTTTGCTGCCATCTGGCATTATTGCATAATTTGCCCTTCTACTCGCGCCACTGCTAGCCACCCTCCCGCTGCACTTGCTTGCTTGCCACATCGTGGTGCGGCGCGGCGTGGGCATGGAGCAGCCCGCAATCTGGCAAAGTTGGTTACGGTGGAGTGAAGGAGGAAGGTAGAGGGTAGAAGGTAGGTGTTTGTAGGGGCGCATGGCTGTGCGCCCTTGCTGTATCTGAAGATTCGAGGGCTTTATACTGCTCGTCGTTCCAAGGCCGCCATGACCATTGGCATAGTCAGCCGTGATTGCCATGATCCTTTTGGCTTGTCAATAATCGCTGCCCCTTCACCTTATCTGCCTTCACTTGCTCGGCGTAGAAGGGGTCGGCTTTGGGGGTGTCGAGCTGCTTTAGTTCTTGTGCTTGCTCAAATGGGCGAATGGCCGGGAAATTAACCAGATAGATAGAGCCACTAACAATCAGAGTAATAATACCAAGAACGATAGCTATCAGCTTGATCGTTGGGCTGGCCGCCAGCAGGAGGACACTTGAAAACACTGCAATAGAGAGGAAGAACACAGTTGCACAAATATAGCGCAACCGCGACTTGCCATTAGTTATCCAAGCTAGGCAGGCGAGGCAAAGTATTAGCCCACCAAACCCAATCGCGGCGAGGTAAAAGATGAATGGATAATCTAGTCCTACCCAAATGAGTCCTTGAAGAGGGACAAAAAACGCAATAGTCGCGCAGATTAGGACAAGTCTGGTCACGATAGAACGAAAGCGAACCGAGTTACGCATTGATGTTTCTCCTCTCAACCTTATGAATGCCCCTGCTGCTAACATTATAGCATATAGTGCAAAAGGCCATATCTTCAGTATCAGTTTCAGTTTCACCCTAACCCTGTGTCGCAATGAAACTGATAATGATATTGGCATCACGGTTACGCAACAGGGCGCACGTCAGTGCGCCCCTACGGTGTTCTTACTCATGCTTCATGCCTGAGCGAAAGCCCCCATTACCTGCGCGGCAAACCGCTGCACCGGCTCCATGCGGTGGGCATCGAGCAGGTAGATGACGAAGTATTGCACCCCCGCCTCCTCGATCTGCTTCAGGGTATTGACGATGAAATCGGCGTTGCCCAGCAGCGTGTTCTTACGCACATTTGCCAGACCCGCATTCTAGTGTGGCTCCTTCACCTTATCTGTCTTCGGCTGCTCGGCATAGAAGAGGTCGGCTTTGGGTGTGTCGAGTTGCTTTACGCTGCGTTGCTCCTGCTCGTAAGCCTCAAACGCTTTCTTGTTGGAAGATACGCTACGGATACCGAATATCATGAGGATTGCCCCACCTTTCGCTGCCCAATTATCTCGTCAACACTAGCATTATAGCATAGCTATCCAAATACAAAAACGGGGTGGAAGCCATCGGCCTCCACCCCTGTTCTTTGGTTACGTCGCTTAGTTGGTGTTGCCAGTGCCGGGCGTGGTAGCGGGAGCGGGGCTGGTATTGTTGGTGCCGACATTGGTGCCGTCGTTGTCGTTATCCGGGCCGCCGGGGCCACCGAAGCCGGGGCCACCGAAGCCGCCGCGACCGGGGCCATCAATGCCGAGGCCGGGGTGGGTGAAGGTGTCGTTCTGGATGTTCTGGATGATGCTATCTTCCTGCGCCTGGGTCAGCGTGCCAGCCTTCACCGCTGCGTCGAGGTCGGGCTTCACCGTGTTGATGATGGTAGTCTTGATGTCGGCGAGGGCAACGTTCTTGCTCGCCGCGAGGGTAGCGATGGTCTGGCCGTTCTGGAAGTCGGTGGTCAGTTGGGCGCTGGTCAAGCCCAACTTGGCCGCAACGGCGGTTTCCACGTTGCTCATCGTGGTGCTGCTGATCGGCGCACCGTCACCATGGCCGCCGAAGCCAGGGCCACCGTCACCGTGGCCGCGACCGATGCCCTCGAAGCCGTACTGGCCGTTAAGAGCCATCTGGTCAACGCGCTGGTTGAGGCTGTCGGCCTGGGCCTGGGTCAGCTTGCCATCCTTGACCGCCTGGGCGATGCTGTCCTTGGCTGCCTGGGTCATACTGGTGGTCAGCTTGCCCTGGCTCACGCCGAGGCTGGTGGCGAGGTTCTGCAGGTAGAGGTTGTAGTAAACGTCGGTCTGGGGCTGCGCTGTGCTGGTGCCGGGCGTGGCGGCGGCCTGCGCCGTGGCGCTCTGGGCGGCGGGCGCAGCAGCAGCCGAGCCGCCGGAGGCGACGCTGGCCCCGACTACAACCAGCCCCACGATTAGCATTGCCGCTACCATCGAAGCGGCGACGACCTTGAAGTTGATGCTTTTCACTTGAGTTCTCCTTGTTGGTATCCTGCGTTGGCAGGAGGTAGGTTGGTTGGTAATCCGACGAAGAACGGTCGCCGCTACTGTTCTGAGTGTTCCGCCCGGCGGCGGCATAGCTAGCATCTGGTTCTTCGCTAACGCGCTGCCTTGATGCGATAACAGCGGCAACTCGTTACAGTTATATTATGCGTCGCCCAGCTTAGAATGGCATTACGCCAGCATGAGAGTTGCGTGAACTTCAACTAGCTTGAGCTGCCGTATGCTTATTAAATAGGAGCGATGCCGCTGCCTTAAAGTTGAGGCCGGTCTGTAGGGGCGCATTGTTGTTCACCCTGCTGATGAACTGCGTAACTCCTATAAACAATATTGGTATCATTCCTGATAAAATAAATCTACAAGCCCTGCTCGTGCGTATTACTCGAAGGCTGCTGATCGGTCGTGAGCGATACGCCACCGCCATCTGGCCGGATAAAAATGGGTAACTAATAAGCACAGAGAGGAGAGTAGCCAACCATGTCTATATCAGATAACTACTCTGCCAACGGCCATGAGCGTAACGATCGGGTAGATTTGAGCCGCCGCAAGAAGCGGTTCGGCCAGCGGGTCCGTAGCCTGCGCGAAGCCAAGAGGTGGACGCAGGAAGACCTTGCCACCAATAGCGGCCTCAGCCGCAGCTATATCTCGCGCCTCGAACTTGGCGACATCGCCCTACCGCGTAACGACAAGCTGGGTCGCCTCGCCCGCGCCCTCGGCACCAGCAACGAGGATTTGCTCGAAGCGGCAGGCTATATGAGCGCCCCCAGCGGCGAAAGTGATGCTGCCCTGCCCGACCTCGCTGCCTACCTGCGCCGCAAGTATGGCATGACCCAGCCGCGCTTGATTGCCACACTCCAGCACATCCTCGACCTGGCGCTTGCCGATCAGCAGCGTAGCAACGATAACTATCCCCTGCTCCCTGCTGACATGGAGGAGACCCCGGACGAAAAGTTGTTCCATTAAACTGCGTCAGTCGCCAAACCCCTGATTTAATGTAGGGGCGAACCGCTGTTCGCCCATTCGGATAAGTTCTAAGCGCGATTTTACACGGATTTAGCAATCCGCTAACCTGAGTTACATATTTATCCTGTAGAATAGGGGTAGTTGCGCTAGGCGGTAAGCCCAGCGCCCAAAACCGCTAATCCCTGGGTGGCTTCGCTGCCCAATTTCACCCCAAACTACAGGAGGCTCAACGTGAACACCAATCTCTCACAGAACCGCGCCCTCGCCATTCTCGGCATCGTTGCCATAATCCTCGGCCTCGGTGTCGGCCTGCTCTGGGCAGGCGTAGGTAGTAGCGCATCAGACAATCCCAGCGCACCCATCGCCAGCAACCAGAGTACCGCGCAAAACCCCTCGACCACTGCAACACCTGCCAGCAGTAACGCCACACCCGCCGATAATAGCGCCATCCCCACTGTAATTACCAGCAACACTGGCGAAGCGGCTCCCAGTGGCAACAACGGCAACAACGCCATGCAACCCACCCCCACTGATAATAGCGCCACCAGCAACAGCGCCAACGGAAACACAAACCCAGCCACCAGTTCAGGCAGCACATCTGGTGCAGCAACCAATGGCACACCCAGCAGCGTCAACACTAGCAGCAGCACACCAACCAGCGTCAGCGTCACCCCCAAGCATAAGAAGACCACCGCCAAAGCTAGCGGCACACCCACCGCAGGCAAGGGTAACGCAAAGGGCAAGGCTAGCGGTAACACCACCGCAGGCAAAAACCTGGGCAATCAAGTTGCCGTTGCGGGCGTTGTAGAAAGTGTGGATGCGGCCAACAAGCTCGTGGTGTTGGATACCAACTTTGGCCCGCTTTCCGCCACCCTGGCCACCACCGCTACCATCCTACGTCAGCCGCTCCCTGGCGACACTGCTGCTACTACTGGCCCGATTGACCTCAGCAGCGTGCAGGTAGGCAACTACGCCATCGTGCTAGTCAACCGCAGCCAGTTGCCCCAGCCCGCCAACAATCTGCCCGCCAACAAGCAAGCCACCACTCCCACCCCCGGCGCGAGTGGCACCCCTGGCGCAAATGACCAGAATAGCGCGACAGCCCAGGCCAAGAACCGTGACACCCTGCTAAAGCGAAAGTTCGGGGTCGGCGATGGCTTCAGCGCCACGGTTAGCGCGATGCGTATTGGCCCCGCCCCCGCCAGCATCGCGGCCAGTGACAGCAATCGGCTGCTCGGACTACGGGCCATCCCCGCAGCATTCGTCGCGCTCAATAGTGATGGCAGCTTGCTCGTCACCATCACCAAATATGGCAATCTCACCGTTATCGTTGGCCCCGGCACCCGCTTTGATCGCCTGGGTCAACCCATCGCCGCCAGTGACTTGAAGCCTGGCGATAGCCTCATCCTCTACGGCGAAGCGGCCTGGATTGGCACTAATAAGAGCGCCACAACGATGAAAAACGCCAACAGTGGAAGCGCAGGCAAGACCACCCCTATCGCGCCTGCGCCCGGTGGCAAA
The DNA here is from genome assembly GCA_038230695.1 of Chloroflexia bacterium. Taxonomy (GTDB): domain Bacteria; phylum Chloroflexota; class Chloroflexia; order QHBQ01; family QHBQ01; genus QHBQ01. The sequence continues at coordinate 7,370 of JBBRMT010000203.1, forward strand.
GGTACGGGTAAAGGCCCATATGCCAACGGCCTGCCAGTTGTCGAACGCATCGCCGAACTACACATCGTTACCACCAACGAACACGTGCTGCAAGGCAAAGTAACCAGCGTGAATAGCAGCGCCAATACCTTCCTGATTAGCAGCGCCACCAACGAAACCTTCACTGTCACCGTTGCTGCCGACACCATGTACCAATCGCTGGCGCTTGGTCAAAGCATCAGCAGCCTGACCGACCTGCAACCTGGCAACAGCGTGGTCGTCTACACCATCGGCAACAACGACATTGACCCCACCATCTACAACGCCAGAACAGTTGAACTAATGCCCGCGACGAAGTAAACCTCTCAGCGAAACCCTTCCTCGTATAATGACAGCAGCCCTGCTTATCGCTAGATAGCAGGGCTGCCGTTTATTTGCCTTACTGCTTCAGCGCAATCCGAGCGCGGCGATCAGGATAATCAGGATGCCGAGGACGAGGCGATAGTAGACGAACACCATAGTGGTATGGCGCTGCAAGTAGCCGAGTAGCAGGCGAATGACCAGATACCCGCTGATCGCAGCGGTGAGGAAGCCAACGATAATCGGGATGATCGTGAGATGCTGTGGGTTGGCCTGGGTGGGGTCGGTAATCAGATCGTAGGCCGCCTTCAGCCCTGCTCCGAAGATAATGGGAGCGGAGAGCAAGAAGCTGAAGCGAGCCGCTGCCGGGCGGCTGAGGCCGAGAAACAGGCCCGCCGTAATCGTTGCGCCGCTGCGCGACACGCCGGGGATCAAGGCCAACGCCTGCGACAGGCCAATCGCCACGCTGTCGGGCAGACGCATATCGCCTAGTTCACGCCCCCGCCCGCGATGCCAGCGTTCGGCCAGGGCTAGCATCAGGCCCAACCCGATCATCGCCCCCGCAATCGCGTAGATGCTCCAACTGCGTAGGCTCTGCGGCTGGTGGAAGGCATCGTCAACTTTCGACTCCAGCAACCAGCCGAAAATCGCGCCGGGGATGGTAGCGATAAGGATGAGCCAGGCGATACGCCGATCCGTGGCGCGGGACTCGTCGGTTTCACCAGCGACAAGATTGACCGGCGCAGCAGGATTGAAGCGGGGCAGGCCGGTGAAGAACGCCCGCACATAACGAATTATATCACTGCCAAAGTAGAACAGCACCGCCGCCAGCGTCCCCCAGTGCAAGGCTACATCGAAGGCCAGTCCGAAGTCGGGCCAGCGCAAAAGCCACGGCACAATGATAAGGTGAGCGGAACTGCTTACCGGCATGAACTCGGTCAATCCCTGCACAATGCCCAGGATGAATGCTTGAAAAATCTCCAAATCTCGCTCCTTGTTGTCGAATTATCGCCAATCAACGTCCCATAGCCCCGCCGTATCGAAGCGGCGAATGTGGCTACCGTCGGCATCGGCGACAATGTACGGGCCGGGTGCGCCTTGCAAGGCGTAGATATGCTTGCCATCAGCCGACCAGCGTGGCAGCCAGCCACTCAGTG
>JBBRMT010000204.1:0-8839 GCA_038230695.1 Chloroflexia bacterium
GTAAGGCTGGGATATGGTCTGACCTTCGGGCAGGGGTAGGGCGCGGTCATCATAGGCGGCGGGCCACAGGGCATGGGGCAGGAAGCGGTGGCGGGGAACACGCTCCATCGCGGCCAGCACGCGAGGGTCACGGATGCCCCGTGCCACCAACTGGCTGCTGACCATCTCGCGCCGCTCCCGCGCCAGGGTGGTCTCCTCATCGTCGGGCGCAGGCGGCGGCAGCGGCGGACCGTCGCCCGCCAGTTCCTCACGCATATCGCGGTCAAAATCGGGGTTGCTCATGGGGTAATGATAATAACAGGATGGGGATTTGGCAAGTTTTGCCGCAGTGAATACAGCCCGCTAGTTATAGCGTATTATAAAGGAATCGGGTATAATTACAGGAAGCATGGCAACAACTGATACCGACCAACCCTTTTTCAGGAATGAGATAATATGATGAACTCACGCAGACTTTTGATTGTGGTTTTGACCATCGCCCTGCTGGTGGCTTTCCTGCCAGTGTTTGCCGATTTGTTCGGCTTCAGCGGCTCTGGCTCATTTAACGGCAATCCGACCCCTAAGGCGCTTACTATCAGCGACGTGGTAAGCCAGATACGCGCAGGCCAGGTGCAGCAGATCAGCGTAAATAACCAGAGCGGGCGGTTGATAGTTTGCTACAAGCTGCAAGAGAGCGGCTTGCCCGGCGAGAGTTGCGACCACCCTACCCATGTGGGCATTGCCTATAAGGAGCCGAGCGACAAGACGTTGCAGCAATACCTGCTCAACGCCGGTATTCCCTCAACTCAACTGGTTGGGCTGATTATGGTTGACAATGGCAGCAGCGATGGCGGCAGTCTGTTGTTTACTATGATTTCGCTGCTGGCGCTTGGCGCTTTGTTCGTCTTCTTCCTGCGCCTGGGGCGAGGGAAGCCTGCCGATGATGCTAGTAGCAAGGGCGACGGTAAGGGTGACGGCAAGGATGACGAGCGACCCGCTGGCCGCAGCAATGACCCATTGTTCAACTTTGGCCGCAGCCGCGCCCGCTTCTACAAGTCGGTGCGCCCCAGCGTAACCTTTGGCGATGTGGCGGGTATCGAGGAGTCGAAGCAGGAATTGGCCGAGGTGGTCGAGTTTCTGCGTGAGCCGGAGCGGTTCGCCGCCCTGGGCGCACGAGTGCCGCGTGGCGTGCTGCTGGTTGGCCCCCCAGGGGTGGGTAAGACGCTGGTGGCAAAGGCGCTGGCAGGCGAGGCGGGCGTGCCATTCTTCAGCATCAGTGGCTCCGAGTTCGTAGAGTTGTTCGCTGGCGTGGGCGCAAGTCGGGTGCGCGACCTTTTCACCCAGGCCAAGAAAAACGCCCCGTGTATCATCTTCATTGACGAGATTGACGCAGTGGGCCGCGCCCGTGGCATTGGCCCATCCATCAACGATGAGCGCGAGCAGACCCTCAACCAGATCCTGGTGGAGATGGATGGCTTCACCGAACGCACCAACGTGATCATCATCGCGGCGACCAACCGCCCTGATGTGTTGGACTCGGCGCTGACCCGCCCTGGCCGCTTCGACCGTCAGGTGATGATTGACCCCCCCGATGTGAAGGGGCGCGAGGCCATCCTGCGGGTACACTCTAAGGGCAAGCCTCTGGCAACCGACATTGACTTGCCGATGATTGCACGGCTGTCGAGCGGCTTCACTGGGGCGGACCTTGCTAACCTGATGAACGAGGCGGCCATCCTGGCGGCGCGACGCAACCGCCGCACCATCAGCATGAGCGAGATGGAGGAGGCGCTAGACCGCGTCTACGCCGGACCGGAGCGCAAGAGCCGCACCGTCGCCGAGCGCGACCGTCTCACTGCCGCTTACCACGAGGTGGGCCACGCAATTACTGCGCGGATGCTATCCTACACCGATCCGGTGCAGAAGTTGACCATTGTACCGCGTGGCCGCGCTGGTGGCTACACCCGCACCGTTCATGAGGAAGGCTACGAGCCTCAGTATGCCACCGCTCACCAGTTGCGCGACATGATCGCCTTTGCGATGGGCGGGCATATGGCCGAGGATGCCTTCTTTGGCGAGGTTTCCAGCGGGGCCAGCAACGACATTGCCCGCGCCACCGAAATCGCCCGCCGCATGGTGCTGCAATACGGCATGAGCAAGCGGCTTGGCCCACTGGCCTGGGGCAAGAGCAACGGTGGCGATGTGCCGCAGAGCAACTTCAGCAAGAAGATGGCCTACACCATTGACCTGGAGATCCGCCGCTTGCTGGAAGAAGGCAAGGAACGTTCGCGGGCAATCATCGCCGAGAACCGCGACAAGCTGGCTGAGATTGCCGAGGCATTGCTGCTGACTGAGAGCATGAGCGGCGCGGAGTTCGAGGCTTTCTTCACCAGTCCGCGCCCCAAGCCAATGCTGGAGTGGCCGCAGGGCAGCGTCAAGCTGCAGCCCGCCGTCTAACCAATCTCCACATTCCAAAAGAGCGCCCCATCACCAGAAGGGGCGCTCTTTTCTTACGTCGTGGCACATATGCTAGCCTTGATAGTGAGGGGCTTTCCTCTAGCTGCTCTGCGAAGAAAGGGGGTTCAAGCCGCGCTTCTCCAATGCCCTGTCTGCGTGTATTGTCATTCGATACAGCCTTTGATCAACACATTGCCGTATCTTCAACAACACATTTCTGTACAATTATGCGGTCCTCGCAGTAGCCAGGGCTGGAGTGATTATGCACATCGCTTTTAGCTATTACAGCACGCAACCAGGCGGGGTGTCAATGTTGTTCTAAACCGAGGAGTGGCGTAAAAGACGGAGCAATAGTATAATTAAGCCATGTCAAATCCTAACATTATGATCATCCAACCCTTCGTCAGCGACCTGCTTGGCGCAACCGCCTACCTGATCGGCAACGAGCAGACCAAAGAGGCCGTTGTTGTAGACGCGCCGCACGCGATTACCGATGCGCTAATCGCGGCGGCGCAGGGATATGGCCTGCACATTCGCTACATCATCAACACCCACGGTCACTTCGACCATGTGGCGGATAATGTGGCGCTGAAGGCGGCCAGTGGCGCGGAGATTGCCGCCAATGTCGGCGATGCCGACCGTCTTGCCAAACCGGAGAGCGTATTCTTCCAACTCCCCTTCGTCATCCCTCCCAGCAGCATTGATCACCCCTTGCACGAGGGCGACAGCATCACCCTGGGCAGCATCACTCTAAGCATCCTGCACACCCCCGGCCATACCCCCGGCAGTATCTGTGTGTACGACAAGCAGCACGCCATGCTGTGGACGGGCGATACCCTGTTCGCTGGCACCTATGGCCGCACCGACTTGCGGGGTGGTGACGAGGCGCAGATGTTCGCCAGCCTCAACCGCCTCGCTGCGCTGCCACCAGAAACCCGCGTCTTCCCCGGTCACGGTGACGACACCACAATCGGCGCGGAACGCTGGCTGGCGCGGGTCAGTATGCTGGCCCATTTCACCAAGTAGGCAATCAATATCCATCGCTGGAATGAGGCATTAATAGGCCATATAGTTTATCATGTTAGGGACGAAGAACGGCTGGCTCGGTTGCCAATACCATGCTCAACCGTTACCCGAATGTGAAGGAGTTAATACAATGGCAGACAGTCCGAAGACCGAGGAGCAGAAAACAATCACTATCAGCCCGGAGCAGGTCGAGGAGCTAGCAAACGCGATTGCGTATGCGAAGGCGTTTGCCTCACCAACCCGCCTGGCGATTGTTGGGGCGCTGGTGCGGCTAAATCAGCCGCAAGATAGCGACGAGTTGCGTTCGTCACTCGATGAGGATAGTATCCCCTCCCTGCTGCTGGACGGCATGAGCGTGGCGGAACTGGGCAGCATCACTGGCATACCCATATCCAGCATGGAACGCGACCTGCGACAGTTGGAAGAGGCAGGGCTGATTAGCATCATCGAGTGGACCACCACCAGACCAGGCCGCGAACCGCAACCCGCCCGCGTGCGCTTCAACCTCGGCTACCTGAAGGCTACTGCCGGTGTAATCAGCACGCTGCACCAGTTGCAAGCCCAAGCCCAACCCGCTGCTGAACGGGCCAAGTTGGATGAAAGGGCCAAGACACTCAGCCGCTTTATGAAGGACGGCAAGGTAACTAGCCTGCCAGTAGGGTATAAGCGTCAGATGTTCATCCTTAAGGAGGTTGCCAAAGCGTTCCAGCCTAACCGCACTTACACCGAGCGCGAGGTGGACGAAATCCTCAAAGGCATCTACGAGTACGACCACTGCACCCTGCGCCGCTTCCTGGTAGATAGCGGGCTGATGCAACGCGAGGCAGGGGTGTACTGGAAGGCTTGAGTGCTGAGGTTTGAGGTTTGTGTGGTAAAGGTCAACCATGATCAAAAGCCCGTTTTCCCAGCGAAGACGGGCTTTTCATATGGCTTACTCAAATCTGCTGGCTGGAGCTGCAACAGGGCGATCTAGCGCTCGACCCTACAATTACTGCATCACCAGCCAGGAATGGAATGATACCAATACGTTTTGGTGATGGTGTAAATTGCACCAGGGCGAACAACGGTTCTCCCCTACGGAAAACTTACCGCCTCCTCGGCTAATTGGTATTACTCAAACCTCAAACCTTAGCACTTGTAACAGCGGGCCGGGGTCACGACCATTGTGCCGCCAGCGGCTCAGGCGACGAAGGCGTGGCGGCATGGTGACAAGCAAGCGCAGCTTGTGGCCGGTTGGCACATAGGCGCGGTTGCTGAACACATCGTAGCCATTCGCCTCGATGCGGTCCAGGATGCGGCTGTAGAGCAGCGCGGCGGCCAGTATCGAAGGGCGCACACTCGGCTGCAGCAAGGCGATACCTAGTTGGGCGCGATTGTAGTAGTCACGAGCGCGGCCAATCTCGAACTGCATCAGGGCGCGAAAGCTATCGTCAATCACGCCCTCGCGCAGCCGCCGGTGGTCGTAGCCGAAGCGAACAAAATCCTCACTGGGCAGGTAGACGCGGCCCATCCGCATATCCTCACCCACATCGCGCAGGATGTTGGTCAGTTGCATCGCTATCCCCAGGTCAATGGCATATTCCGCCGCCCGTTCATCATTGCTGCCCAGGATGGGTAGCAGCAGCAGCCCCACCACCGAAGCTACCCGATAACAATAGAGGCGCAGTTGCTCCCAGGTCTGGTACTCGCTGGCTTCGAGATCCATCCGCACGCCGGAGATTAGCTCGCGGGTGAGGGCGGATGGGATATTGTAGACAGCGGTGACATCACGATAGACGAGCGCAACGGGGTGCCGAGGTTGGCTGCTGAGGATCTGCTGCTCCCAGTCGTCCAGCGTGGCGGCAGGGTGATCACGCAGGTTGGGGTTGTCCACCAGATCGTCGGTATAGCGACAGAAGGCGTAGATAGACCAGAGCGCGTTGCGCTTGGTGGTGGGTAGCAAAAGCGAAGCGAGGTAGAAGCTACGAGCATGGCGCTTGATGAATGCCTGGCAATATACCTGCGCAGCGGCAAGGTCGTCAAGCAAAGCCTGATTAACTTCCGGGTTGAGCGCAGCACGATCGTGCAAATCAACGCCTTGCTGCCTTATTTGCCATAGCATATCTTACCTCTTGTGGGGCTAACCGCACCGCTGCATTTTAGTTGTGCATAGTTTGTACAATCCCTGTACTGGTATAATACACGTTTTTGGCGCTGATGTCAACCCCTATTGCCTGGATGCGACTATGATGCACAAGCAATTCCTACACCAGAGTTCTCCTCCAGCCCACCCACAGCTAGCGCACCATGGTAAGGGTAAAGGTATCGGGCAGCCGATCCTGGGTCAAGGGGCAGAGGTCGCGGTGGAACGGCTTGCCGCTGGCCTTCCATGCCTTGATGCCATCCACCAGCTTAGGGCCAATATCGCGTAGCGCATCGCCAAAGCTGGCGCTGCCGATGCTGATGCCGGGCAATTCGTGGCAGGTTATGCGCCATTGGTCGGCCCCCGCAGATTCTACGCGAATGGTAGCGTGATAGTTCTCAACATTGTTGGGGCTGAAAGGGACGAGCAGCACAATGTTCAGGTCGAGAGGAGCATCATGGTGGTGTAGCGGCTTTAGCGTAGCGAACAGTTGCGCTCGTTTGGCGCGGGCAAGCTGCTCATAGCTAACCAGCCCGTAAATGAGGTCGGCGGCTACCAGCGCCAGGCCGGGCAATCCGGTCGAAGCGATTGCGTAGCTGTTATCGGGCAAGCGGTCTACGCGGGTGGGCAGCAGAAATACATCGTGGTCGTGATGATGCGCGGGCTGAGGGGAAAATGGGGCGGATGTTTGGGCTGGGGCAGGGGGATTCGTACTCATGGTAAGCTCCTCATAGATATGCGTTCAATTAACCTGCTTACATTATACAACATTCGCCAGCCGCCATAAAAAAGGTAAGGTTCTGGTAAGGTTATAGGGATATAATAAGTTCGCCGAAACATAGATCTTCGATTCAGGGCGACCATGATGCTGCCCCTGATTAGCGAAAGGAAGAATGGTTATGCTGCCATTGCGTAATAGTAAGTCACTCATCATCGTGGTTGTTTTCCTTCTACTGCTCACTGCCCTTGCGGGCCTATACAACACCAGCGCAGCCAGCCCATCCCTCACCAGCAGCTCAGTAGTCGGCAATGTCGCGATCCACCCCAGCGTCAACAACAGTGGCAGCGTAGCCAACGCGCCCGCTGGCAGCAGCGTTACACTGGTTGGTAGCACGGTCTTGACCCAGGACTTGAGCCTCTCATCCACCCCTGGGGTTGGAGCGCTCAACGCTAAAATTGGCGGGCAGGCGTTCGGCACGGGTGGCTACCTGCTATTCAACTATGATGGCAGTAGCTTCATAACGTGCAACCCGCCCACCACTGCCTGCCCCGCCTCGCCCAACGCCAACGACTACAATCTGCTCGGCAGCACGTTCGCGGGTATAAACATCAGCATCACCCGCGCCAGCGGCATCTCCAATCCCTATACCCAGACCCAGAGCGGCGGCAGCGCCTACATTGATGGCGGCACACACAAGTTCAGTGGCATATACGATGCTGGTACTGATGGTAACGGCGATACTCTGCTCATCACTATAAGCAGCGTACCCAACAGCCAGTTCCGCCTCACCATCTACAACAACAACGACCCTACCAGCGGTCTCCGCAATGGATATATGGGGGTTAACAATGGCAATGCTACCGTGTACCAGAGTGTCTTCAACTACACTGGCGGCGGCCGAGTTACCCAATGGCTGCTAACGGGCAACAGTTACCTCCACATCATCGAGGCCAACCACAACAATGGTAACGGTACAAGTGGCAACCTGCCATTGGGCGGCATTTTCTTCGATGTAGGCGCCACCAACCCCACCGCGACCCCTACCGTGCCAACCAACACACCGACCGACACAAGCACGCCTACAAGCACGCCAACTAATATTCCCACCAACACGCCTACCAACACCCCCACACCGTGCAGTGGAGCTAGCCTCAGTTTTGCTCCGGCGGTCAACTACGCTACAGCTAACATCCCCTTCAGTGTAGCGGTGGGTGACTTCAATGGCGGCGGCAAGCCTGACCTTGCCGCCGCCAACAGCAGTAGCAACAATGCCAGCATCCTGATTAACAGCGGCAACGGCACTTTCCAAACTGCGGTTAATTACCCCGTCGGCAGCTCGCCCGCAGCGATAGCGGCAGGCGATTTTAATGGTGATGGCAAGCTCGACCTCACCACTGCAAACTCTAGTAACAACAATGTCAGCGTGCTGCTGAACACCAGCGCCTGCGCCACTAGCACGCCGACCAGTACCAGTACGCCGGTGCCAACCGACACCGCAACCAACACCGCGACGAATACAGCAACGAATACCCCCAGCAACACGCCAACCAATACGCCGGTGCCACCAACGCAGACCCCTGGTGGCGCGACTGCTACCCCGATGCCTAGCAGCACAGCAACCAGCGCCGCGACCTCGACTGCCACCCCAGTTGCCACTAACACCCTGCTGCCCACTAGCACCATGACTGCTACTAACACGCCTGCGCCGCCCACCGCCACCCAGCAACCGTCGGCCACTCCCACTGACTGCGCCAACGTGTTTGTGGACATCAATGGCAACGTCTTCTATGCCGCCATCCACTATCTAAATTGCCGTAGGGTGGTCAACGGCTCCGATGCCACGCACTACTCACCCGCTGGCACGTCTACTCGCGGTCAGTTCGCCAAAGTGGTGGTGCTAGGCTTCGGCACCCCGCTGTTTACGCCAACCACCCAGGACTTTGTGGACGTGCCGACCAGCTACTTCGCCTACGTGTTCATCGAGAGCGGCTACCACGCCGGTATCCTCAGCGGCTTCGACCCAGCCACCTGTATCGCGCACGGCCTGGCTACCCCTTGCTACCTGCCCAACTTGCCCATCACTCGCGGGCAGCTTACCAAGCTGGTGGTCAACGCTGGTGGCTACACCCTAATTACGCCTAATGGCGGACAGCAGGACTTCGTGGATGTGCCGCCCAGCAACGTCTTCTACGTCAGCATCGAGACTGCCTACCACAACGCCATCGTCCACGGCTACCCCGGCGGCCTCTACCTACCCAACAACAACATCCGCCGCGACGAGATGGCCCAGATTGTGTTCGAGGGCATCAGCCATCGGCCCCACTGAGTGCTGAGGTTTGAGGTTTGAGGTTTGAGTAAAAACGGAACATGAGTCATCCTGAACTTTAGGCAAAATGCCCCAGCGGGGGTTGGGTGAGAATCTTGACAGGCAGACAGGCTAAGGGTAAGCACGGCACTGGGTTCGTGGTTACGACTAACCTGACTGGAACTTCGAGCTTTCTCCCCAACCCCCGCTGGGGGCTTAGTTTCTGTACCTA
>JBBRMT010000205.1:0-8821 GCA_038230695.1 Chloroflexia bacterium
CGCTGGTGACGTTCAACGGCAAGTGCTTCGATTTGCCGCTGCTGGAGACCCGCTACACCCTTTCACGGATGCGCTTCAACCTCAGCGCCGCACAGCACCTTGACCTGCTTGCTCCCTCGCGGCGGCTGTGGAAGGGCAGGCTGGACAGTTGCGCTCTGCGTAGCCTTGAGCAGCACATCCTCGGCGTGCAGCGCAGCAGCAATGATGTCCCCGGCTATCTAATCCCCAGCCTCTACTTCGATTACCTGCGTAGCGGCGATGCCTGGGCTTTGCAGCACGTCTTTTACCACAACCAGCAGGATATTATCTCGATGCCTGCGCTGGTGCATCGCCTCGCCCTCGCCTTCGCCACGCCCGACTGTCTGGAAGAGGCGAGCGATCTGCTGGGCCTGGGCCGCTGCCTGGAAGACAACCGCGAGTACGAACGCGCCTTGCAGGTTTACGCCCTGGCGTTGGAGCGGGCGATGACTTTGCAGGCGCATACCGCCGTCGCCGAGCGCCTCAGCTTTCTGCACAAGCGGCTGGGCAACAGCGACGAAGCGCGGGCAGTGTGGCTGAACCTGGTGGAGCGTGGAGTCAATATCCTCTTTCCCTACATCGAACTCGCCAAGCACTACGAACACAAAGAGCGCGACTACCAGAAGGCCGCAAGCATCACCGCCGCTGCCCTGAACATCGCCTACACCAAACACGCACCCCTCAGCGAACGCGCCGAGATCGAGAAACGGCTGGCGCGGATACGCAAGAAGCTGGTGGATAACGTCGCCTGAACCCCAGCCCTGAATTCCCTATGCTACGCTAGTAGGACTAACTATTCTGTATACAGAGGGTAAAGCTGCGCCTGCCGTTGGCTCAGGCAATGGTAGTGGTGGTATAATAGCAATATAAGCGAAGGAGGTGTGAAATGGTACAGACGCAAGGGCGAACGAAGAGACGACAGCAGGATGACGATGTCGAGGCCAGGCTTCAGGATGCCTATAGCATCGTCGAGAACTTGCCCCCAACAATGCTCCCTAAGCTAATAAGCCATATACTGGATATGATCACAAAGCAACTTGAGAGAAGTCAGGCGCTGAATGGCGAGTTGGCACCCACAACTACACCGGATAGCAACGCAGCTACCCCATATGAAATACTAAAAGCACGAGGTGGCCCGTTTGCCGAGCTAATTGAATTGCTGAACAAGGACCATCTCACTGATGAGGAAGAAGACCATATGCGCGAACTGGCGCATCAGCAGGCAATCGGATTGCTAGCCGACTGGCGACCTGCACCGACTGATGACGATATTAAGCGGATGTTGGACGAGCGCATGACGGAGAGATTCGGACGATGAAAGTGCTGTTTGATACTAATGTGATTCTTGACGTGCAATTGCAGCGCCCTCATACCTTCACCACATCCAACAAGCTATGGACAGCTAACTCCAAGAGACTGGTGCAGGGCTATATCACTGCATCATCAGTCAAGGATATTCACTATGTGGTCAATAAAGAGAAAGGTGCAATTAGAGCGATAGAATCAGTTATCCTCTGCCTTGCGGAGTTTCGGATTTGTCTGGTTGACCGCAACAGATTGAACCGAGCGATGCTTGCAAATGGGCCAGACTTCGAGGACAACATCCAAATCGCCTGCGCTATTGCCGAAGGGCTTGATGCAATCGTAACCAGCAACATCAAAGACTTCCGCGCCGCAGGTATCACCCTCTATACCCCCGTGCAATTGGTCAAGCGGCTGAAGCTGCGCTAGCCAGCCTATGCGTCGCGCCCACGACAGCGGCACGGATAGTGCCAATAGCAATAGCGAATCAAACAAATGGCACGGAGGAGAACACATTTTGGCAAGCGGGATGTTGACTGAGCAACAGAGCAGGTTGGTGAGCGAGGAGCAGGCTACCCTTAATCGGCTGCTAGCCTTGCTAGGCGGGTTCGAGGCTGCGCCCGATGACCTGAACACCATTCGCCAGGCGGTCGAGGATCTGGGCGAACTGTTCATGCTGGTGATCATCGGCGAGTTCAACAGCGGCAAGTCGTCATTCATCAACGCGCTGCTGGGTGAGAGGGTGATGGAGGAGGGGGTTACGCCCACCACCAGCAAGATCAACCTGCTGCGCTGGGGCGCAACCCAGAGCGAACACCAGGGCAGTGATGGTGTGATCGAGCGCACCTATCCCGCCGAGTTCCTGCGCGACATCACCATCGTGGACACGCCGGGGACGAACGCGATCATCCGCCAGCACGAGGCGTTGACCGAGCGGTTCGTGCCACGCTCCGACCTGGTGCTGTTCATCACCTCCGCCGACCGCCCCTTTACCGAGAGTGAGCGGGCGCTATTGGAGAAGATCCAGGGCTGGGGCAAGAAGATTGTCCTCATCCTCAACAAGATTGACCTGCTGCAAGACAAGGCCGAGTTGCAGCGCATCGTCGAGTTCATCGAAGACAACGCCCGCGTGCTGCTGGGCATCACCCCCCAGATATTTCCGCTGTCGGCGCGAATGGCACAGCGCGGGCGGCTGAGTGGCAACCCGCTGGCGCGGCGGGTCAACGGTGCTGATGCACCCACCACCCGCCTGACCGAGCGGGCCAGCCTCGACTATGGGCAGGCGTTCGCCGCCAGCGGCTTCCCCAACCTGGAGAAATACGTCTTCGGCACGCTGGACGAGGCTAGTCGCCTACGCCTCAAGCTGCTCAGTCCGCTGGGTGTGGCCGAGAAGATCAGCGCCCGCTACAGCACGCTGGCAAATGACCGCCTTAGCTTGCTCAAGGGCGACTTCCAGACTTTGGAGAACATCGAGCGGCAGCTTACCCTCTATCAGGAGGATATGGAGCGCAACTTCAGCCACCGCCTCAGCCAGATTGATACAATTATCTACGAGACCCGTGACCGCGCCGATGCCTTCTTCGACCGCAATATCCGCATTGGCCGCATCTTCGACCTGATGCGGGCGGAGCGTTTCCGCGCCGACTTCGAGCGCGAGGTGGTCGCCGATTTGGCCGACCGTGTAGACCGCGCCACCCAAGAGATGATCGGCTGGATGGTTGACCAGGATCTGCGGATCTGGCAGTCGGTCACTGAATACCTCTCCCGCCGTCGGCAGATGAAGTCGGACGAAGCGATGATTGGCCGGGTGGGGCAGGGCTTCGACAACGACCGCCGCAGCCTATTGCTCGGCGCGACCCAGCAAGCCCGCGATGCGGTTAGCAGCTACGACAAGCAGCGTGAGGGTGAGGATATTGCCTACGCAATGCGCAGCGCGGTGGCCCAGACTGGGCTAGCAGTGGGGGTGGGCATCATCGGTGGGGCGTTGGCAGCAGCGACGAGCATCGCAGTCGTTGACGTAACTGGCATCACCGGCGCGGTGCTAGGCGGGTTGCTGGCAGGGGTGATCCTGCCCACCCGCAAGCGGCAAGTAAAGCACGACTTCCACAAGAAGATGGAGCAACTGCGCTACAGCGTGACCAGTGCGATGACCGACCAGTTCCGCAGCGAACTGCAGCGCAGCCTCGACCGCATCCACGAGGCGATCTCCCCCTATAGCCGCTTCGTCCGAGCCGAACACGACAAGATGACCCAGTTCGTTGTCGAGATGGCCAAGGTAAGCAACGAGCTTGCCCGCCTGCGTAATGAGGTGGGATGAGCAGTGCTGAGTGATGAGTGAGCAAAGAGCGTCCATAAGGGCGCTTTTTGCATATGGGTGGGTTACACTTTTGCCTATTCCTTGAACTGCTAGGGCGGCTGGGGTAAAGTTCTGGAGGTTGGGACGTAGCCCTTTGTTGCAACGCTATCAATGTTTGTCTTCAGCAGCGAACCGCTCCGCAACGTCAATTTGCCCGCGCTATCTCGCGCATCCGCTAGCCCTGGATCTGCTACTAACGTTGGCGCATTGATGCTTTCGATAAACATTGAAGTGCTTGACCGATCGGAGCTACGCTCCCAGCCCGCAGTAACTCGGCAGGCGGCGGCTTATTCCCCATCACTTCTAGCCCTTCACCTTTTGTGCATGATATTTAGCCCTCAGGAGAGGCTTTTAGAGCCATCCTAATCCACAATCTACCTTCTACCTTCTACCTTCCCATTCATGGGCTACTTGGTGGCAGCGGCGGCGAGTTGGGGATGAATGGTGGGGGCGTGCCGTAGACGCGCTGGTACTGCTGGGTGCCGAGCAGGCCAAGTAGCACCTTGTACTGTGGGTTGGCGTTCTCTGGATGGTATTCCAGACGATTGCGCTCGAAGTATTGCACCATATAAGTCTTGCCGTCGGTGGGTGATTGCTCACTGAATTGTTCGCTGATGGGGTAGCCGAATACGGGCAAACCGCCGTATTTCTTCCAGTAGTCGCCGATCGATGCCGCCATGTTATGGCCGGTTTCGCCGAAGTAGGTGGCAACTGGGTTCGCCATTGCGGGAGTGCGTTGGAAGGGCTGCTCGTTCTGCCTGCCTTCAGCCAGCTTGTCACCAAGCAGCCCAAGCTGCACCTTACTGGCAGCATCGTTCTCTGGATGGTACTCGAAGCGGGCGCGTTCGGTATACTGAATGACGTACTCCTTACCATCATCCAACTTCTCGATTAGCTCCCGCGTAATCGGCAAGCCAAACTGGCGCAGGCCACCATGCTTGTTCCAGAAATCCAGGAACGGGCCACGCAAGGTGTAGCCAGTGGCAAAATCCTGACGCGAGGCATCGAACGGGAAAGTGCTAACCGGCGCAAGCGCGGGGATGGAGAAGTTCAGGCTACCGAAGCGCAGCAGATAACCATCAGAGGTGATCGCCCAGGTATCACCGTTCGCGCTGATGGCGATGCTCGACGGCTGTCCGCTCACGGGATAGCGTTGGTTGCCCACCACGTTGCCGTTGCTGATGCTCTGCCAGTCACTTATCTTGTCGCCCTCAAGCCGCAAGATGGCGTTGAGCGGCGCGAAGTTGCCCACTGGCCCGATATGCCCCATCGCCCAGCCGTTGCCGCTTGCATCAAGCGCGAGGGCGGAGAAGAACACTGCATCCATCGCAACCAGGTCATTCTTGACTATACTCCAGCTAGCGTCGGCGTGGAAGCGCAGCAGGCCAGTGGGCATTGGACTGTTAGAATCGCCGCTTGCGCCAGCGATGGCCCAGCCATTGCCGCTGCCATCCACCGCCAGCCCATCAATGCGGTAGTGACCCACCGGCTGGCTGACGCTCACCCACTTTCCGTCCTTTAGATAGTAGAGCGCCGCATCACCATTGTGGTTCTGGTCGTAGCCAGCCGCTCACACATACTTGAGGTCAGGGCTGGCGGCGATGTAGGTAAAACCAACCCCGGCGGGGAGCAGGCTGGTCATATCCTGCCATTTGCCGTTCGCCAACTGCAGCAGCGTGGGTTGATCGAGGTGGCTGCTATCCACTCCCACCGCCCAGCCGTTATGGGCGCTGCGGTCAAGCACCATCACGTACTGCGGGTGCAGCACGCCCGCCACTTGGGGCGAAACGCCGCTTGCCGCCACCGAAGTTAGGCCCCATCTGCCGTTGATATAGTGCTGGATGATGTTGATCACGCCCGATGTTTCATCGGTGGTACTGCCAACCACCCAGCCCTCGCGGCCATCGCTACTGAGGCCGATCGCGCTGGGGTTGAAGTTGGGTTCACTGTAGGCGGCACTGCCCAGCCGTCCATTCTGCAACTGGATCAATACGGCCGTGCTGCTATTCACCAGACCACCAACCCAGCCATTGCCGTTAGCATCGAGGGCCAGCGCAGTCAAGGTAAAGTTCTCGTAAGCGAGTGCCGCGAGGACATAATGTAGGCTATACCAGTTGCCTGTGCCAACCTGCACGGACGGCGCAGCGGAGGATGGTCGAATGGGCAATAGTAGTAGACCCGCCAGCATAAAGAGGAGAATAAGGCGGTTGCGCTGGATTGAGCGGTGGGTATGAGGCATTGTTTTTCTCCTTAAGTAAAGGCTAGTGGTCCGGGTGACACTTCTGCGGTTGCCAGCCACATTATACACAATTTGACTAGTAGCTATGCTGATGATATAATCTGTGCCATCCCTACAACAAAATACAATAGGCTAAAGGAGTGATCCGTGAAAAGGACACCGAGGAAGTGGTTGGCCTACGCGGTTGCGCTGCTGCTGGCGGGTGGCATTATCTGGCAACCAGCAAGCCCGATGGGGCCGCAGGCGCATTCGCCACAGAGTGGCATCGTGACGCAGAACAAACCCGCGCCGCAACCAGCAACGGACAAGCCAGCGAACAGCCTGGCCCTGAGTTTCGAGCCGAATGTTGGTCAGGCCGCTGCCGGGGTACGTTACCTGGCCCGCGCCAATGGTTTCACCATGCTGCTCGATAGTAAGGGCGCAACAATGGCTTTGGCTGCACAAGATGGGTGGGATAAATCCCGCCCCAACAGTGCTGGCGCTGTAGGGGCAGGATTTATCCCGCCCGCTGCTGCCCAATCCTCAGTCCTCAGCCTTCAGCTTGTCGGGGCCAACCCCGCCGCGCCACTGGTGGGTGCGGATACGCTATCCGCCAGGAGCAACTACATCCTCGGCAACGACCCCGCGCAGTGGCATACCAACGTGCCGAACTATGCGCGGGTGGTGTCAAAGGGGGTTTACCCCGGCATTGATATGGTCTGGTATGGCAGCGGCGGCAACATGGAGTATGACTTCGTGCTGGCTGCCGGAGCCGACCCCAACGCGATTCGGCTGAAGGTGGCGGGCGCGACCATCACCCAGGCGGGCGACGAGTTGGCGTTGCACACCGCAGCGGGTACGCTCTACCAACACGCGCCGCATATTTATCAACAAACTGCCAGCGGGCAGCAGCAGGTTAGCGGCGTATATAAAATGCTGGGTCGCGACGAGGTTGGCTTCGCCATCAGCGCCTACAACCCAGGCTTGCAGTTGGTGATTGACCCGCAGCTAACCTATTCCACCTACTTTGACGGCAGCGGTAGGGAGATTGGGCTGGGCATCGCGCTGGATAGCAACAAGGACATCTATGTGGTGGGTGATACCACCTCTACCGATTTCTATACCACCACAAGCGCCTACCAGCGCAGCTTCGGCGGGGTGCAGGATGCGTTTATAAGCAAACTCAGCCCCGATGGGCAAACCCTGCTCTATTCAACCTATCTAGGTGGCAGCGGCAGCGACGAGGGTCGCGCCATCGCGCTCGATAGCAACGGCAATGCCTACATCACTGGCTATACCTACTCCGCCAACTTCCCGCTGCAAAACGCCTTCCAGCCTGCTTATGGCGGCAACGGCGATGCCTTCGTCACCGAACTGAGCGCCGATGGATCATCGCTACTCTATTCCACCTACCTGGGCGGCAGCTACACCGAGAATGGACACGATCTCAAGGTGGACAGCAGCGGCGCAGCCTATGTCACTGGCTGGACTGCTTCTGCCGATTTTACCACTACCGTCGGCGCAATCCAGCGCACATATGGCGGCTCAATCTACGATGGCTTCGTTACCAAACTGAACCCCAACGGTTCGCTGGCCTACTCCACCTTCCTCGGTGGTGGCGACGACGATCGCGGCGAGGGTATCGCGCTCGATAGCGCAGACAACATATACGTCACGGGCGTGACCAGCTCGACCAATTTTTATACCACCACCAACGCGCTGCAAGGCAGCAATCGTGGGCTGGGCGATGGCTTCGTCACCGAACTGAACGCTGCTGGTACCGTAATCAGCTACTCCACCTACCTGGGCGGGAGCGCATATGATCGCAGCTCCGCAATCGCGGTAGATGGCAGCGGCGCGATGTATGTTTCCGGCTGGACTGGGTCCACCAACTTCTACACCACCACCAACGCCTACCAACGCAGCTACGGCGGTGGCAGCGAAGACATATTCACCACGAAAATCAACCCCGACGGCGCCGCCGCTTACTCCACCTATCTGGGCGGCGGCGGCTTTGATGTGTCCTACAGCCTGACGGTGGACAACCAGGGCCATGCCTATGTAGCGGGCTATACCCAGTCCAGCAACTTCCCGCTGGTCAATCCCATCCAACCCTCCTTCCACGGTGGCTCTGACATCACCGTAACCGAACTGAGCGCCGATGGATCATCGCTACTCTATTCAACCTACCTGGGCGGCAGCAACGGCGATAGTAGCTTCGCTATTACGGTAGACAGCAATGACACTGCATACATCATCGGCCAGACCAACTCTACCGACTTTCCCACGGTTATCCCCTTCCAGGGTTCGCTGCGTAGCAACAATTTCGACGCAATTATCGCCGAGATCGCCAACCCTTCACCCACTATCACCCCAACCATCACCGCTACTGCCACAACGCTCGCCACCGCTACTGGCACACCAGCCCCTAATACACCACCCACCTACACCTTTACCGACACGCCAACCGCCACCGCCTCGCCAACCAGTGCGCCGACGGATACTGACACGCCCACGCTGACCCCCAGCGACACGGCCACCGCCACCCGTACGCCAGTCCCAACCGTTACCGGCACCTCATCGCCAAATATCCCGCCAACTTACACCTTTACCGACACGCCAACCGCCACCGCCTCGCCAACCAGTGCGCCGACCGATACTGACACGCCCACGCTGACCCCCAGCGACACAGCCACCGCTACCCGTACGCCAGTCCCAACCGTTACCGGCACCTCATCGCCAAATATCCCGCCAACTTACACCTTTACCGACACGCCAACTGCTACCGCCTCGCCAACCAGTGCGCCGACGGATACTGACACGCCCACAGCAACCTCGACATTTACCGGCACGGTTAGCCCAACCTACACCCCCGCCGCCACTGCAACCTTCAGCGGCACGACCTCGCCAACCTACACCCCCGCCGC
>JBBRMT010000206.1:0-8769 GCA_038230695.1 Chloroflexia bacterium
GTCACAGTTGCCCGTAGTGCAACTGCCCGCCCAGCTTACCTTCGGGTTCGCGGGCGTAGGTTAATGCCAAATCATGGCCGTTGGAATATATGGCTATGATTGTGGTAACTATGTCACGCTCGGTACGGAAGTGAACAGTGAACCCGATTTGTACCCCAGCGTGATGCAGACGCTCATTGCCGGGCTGCGCGATGCGCCGGTGAACCTGATTGTTACGTTGGGGCGCGACAAGGAACCCGCCGAGTTCGGCCCCCAACCCGCCAACGTGCATATCGAACGCTACATCCCGCAGAGCTTGCTGCTACCGCGCTGCGACCTGATGGTAATGCACGGGGGCAGCAACAGCCTGCTGGCCGCCCTGGACATTGGCCTGCCCATGGTAGTAGTGCCACTGATTGCCGATCAATTCTTCAATGCCCATGTCATGCAAAGTATGCAGCTAGGACAGGTGGTACAAAGGGGGCAACTGACCCCGGCCAGTATCCGTACTGCAGTTGACGAGACGCTAAACAATCCGCTATATCGGCAGAATGTGGCGAGTCTACAAGGCGAGATGCACGCTTTGCCCGATCAAAAAAACGCAGTGATGCTGGTAGAACAGGTACTGGCTGAGGTAGATAATGCCACAACGTTACCGCCGCAGAACCCGGCGCAACAGTCTGACTGGACGTATGCTGGTTAGGGGCGCTAGCGGAGCCTGGCATCTTCTGCAACGGGCTGGCTATGGGGCAAGGGGGGCAGCGCAGCTTGTGCCGCCTGCGCTTGGCCCGCGCTATCGCAGCGCCGCCAGCCTTAAGCGTCATTCATTGACACTACTTTGCGTCGAAGTGGTGTTGATCGGGTGGGCGGCAACCGACAGCCGTGCCTGGTCTTGTGCCAGTTTGTGGCTAATTATAGCGGGCGCATACCTTCTCTACCTGCTATGGCAGGGCTATCGCGCTGGAGCAGCCGACCTGAGCGACCCAGGCAATCAAACGCCTGCTGCGGCCAGTCAGCGCACCCTAACTGCCCCGCCGCTCATGCCCGACCAAATGCCCAGAGATATGCGGCTTATCAGCCTGCATCAGATGCACCCAATTGCGTTCGAGCGATTGATTGGCGAAAACCTGTTTAAGAAGATCGGCTACAGAGTCGAGTATACGCCAGTATCAGGCGATGGTGGGGTTGACATTGTGGCGCGAAAGGGCGCGGAGGTTATCGCCATCCAGTGCAAACGCTACAAAGGCACGGTAAACGCCGCGATGGTGCGCGAACTGGCGGGCGTGTTGTACGATGGTCGCTTCAGCAAAGGTTATCTGATCACCACCGGCACGTTCTCAGCGGCAACCAGGGCGTGGGCGGCTGGCAAGCCAATCGAACTGATTGACGGCCTGCAACTGATCAACTGGCTGGGTGATCTCGCGGTTATCGAGGCTTACCGTAACAACCAGATTGAGTGGTGGGTATAATACCAGGAACAGTAGCTCAGGGTGCAATAAGGCAGCGAATAATCGGGTGTGGGGCTAAACATCGCCAACAAACAGGAAGAAGCGTTGGCCGCCGGGCGCGGTAAAAGCGGCGTTGCTGCGGTCGTCGTCAGACAGAAAGCGCACTGCAAGACCCTCGGCTTCAAGTCGGGCGATGCGCTCGGCCATATCGGCGGTGAAGTAGGTTATATGCGGCTGGTCGAAGTCGCTAGTCTGGTGCAGGCCAAGTACGATCAGCCCATCGCTGAATATGCCCCAGGGGTAAGGTTCGTCCGAGACGAGGAACTGCTCGAAACCCAGCTTCTGCCAGAAGGCGATCGCCGCATCGCGATCAGCCACTGGCAAAGCGAACTCGCCGAACTTGCCGAGTTGGGAGATGGGGTTGCGGCTCAGGGACGTGCCATCTGGCATCGGCACGCTGCTGGGTTGCGCATCGAAATGCACGCGCAAACCGTCGGGCGTGGTGAAGCTGGCAACATCACCGTTAATCGCCGCATCAACCTCAAGTGTTGCTAGGGTGGCAAGGTCGCTGCCCGCGTATCCAAGCGTTGGTGTAGGTTCGTCGCCTACCAACAGGCGAATATTGATACTGCCGTCGGTAACGACATCTTTGCTGACCGCCTTGAAGCCGAGCCGCTCATAGAACGCCATCGCCCCTGCAATATCCTCGACCGTCGTCCTAATCTCCACGTAATCTCCTGCTTTCATTCTTATAACCCACCTTGTCTGGCTTATGGTTTGCTGGCCCACAATGTCGGGTTGATTGAATTATAGCACGATTGTTCTAAAATGCAAGGGTCGAAAATACCGTTGCCATTTCACCCATGATAGAATACAATACAGCATCGCAATTATCTTTATGCCAAATTAAAGAGCAATCTACGAGGTAAGCTACGATTGACGGAAAACATATTACCCCAGAGGTGCGCCTGGCTGGCGAATCCGACCTGCCTGCCATCGTAGTCATCGCCAATCAGGGCATCGAGGAATGGGCCACGCTCGATACGGAGCCGCGCACTCTGGTGGAGAGGCGGCAGTGGCTCACCAGTCATGACACTCGCCATCCCGTGTACGTTGCGGCGGTTGATGGGCAGGTGATTGGTTGGGCCTCGCTCAACTGCTTCAATCCACGTGGCGCTTACCGCTTTGTCGCCGACCTGTCGGTATATGTAGAACGGAGTTAGCGGGGGCAAGGAGTGGGCAGCGTGCTGATGGTTGAACTCATCACGCAAGGGCGTAACCTGGGTTATCACAAGCTGGTACTGACTGCCTTCACCCACAGCGTCGCCGCGCTTAAGATGTACGACAAGCTCGGCTTCCGCACCGCTGGTGACTACCGTGAGCAGGGGATGCTGGATGGCCGCTGGGTGGATACCCATATTATGGAGCTTATCTTGTGAGGACACGAATGGGAACTGCAATCGAAGGAGAGAGGAGGGGCGCACCCAGCGGTGCGCCCCGCATTTCTTTTTAATCCTAACCCTTAATCGCTAACCTCACCAGCGCCAGCCCCTCGGCCTCTTCCTTCTCGCGCTCACCTACCACGTCAACTGCCTCGGAAACGCGGCGGCGGCGGGCTTCGAGGTTGAGCTTGCCCATCTCCAGTTGCACCGGCACGGGGTAGTCGCCGTTGAAGCAGGCGAAGCAGTTGCTGCGCTCCGGCAGGCCGATTGATTGGCGCAGACCCTCGATGCTGAGGAAACCGAGGCTGTCCGCGCCAATGTGGCGGCAGATTTCCGGCACGCTCATGTTCGCGGCGATCAGCTCGTCGCGGCGGGCGGTGTCCACCCCCAGATAGCAGGGATTGATCATCTCAGGGGAGTGGATACGGACGTGTACCTCTTTGGCCCCCGCTGCCCGCAGCAGGGCAACTAGCGGCGGGGTGGTGGTGCCGCGCACGATGCTGTCGTCCACCATTACCACCCGCTTGCCGCGTAGCACCTCCGGCAGCGGGTTGAACTTGAGGGCCACGCCCTGACTGCGTAGCCGCTGGTCGGGCTGGATGAAGGTGCGGCCAATATAGCGGTTCTTGATCAGCCCCTCGGCGAAGGGCAGCCCCGCCTCCTGGGCGTAGCCAATCGCTGCAGGCCATGCGGTGTCCGGCACGGGGATAACGATGTCGGCCTCGGCTGGGTGTTCGCGGGCAAGCTGGCGACCCATTTCAGTACGCACCATGTATAGCGAACGGCCATTGATGACGCTGTCGGGGCGGGCGAAGTAGATGTACTCGAAGGAGCAGAGCGCCTTGCGTTCGCCGGTGGGGTAGAGGGTGCGGTGTTCACCATCGGCATCAACGCAGACGATCTCACCCGGCTCCAGTTCGCGTTCGATGTGTGCGCCCACTGTCTGCAAGGCGCATGACTCGCTGGAGAACGCCCAGCCACCGTTGTCGAAGCGGCCCACACACAAAGGACGCACACCCAACGGGTCACGCACCGCATAGAGCGCGGTGGGGGTGAGCAGTACCAGCGCGTAAGCGCCGGAGATGCGGCCCATCGCAGCCCTTATCTTCTCCGTCCAGTTGCGCCCTGGCATACTGACGATCAGCTTGGCGATCACCTCACTGTCGCTGGTGCAACTGAAGGTGTAGCCGTGTTCGCCCAGTTCTTCGCTAATATAGGCAGCATTGACCACGTTGCCATTGTGGGCAATCGCCAACTCGCCGAGGTCAGGGTCGTTGACCACAATAGGCTGGGCATTAGACTTGATGCTGCTGCCGCTGGTGCTGTAGCGGGTGTGTCCGATAGCGATGTGACCAGATAGGGCGGAAAGATCGCTCTCGTCGAAGGCGTGTGCCACCAGCCCCATGCTGGTACGCACACGCAGGCGCGTCCCACCATCGGCAGTGGCGATGCCCGCGCTTTCCTGGCCGCGATGTTGCAGCGCATAAAGGCCAAAAAAAGTGACGCGAGCTACTTCAAACTCGCGTCGGGGGTCGTATAGGCCAAAGACACCGCACTCCTCATGAAGCCTGTCCTGGTCGTCACTACGATGGGAGTTATAGAAGTCTTGTCCGTTCACCAATGTGTCCCTTCATCTGGATTGTAGATAACAGAATGTAGATTATAGTTCCTGATCTGCAATCTGCTATCATAAATCGGCAATCGCGGCAGCGCCACGCCACGCCGCCTGCAACTCAGCCAGATCAACATTCAATTCCACACCAGTCAGCCCGCTGCCTTGCTTGCCAACCATGCCAATAACCGTGAAAGGCAGATTGGCCGCCGCTGCCATCTCGCGCAGTTGGCTTACACCAGCGGCATCGAGTTCGCAGATGATGCGCGAGGGCCACTCGCCAAACAGCGCAGCATCGCGGCGCAACTCATCGCCAACCGGCAATTCCAAATCAATGCCGCAGCGGCCAGCCAGAATCATCTCGGCCAGGGCAACAACGATACCGCCATCGCTAACGTCGTGGGCTGCCCTAATTATACCATACTCGGCGGCCTGAAGGTAAACTTTCTGCAGCTGCGCTTCCAAATCGGCATCAAGCGGCGCGGGACGACCATGCGGCGCACCCAGCGCCATAGTGGCGTACTCACTGCCGCCCAGCCCATCGCCTTCCGCTGGTTTGCCAGGGCCGAGCAACACAAGGCTGTCACCCTCGTGCCGCAAAGCGAGGCCGATGGCTTTGCTGGCATCCTCCAGTAGCCCGGCCATACCCACAACCGGGGTAGGGTAGATGGCAACCCCGCTGGTTTCGTTGTACAGGCTGACGTTGCCGCCAATAACCGGGATGTTCAGAGCGCGGCAGGCATCGGCCAGGCCATGCACGCTCTGCTCGAACTGATAGAAGATTTCGGGCCGCTCCGGGCTGCCGAAGTTGAGACAATCAGTAAGCGCAATCGGGGTTGCGCCCACCACCACAACGTTGCGGGCCGCCTCGGCCACCGCTAGCTGGCCGCCGCGATAGGGGTCGAGGTAGCAATAGGCAGCGTTGCAGTCAGTCTTGAAGGCCAGCCCCTTGCGTGGGTGCCAATCCTTCAGTCGGATAACCGCTGCATCGCCTTCGCCAGAGGTAAGCATTGTGTTGCTCAGGATAGTCTTGTCGTATTGCTCGTAGATGTCGGCTTTGCTGGCGAGGTTGGGGCAGGCCAGCAGTTGCAATAGGGTGGCAGTATAATCGGTCGGCACTGGTATCGCCCCGGCCATATCATAGGCCCACTCCTGGTCAAGATAGGCGGGGCGACTACTAGCTCGGTTATAGATTGGCACCTCGTCAGTGAGGATGCGAGCGGGGATGGCAGCAACCTCCTCGCCATTATCGAGTACCCGCACCAGCCCATCGGCGGTGGTCTCGCCCACGATGTCGCTGTGCAACTCCCACTTATCGAACACCGCTTTGACCTGCGCCTCGTAGCCACGCCGCACGATGATCAGCATCCGCTCCTGGCTCTCCGACAGCATCACCTCATAGGCGCTCATGCCCTGTTCGCGGCGGGGAACGCGGTCAGCATGGAAGATGACCCCGGCCTCACCGCGACTGGCGCACTCCACCGTGCTGCTGGTCAGCCCCGCCGCGCCGAGATCTTGCATCCCCACAATCCAATCGGTTTTCGCCAGTTCGAGGCAGGCTTCCATCAGCAGCTTTTCAAGGAATGGATTGCCCACCTGCACTGCTGGGCGGCGTTCCTCGCTGCGCTCATCCAGCACATCGCTGGCGAAGGTTGCGCCGTGGATACCATCGCGCCCGGTGTCTGCGCCAACCAGCATCAACAGGTTGCCCGCGCCGCCCGCAGTTGCCTTGATGATCTCACTCTGCCACGCCACTCCCGCGCACATCGCGTTTACTAGCGGGTTATCGGCATAGGGTTCGGCGTAATACACCTCACCCGCAATGGTGGGAATGCCCAGGCAGTTGCCGTAACCGCCAATGCCTGCAACTATGCCGCTTACCAGGTAGGAGGTGCGAGGATGCTCAGGTGGGCCAAAGCGCAGCGAGTCGAGGATGGCTACCGGGCGTGCGCCCATAGTGAAGATGTCGCGCACAATGCCGCCAACGCCGGTGGCCGCGCCCTGATATGGCTCGACCGCACTGGGATGGTTGTGCGACTCGATCTTGAACACCACACAAAGGCCATCGCCAATGTCCACCACGCCCGCGTTCTCGCCCGGCCCCTGCAACACGCGGGGGCCGCTGGTGGGGAACAGCTTGAGCAGCGGTTTGCTCGACTTGTAGCCGCAATGTTCGCTCCACATCGCGCCAGTCATGCCCAGTTCGACCATGGTGGGGGTGCGGCCCAGCTTCTGTACCAGCAGGTCATACTCAGCGCGGCTGAGGGCGACCTCGGCCAGCAAACGGTCATCTACAAGGGGGTGGTTGTTCAATTCGCTTCCTTTCGGGGAACGTAAGTTATGGCGTATTATAACAAATCAGCGGACGGTATTTCAGGTTTTTACCGTCGCCACTAGCTCAGGCCACAAACTGAGGCGCACCAGGGTGAGTAGCGTGACCGCCATTGTTGTAATGACCAGCAGGCTCATCGGCCAGCCATTGACGGCAGTTATCGGGGCTAGCAAATCGGCCAACAGCAACACACTCGCCCAGGTGGGCCAGCCATGTTGTGCCGCCCAACCCAACAACACTGCGCCGCTGAACAGCAGCACGGTCAGATCCTGATTGTTGAGGTAAAAACTGTCGAGCAAGGCGGCAACGGTAATAGCAGCTAGCTGCAGGTCCAAAGTTGAGGTTTGCAGCGGGCCAGACTGGAATTGGTGGGTGCGCCACCAGCTGAAGATCAATAGCAACCCGGTAAACACCGAAACGGCAGTCACCAGCAGCGTGCTATCCGCGTCGAAACCCGCCAGCGCCGCCCGCCAACTAAACATCCCGGCTGGGTATACGCTATAGTGATTGCGCTGATTACCTACCCAATTGACGGTGCTGAGGTAGGCGCTGGGCCAGTCGAAACCGCTGACGAGCGCGGAGAGCAGATACCAGGCCGCCGCCACTGCGCTGAAACCGGCGATTGCCCGCCAGCGGCGCAGGTAGAGCAGGTATATTATGAAGATGGGCAGCATCTGGGGTTTGAGCAGGCATAGGCCAAAGCCCGCACCGGCCCACCAGTCGGCATTGCCGCCGCTGCGTAGGCCGCGCCACAGCAGCACGATGCCAAGCAGTAGCAGGCAGGAAACCTGACCTTGATCCAAGACCTGTTGTACAGGCATAAAGGCAAACGCCCCCAGCCAGAGCAGGTAGCGGTAGCGCGGTGGCAACAGCGGAGCCAATAGCCAGAGCAAAAGCAGCAGCGCGGTCAACTCCAGGGCTACCCAGAGTAGGAAGCCAGTACCGATCGGCAGGCCAACCAACGGTGTAATTACGATCGCTACAAATGGCGGGCTAATGAAGGGCAGCAGTCCGTCGGGGAAGTGCGCCCCATAGGGAGCAAGCTGCTGCTGCGCGCTAGTTTGCAAGGCCAGATTGTACAGGTCGCTGGCATGGCCGTGACCGCCGCTAATCAGCGTGGCGGCGGTGAAGATGTTCAGGTAATCGCTGCTGCTGGCGTGACCAGCCAGGCCAAAGGGTAGGTCGGCCAGCAGGTAGCGAACGGCGATCGCCAGCCCGATGCCGAGCAACAGCAGGGCGACCACCAGGCGGCGGAAGCGGGCTTGCTGCTCAATTAGCGACCGCTGTTGCATCGCTAAACCCCACGCCGCTGCGGAGCATACTTCGGTAGGCTTATAGGCATAACGCTACCAACCTTTCTGTTAATGGATACTGAAGCACCAGGATTATGGCAAAGGCGTAGCCGCGCTCTGGGCCAGCGGCGGCTTGACCAACAAAATGAGCAATGCGCCGAGCGCCACCACCATCAGCACGACAAAGAGAGCATCGGTCGGTTGCCCAAAGAAGATGGTGAATGCTGCCAACAGGTTTAGCAACAACACGGTGGTAATCCAGCCCGGCCAGGCACGCTGCGCCGCCCAGCCCAACAACACCGCGCCGCTGAAGATTAGTATGGTCAGGTCATGAGTATAGAGATACAGACTGGTCAACACCGTGGCAGTAGCAGTGGTGGCAAGCTGCAGATCAAGGTTGGTCACATTCGCCACTGGTTGATCGGAAATGCGCTGATCGCTACGCCACCAAGCATAGATCAATGCGGCGACGGTAACAACGACTAGAACAGCCAATAGAAAGGGGTCATTCAGGTTGAAGCGAACCAATAGGCCACGCCATGTGTACATCCGATCGGTGTGCATACTATAATGGTTGTTCTGCGCATTGATCCAGCTTAGTATATTGAGGTAGACGAACGGCCAGTCAAAGCCACAGATTAGCGCGGTTATAAGATAGACAGCA
>JBBRMT010000207.1:0-8768 GCA_038230695.1 Chloroflexia bacterium
GCTGTATTTGAGCCTGTTATCCTTGATCGCGGTGACTGCCCCCTAGCTATGTTGTTGTCGCGTAAGTCGTGGTGAGTAGCAATAGTATTGCGGTCAAAGATGCTCTGTAGCTATAGCGGAGCGAAGGGGAGAGTGCGAAGCGAAAGCGAAACGATGCTGTGATCATGGTGAGAATAGCACGCAAGACCTTTAGGGTAGCTGCAGCAGCATTGCAGCCGTTCTTGCCAATTATCCACCGCTCCGGGTGCGCTACACTAGAAGGTTGTTGTTGTTGTTAGCGTTAGGGGGATAACTGGTCGGCGTTCGCGCCCCACTCCCGCACCAGCGTGAGTACCAGCGCGGGCCAGGCGGGGTCGCAGCTATGATGCCCCAGCCAGCGGTAGAAGCTGTATAGTTCGTACCCCGCGTTACTGGGGCTACCCCACACCCGAGTATACTGGCTAGCCATCTGGCGAAGCAGGGCCGCAGCGTCGGCGCTGGGCGGCTGGGAGAGGGTTAGCCCCAGGCGAGCGGCCCACCTGTCCCAATCCTCGTTTCGTCTCCTCACCAGATGTGTCTGCGCCATTTGCTCCCACTTCCGGCTATGCGACATCTTCGCTGCCACCTTGATTGTAGCAGACGGGGAAGGTCGGTGAAAAGCCAGAGCCTGGCAAGCGCGGAGCAGGAGGATAGCGAAGCACGGGCGAGGGGAAAGCAAGACGGAGTTTGCGATAGCCGTGTGTGATAGCCCCATCGTGTAGATGCTAATAGCCAGTGCGCTTGAACTCCCGCTCGAGCTGGGCCTTGCTCACCAGGAGCAGGGTTGGTAGGCCGTGCGCGCAGGACCTGGGCATCTGGCAACCCTCTAGCTCTGCTATCAACTCTCTAGCTCTCGTCATCTCCAACTGCTCCGTACTCGAAGCTGCGCTGTGGCAGGCAAGGCTGATCGCCAGCGTGTCCTGCCATAGTTGGGCATTTTGTTGGCGCAGAACGTCAGCCGCTACCACGCCAATCGCCTCGGCCAGCCGCTCGTTTCCTGCTGCGGCAAGCACCTCTGGCACCGCGCTGAACACTGTCGCCTGCTCCTCAACCTCCAACTTAAATCCCAGCCCGGCCAGCGCAGTGCGGCGCTCCGCCAGTTCCGCCGCCTGCTCCTCAGCTAGCGGGATAGATACTGGTTGAGGCAAGGTGAGGCTACTAGTCCCCTCGCCGCCACGCCCCATCGCGGCAAGGATATGCTCGTAGAGCACCCGTTCGCTGGCACGGTGCTGGTCAACAATGTACATCCCCTCCGGTCCTTCGCAGGTGATGTAGCCACTGGTTATCTGACCCACAATCCTGAGCGGCGGCAGCGGTCGGCGGCTCTCCACCGGCTGACTGGCGCTGCGCTGCTCTTTTGGCTGGGAGCTACCTTGAGCAGTCTGCTCCGCCTCGCTGGCTAGAGCCAGCCAGTCCACCTCTTTATCTACGCTACCCACGCTGCCTACGCTAACACTGCCATCATCCCTCGGCGTAGACGAACGGGAAGTGAGAGTAGCAGCCTCATCCTGAGACCTGGCCTGTGAGGGAGTGGGCTTGGCCTCGTAGGTCGGGCCATAGCGTAGCTCTTCCTGCTCCTCCACGTCTGTGCCATTCGATTTGCCCGGCTTCGCTCCGATGTTCAGGTTAGGTACGCCTCTGTAGCCAGAGAGCGCCTGGCGCACCGCTTGCTGCACCGCAGAGAACACGCCGCGCTCGTCGGCGAACTTAACCTCGACTTTCTGGGGATGCACGTTGGCATCCACCATGCGCGGGTCTAGCTCGATGTTCAGCACCACAATGGGGTGGCGGCCGGTCATCAGCAAAGTGCGGTAGTTATCCTCGGCCGCATAGCTGAGGGTCTGACTGTTCACCGGTCGGTGATTGACAAAGAAGTTGATATACTGGCGATTGCCCCTGCTCACATCGGGGCGGCTGATATAACCCCACACGTGAGCGAACTGCTCTTCTTCGTGCGTGGTAGGCTGCCTAGTTACTTCCTGCTTATCGCCCTAGCCAGCGGCCCGCTCCCAGCTACCATCTTCATCAGCCGCAACCGCTTCCAGCCTGGCAGCATCCTCGGTAACGGGGAGCTGGCCGACCGGCAGGCAGCCTGCTGCAATCTCCGCGCCATATACCGCCCTGATCGCATTGAGCAGCACGCCGGTGCCGGGAGATTGGAAGGAGGTACGGTTCTCGGCCACCAGAGTGATGTGCAGGTGGGGATAGGCGAGCGCGTACTGGCTGACAATGTGGCTGATGGCGGCAGTCTCCTGGTTGGGAGCTTTGAGGAACTTGCGTCTAACAGGCACGTTGTAGAACAGGTCGCGGACGGTGACGATTGAGCCACGCGGCGCAACCCTGGTTTCTTTGGCGGTCATCACGCCACCCTCGAATGCTACCTCGGTGCCGTCACGCTCACCCTCAGTGCGACTGACCAGGCTCATTCTGCTCACGCTGGCGATACTGGGCAGCGCCTCACCGCGAAAGCCCATTGTGTTGATCTTGAACAGGTCGGCCAGCTCGCCAATCTTGCTGGTGGCGTGGCGCTGGAAGGCAAGCTCGATTTCAGCAGCGGGGATGCCGGTGCCATCGTCAATCACGCGAATGTAGTCCTGGCCGCCGGTGCGAACCTCGATGCGGATATTGGTTGCGCCCGCATCAATGGCGTTGTCCAGCAGCTCCTTGACGATGGCTGCAGGTCGCTCGACGACCTCACCCGCAGCAATCTTGATGGCGAGTTCGGGTGGCAATACTTTGATCGGCATAGGGCTTGCTCTCCTCTAGGCGTAGTGTTACTGCTATTGTAGCACGGGAGTTCTATGGGCACAAGGGAGGGGCAGGTCACGTCGGAAACCATAGCTGCGAAGGTAGGGACTGGGACGAGAACACGTAGCAGGATGGCAACCAGACTTTCGGCGGGTGTAGGCAAGCGGCGCGACATTAGTATTGTGAGGGTAGCATATGGGCAGCCAGAGGTGCGATCGCTGCGAGAGGTAAAGGGATAATGCGTGGGCGATCGCTAGGAGTGCATTGGCAGGTTGGTGGCAAGTGAGAAGATGAAGGAGAGAGGGTGGCGTGAAGATACATATATTTATGGGGCGCGGCACTTTGATGATCTACACCGGTTATGTTGTCGTTGTGAAGCGTTCCATGGTTTATTGGTGTTGCGGGAGCGGTCATAGACGGACAACGTTTCCATCACGCCTCGACCACGCTGCCACAAGTGCCTCCTCGACTCTAGTTATCCCCTACAATTCAATACTCTGCAGCCACCTCCTTTGCAGTGCGATATAGGTCTGTGGCGAAGAGCTTTCCCCGGCGATCAGCGCCTCACCACGGGTGACGTTAGGTCCGCTTGCTTTACGCCAGAACTTCGCCTTCTTTAGAGAACAAGAGTATAAAGAACTCCTGTTCACTAAAGACTTGATCTGAACAGTGGCGAAAGGCAAGCGAGTTTGTGCTGCCATCCGTGAGTAGCTGGGGATGCTAGTTAAACGGGTACTGGGGCGGCGTGCTTTTGTTGCCAGTTGTGCTGCCACCCGTGAGTTGCTGGCGGATGCACGGCGCAAGATTCGGATAAGAGTCGAGAAGGCCAGGAAGCAGGAACGGGAAGCGAGCAAGCTGGTGGGGGAGCGCGTGGTTGGTATGGGTAAGTGCATTCAGCGGTGTTATGCACGCGCTAGTTGAAGCGAGTCAGTTATATTTTGAGGCAACCACGTTCGTAGCATCAAGCTGCAATGGCGGTCGCATCAGCGCGTATGGCTGATGGAGTAGGCATATAGAACACCTGCGCTAGACTGGGCAAATTAGCACCCCTACTCCTGGTGCCATTGATTCGTTTCATTTGTAGGGCCGCTCTAACCTCTTCGATATTAGACGATACCACCTGATTGAGGGTTGGATCTTCAGCCAGACTTAGCGCAACTTGATACTCATTAAGAGCGTCCTCATACTTACCAGCTTCGGACAGCGTAGCGCCAAGATTGCTATGAGCTTGAGCGTGTTCTGGTTTGAGGCTGATAGCCTTCTCATAGCATTCTTTCGCTAGCTTGAACTTATTCTGATAGTAATAAGCCGAGCCAAGCAAGTTGTATATGTCAGGGCTACTTAGTCCAAGTGTGAGCGAAGCCTTAAGGTCTTCTTCCGCACTTGCGTAGAGTTTTATCTTTAGATACATAGCCGCACGATTAGCGAGTGCCTCAGCGTAGCTTGGGTTGATGGCAAGAGAAGTAGCGTAGCTATCAGCGGCCTTATCATAGTCGCCGAGATGAGAGTAGCTAAGTCCCAGTCCGTAATAGGAGTATGCGAGATTATCCCTGTCAGCCAAAAAGAGTGAGTCAGGCGCGTTGAAGCGCGAGATTGCCCGGCTGAAATCAGCGAAGGCCGCCTCGTAATTATCCACCATCGCATAGGCATTAGCACGGTTTATGTACACATAGGGATGTGACACGCCCATCTCGACCGCTCGTGTTAGCTCCTGAATCGCCTCGTTGTAGCGTTTTTGGGAATAATGGGCTGCACCAAGCCCTGAATAAGCGTTTGGATTCTTCGGGTTCAATCTGATTGCCTGGAGAAAGTCATCTTCGGCCTTGTCGTAATCGCCAAGCTGCCCGTATATTCCCCCGCGTCTAGTGTACGCATCTGAGAGATCAGGTTTTAGCTGAATCGCTCTGGTGCTGTCTTCCATTGCCTGCCCATACTCCTTCAAACCTATATAGCCCGCTGCCCGATTGTTGTAAGCCTCGGCAAAGTTGGGGTTGAGGGCAATTGCAATGGTACAATTCCTGACTGCCTGTTCGTAGTCATGCTTCTGATTGTAAATAAATCCCTTGCTGGTATAAGCAGTAGCCAGGTCAGGATCTCGTGCAATTGCCTGATCAAAGCTAGCCATGGCTTGATCATAGTTCTCCAAATGGGTGTAGGCAATCCCAAGATTGTCATAGAACAAAGCGGCATTTGGATTAAGTTCGATTGCCCTTTCAAAGTCTCGTAGAGCGTTATTGTAAGCCTCACTTCTCATATAGAGAACCCCTCGATCGCAGTACGCCTCGTCGAAATCAGGGGCCAGTTCGATGACCTTGCTGAAGGCGGCAATGGCCGCATCATTCTCCCCTTTATTACTGTGCAAATAACCTTGCGCCCGAATTGAGAGGACATAATCACTCCACGCCAGATCATACTCACCAAGCCGCATATGCAGGTTCGCCCGCTGAAAGATTAGCGCGGCATCATCAGGTCTGACGCTTACAGCTTTTTCCAAGTCTGCTATAGCACCTTCAAAATCATCATATGGCACCTCCACATTGCTGCCCCCCTGGATATTGTGAGTACCTGCCCATTCCAGAACCTGGCCAGCTTCGTGAGCTGCCTCCTTAGCCTGTACTTTGGCCTTCCACCTTGCTTTTAGCGCCTCCCCGATAGGAGCGTCATCCTCCGGGCCGAAGGGGATTTGTTCAAAGTCCCCTCCCAAACTGGGCATAACGTCTTCGTCAACATTGATAACCATGTTGCTGCTCTCCATCCGCTTATTAGTATTCTTATGGCTCATAGCTCGACTCCATTCTTCTCAATATAGCTAAAGAGTATGCTGATGGAGTCCAAATTTGGGTTTAGGTCGAAATCTCCCCAAAACTCTTCGTAGTTCTTCCGCCACAATTCCGCCCCACCTGCAAGGATAAGGTCATTCAAGTTCTCTACACGACCCATTGCCTGGCGCAGTTCGTCGCTGTATTCAGTGGCCTGCACCTCTTTAAGCAGCTTCTCTCTAAGACTGGAGCTGATGCGCTCAAGATCGCTGTTGAAACCAAGTCTTGCCCAGGTGTAAGCACCATTGTAAGCATCGCTGGCGCTGAAGGCGTGCGTGCGTATTCTTCTAATCCGGTGTTTCGCTCCAGTATTCTGATTATAACGCAAAAGCGCCTGAACTGAGTGGGCCAGCACCCGTGTGCCAGTATATGCTGGCGCTACGTCCTTGTTAACCACAAATATCTCGTTGAAAAGAACCAGTGCGCCATTACCTTCCTTAAAGATAACGCGCTTCTGAGCGACCTGGTAGAACCTGTGCGTAACCACGATGGTTATCCCATTCACCTTCGTTACGCTGGAAGGGCTGAGTCCGATATAACGAGTACCGCATCGAACCCTGACCTGAGCGTCAGCTGGTGCGCCAACCAGTGCGCCTATCTCTGTGCAGGAGAGTTGCCTACCGAAAAAGTCATGAGAAAGAGCGTCACACCCGCCGTATTCCTCATCGTAGCACTGATAATCTGCTTCCCAGCTCTCTTCTTCAGCGCCTAGTCTATCAATCAGTTGTTCATCCGCCGCTTGCTGTTTGGGTGAAGTGCTTATATCAGCATGTTCAGCGGTTTGATGACCTGCTTCATTGACCACACTTTCGACAGTGTCTTGGTCGCTAACCCCTTCCTCATTCTTATCTTCATCATTCTGATTAGCAACCTCATCGCTGCTCATTGAACACTCCTCAGGTTGTTGTAACTATACGATATTATACCATAAACGCAATAAGGCTTGCTATCTAGTTGTACCCATCCAGTGCTACCATAAAAAGAAAAAGCTCCCTTTTGTAGTCGTGCTGTGCCTGGTTATCAGCTTTCACGGGTCTTGAGAGTCTTAACGTAATGCCAACGCGAAACTGTGTAGACCATGGTACGGCATCAGGCGATATATTGCCGTTGTAGCAATGCTTTGCGAGGGGAGCAGCGACCGACGAGGATAGTAGAGGATAGGCTAGAGTGTGATAGCCGGGTGGCGACAAGAGTGAAGCGAAGGGCAGAGAGCAAAGCGTGGCTGTGATTAGGACGAGGCTTATGGGCCAGACCTTCGCTACGAAGAGCGGGGATGAGCAAGCGTAGGGTAGGTCAGCGTTGGGGCGGACGTTCTTGCCAATATACCACGGCTCCGGGCGTGCTACAATAGAAGGTTGTTGTTGTTGTGAGCATTAATGGTGTGTTTTATCTGGTGGTGCTTGCTACGAGCCGCATATACAACGAGCGATGCCTCCCCTGCGCCGCCTCACCGCATCAGCCGTGCTTTGCGCCATTGTACGCTTTAGAACCGAGCACCATACGCCTTGCTTACTCATTCGCCTTGAGATGATAGTTAATCGCCAGCTTCTCGCGCTGCTCCTCCCCGAACACAAAGCTGAGATCGTAGTAATCGAACACCGCACCCGTTGCATGAATAGCGCGGTGGTGGTTAGGACAGATTACCACGATGTTATCGAGCGCATCATCGCCGCCTCGGCTTATGTACTGAATGTGATGAGTATCCACCACATCAGCGTTGTACCTTGCTCTTGAATCGAAGTCGCCCATCTGGCAGCGCCCCTCGTACATCTGCTGAAGCTCGGAGCGAAGTCTGGGACTGCGCCGCGCCGCTTCTCCCAGCCTGGCCTTGGCTTCTTTATCTAGCGCTTGCGGTGTATCCAGCAGCCTGGCAACCTCTTCTCCACCGGCAATGATCGCTGCTTCTAGCTGCATCTCCTCAGGCATTCTTGCGGTGCGTGGTTCGGGACTGAGGGTCAGCGCAAATTGAGTGAGTAGCTGTTGGTCCTGAGCGGTAAGTTCGCGGATGGTCTGGAGGTGCTGACCAACCGGCTGTCTGCTCTCCCCAATTGGGCGGTCGCTGGAAAAGCGTAGGGCGCGAACTATTCTATCGGCATTATCTTCGTCACGGGCGGCATAGTAGGAGGACTTTGGGATGTCACCCCACACCCGGTACTTGCCGTACTTGTAGCCGGGTGAGTTGAATGTTTTGGCTTTGACTAGAAGTCGCTGGACTATGAACACTCCCTCTCGGCCATCGCCAAGCCTCCTGGATGTGACGGCCCAGACGGTATCACCAATCTCCACCGCCTGGTGTAGGCGCGGCTGGCGGGAGTTGAAGTTGAAACCAGCGCCAAAGCGGAGGTCGGCCTGATAGTTGTCCCAGGTCCAATAGACGAGGATGTTCGCCACAGCGTCCAGACTCCTTATCGCCCAAGAGTTGCCCTTTTGCTGCGTCCTGCAGTGCTGTGCCCGTGATAAACTAAAACCGGCCATGGATGCGCCTCAAGCACGTTATTCAAGAGTAGCACGAGCAGATCGGCCTGGCTACCCTGGCAAACGACCTTGCCGGAGTCGTAAACAACTGCAATCTGCCCTGCCTGCTTCATCCTGGCAAACTCGTGTGTCGCTGGTATCTGGTCATCGTAGACGAAGTCCTGCTCTCCGAGCCAGCGACAGAATGCCTCCGGGTTGTTGGTCTCGAAGCTGTTTGCTTTGCGTTTCCTCAAGCTGAACTCCGCCATCACTACACTCCTGACTAACGCAACCACCTTCACATCACTGCGTTGGTATTCCTGCCACCAAGCTTCACGGCACTCTGGGGAGCAGAACTCATCGTCATCCTCATCAAGAGGGGTGAGGTAGGTGGCACAGCGCATGACCAGTGCCTCGTCGATGGCCGCGCTTTGCCCGGTTTCCTCCCCTACCACCTTGTTATCCAAAGAGTTTCTCCTGGTTGCCTGCTACTCACCTACTAGCAGCGGCCCTCGGCGCGGCTCTGCTCGCTCTTCTGCCTCACTCCTGGATAGCGTCTGGCACCTCTGGTCGCCAGGTGGGGTCGGTGGCGATGCGAGCGGCTTCAGCTTCGAGAGCGGGCCAGGCCGCTTCGCCGACGGCGGCGCGGATGTCGGCGATGTTGCTATCGGAGATCTCTATATTGTGCAAGTTGCCAATGCGGTTGAAGATGATTAGCGACTTAAGGTA
>JBBRMT010000208.1:0-8750 GCA_038230695.1 Chloroflexia bacterium
CTTGTGCGCCGCAACGCAATAATCGCGTTGCTAGGCTGCGCCCTTGCGCTTGTCCTCAGCTTTAGCCACGCCCATGCCCAGAGTCCCAGCGTCGGGATCATCAATGCGCTAGGCAACCAGGGCTATTACATTTCGCAACAGGCCAGCGATGATCTGAAGGGCGCAGGGATAACTGATGCCGATAGCAAGCTGAAGAACGCCGTCAACAACCTGAAGGGCAAGGGCTACGATGTCAAAATCGGTATGATCCTGAGCAATGATATACCGTCACAATATGGCAACCTAAGCAACTACTGCCAGTATCTACATGATTATTTGAACATGGGCCAGGGTATCCTGGTTCTGACCGACATAACCGGCGGATCGGCAGCCACCACCACCAAGCTATCGCCGAGCGACACCACCACGATATTCAACGCGCAGCGGGCTACCTTCACCAAGAGCGTAGTGGACGGCACGGTTTCCTTCGCCACTGCGGTAGACGACAAGATACTGGGCAACGATAGCGGCCAACGCAACAGCTTCATCACCATCGTAGCTATCGTAATTATAGCCATTCTCGCCATCGCCTTCTTCACCATCAGTGGGCTGAACGCCCGCTGGGCGATTCGGATGGGCAACGCCAAGAAACTATCCAGCGACCTCAGTGGCGAGGTGGTGCAGATGGGTGGCAACCTCGATTTCCTCAAGATGCAGAACCCGCAGGCCTACGAACAGGTGAATGCCCAACTCAACCCCGGCAATCAATTGCTCAGTCAGGCCAACACCGAGCTAGCCCAACTGAAGAGTCCCGGCTTCTTCCCCCTCGCCTTCCGCTACAGCAAACTCGACCACGACCTGCACGATGTGGAAGCCGCGCTGCAAAGCGCGAAGGGCGAGATCGATCAGGCCAAGCAAATCTTTGATGCCAACTGGTCGTCGCACAACGCCAAGGTGAGCGGATAGCCAGGATTAGTCTCATTGATTACCAGATGCTTGCCTGCTACCATTGTTTATGCGCCACCTAGCGAACAAGCAACAGCGTACATTTGCACCACATTCATCGCGCTTTACCGCTGTTATTTGCTTTGGTACAACATTGCTTTCAATAAGCATTGATGCGCCGCACCGCTCGGAGCTACGCTCCCAGCCCTCAGTAACTCAGCAAGCAGCGAGTTATCTCCCGCCACTACTGCCCTTCACCAAATGCAGGCAAGGATTAGCTCAGTGGCAGAAGAAACGTGTATCACCTTGCTGAGATGTTTAGCTCAAGAGGATAATCATAATGAAGCGCATTACCCTGTCGGCCATCGTTTTGCTCGGCCTGCTGCTTGGCAACGCTGCTGGCGTGCTGGCCCAGGCTGCCACACCCAGCGGGCAAAGCAGTAAGGTTATGATTATCAATGAGGGCAACGTCCTCAGCGACAGCGATATAAGCGCGATCCGCAACCACGCAGCGCAATTGCCTATACCGCTGGTACTGTTTATCACCAACCAGTACAAGGGCGCAAAGGTAGATTTCAGCCGCAAGATCGCTCAGTATGTCACCGACAACAACGTGGTCATCGGCGTATCCACCTACAAGGATAACAGCGTCAACGCGCACTATCGGTTGCTGGGCGCGGGGCCGCACTCTGGGGTTAGCGCCGACCTGCTAAACAGGGCGCAGAACGCCGCCGATACCTTCCTCAAGGCCAGCAGCGGCCCACAGTACGCGCTGGCGATTGATGCGGCGATTGATTACCTGGGCGGCAAACTCGGCCCCGCCTCGGCCAGCAATGCCCCCACCGCAATTGCCTCTAACAACGGCAACGTAAACATCATCAACGAGGGTGGCGTTCTTAGCCAGGCCGACATCAGCGATATTCACAGCCTCAGCGACAACTACCTATCTATCCCTGCGCTAATCGTAGTCACCAACCAGTATCGCGGCACACTCGCCGACTTCAAGACCAGGATTAGCGCCTACCTCACCGACAACAACTTCGTCGCCGCTATCTCCACCTACAGCGACAGTAAGACTGACAACCGCTTCATCGTGCTGGGCGCAGGTCCGCACTCAGGGCTGACGCAGAGCGATCTCGACGATGCGGTGCAGGGGGGGCAGACGGAGTTTAGCTCCAACTCTAGCTTCAGCCTGACGCTGGCCTCAATTTTCGGTTCGATCAAAGGGTCGTTGAGCGTGCCGTCGCCTGCTGCCAGTGGACCGCTGCTCTCGGCCAACACCTGGAGCGGCAATCCCACCAGCGCAACCAGCGCGAACGGCGTGGCTTCGACCGACAGCGGCCAGTCATACGATGCCGGGCAGGGCAGCAATTCCGGCGCATCATCAAGCTCAAGCCCCGGTGTGTGGGCGATTATCGGCGGGTTTATTATCATCCTACTAGGCATCTGGTTCCTGTTCATTTTCGTGCGCTGGATCTGGCGACTGTCGCACCATGTGGCGACGCGCTCAGGGGCGGGCGGCATAGTGGGCGGTGGTGGTTATTACGACAATGGTCCAATCTTCTATCCCATCTGGCTGGGGGGCGGTTCGTATGGCGGCGGTGGCTACTCTGCAGGTGGCGGCAACGTCTCCCCGCCCACTACACCCAACACCGGCGGTGGTGGGTTCGCCAGCGCGATAGGTAGTGGCGGCGGCAGCGGTGTGTCAGGCAACACCGCCAGTAACACGGGCGGCGGCAAGTTCGAGTCGAGCATCGGCTCTTCGAGCAATAGTGGCGACTCAAGCAGCAGTGGCACGGGCGGCGGCGCGTTCCAAAGTTCACTGGGCGCAGCGGCAGCGGTGGGCGGCTCCCAAGTGGCGGGCCAGGTAGCAGGCGCAGCGATCAACATTCTGGGGGGCATCCTCGGTGCGGTGTTTAGCTCCGGCAGCGGCGGCAGCGGGCCAGACTTCTAGGAAGGTAGAGGGTAGAAGGTGGAAGGTGGAAGGTAGAGGATAGAATAGGGATTAGAGCGGCGTGGCGCAAATTGTGCTAACTACCGAT
Organism: Chloroflexia bacterium; assembly: GCA_038230695.1. Taxonomy (GTDB): domain Bacteria; phylum Chloroflexota; class Chloroflexia; order QHBQ01; family QHBQ01; genus QHBQ01. Next base: position 2,967 of record JBBRMT010000208.1, read on the forward strand.
ATATGCTTGACGATGACAACAGATATGCCAACTTCCATTTAGAAAGGAAGCGACGATGAACAAGATGATACGCCTCGGCGCGGGACTGGGGCTGGCGATTATGCTGATGTTGAGCGTGACGCTCAGTTTCGCCTCATCCGGCTCCCAGATGCAGGATAATGCCAACGTGTTCAGCAGCGGGCAACGCGCCAGCCTGTTGCAGTTTGCCAATGCGATGAACGTGCCAGTGGTGGTCATTACCACCTCCTCGTTCCATGGCAGCAAGAGCGCCTTCGTCAACCAGGTGAGCGGCAGCGTGCCATCCAATGGTGTCCTAATTGCGGCCAGCACGGCAACGAACTATCATTACTATGTGGCGCTGGTGGGTAACAACAGCGGGCTGGGCAACAGCGATCAGCAGAACGCCTACAATGCTGGAGTGCAGTACCTGAAGGCCAGCGGCGGGCCACAGTATCCCCCCGCCGTGTTCGCCAGCCTATATTCGCTGGATGCGGCCCTGGGTGGGCAGGCTTCCAGCGCCCTGGGCATCAGCGGCGCACCGGGCAGCGGCTTCACTACCAGCGGTGGCAGCGGCAGCAGCAACCCGCCGGTTGTGAACCTGCCAGGCTCCGGCAATAATGGGGTGGGCGGTAGTGTGAACAACGGTGGTGGTTATAGCAGCAGCGGGGGCGGCTTTGGTCTCGGCGGCCTCGGCATCGGCACCTGTCTTTGCGGGCTGGTGCTACTGTTCATCGTCTTCGGTATCTTCAACAGCGTGCGCGGCTACAGCAATCGGGTAAGGGGTCGCTTCGGTCGTTACGGCGGCTATCGTGGCTACGGCGGTAATGGGGGCTACGGCGGCGGCTGGGGCGGCGGTGGCGGCATCCTGCCAATCCCTATTCCCATCCCGTTCGGTGGCGGGGATAATCACAATCGGGGCGGCAATCAGCAAGGCGGGGGCGGTCAGGACTTCGGCGGGGGTGGCGGCAGCGGTGTGCAAAATAATGCGCCCAACACCGGCGGTGGCACCTTCGCGTCGCCCTTCGGTGGGGGCAGCGGCCACAGCGAGGGCGGCAACATCCTCGGCGAGATTTTCGGCGGTGGCGGCGGTGGTGGAGGCGGCGGCGGCAACACTGGTGGCGGCGGCTTCGAGTCCGGCTTCGGTGGAGGTGGCGGTGGCGGCGGCGGTGGCGGTGGTGGCGGTGGTGGCGGCAAGGACTTCTAGCCGCGCTGCCTTAGCGAGGGTGAAGCAAACCACCCCTCTCCGCTGATATAGGGGCGCATGGCATACGCCCCACTTGCCTTACGACTATGCCCATCGCACCCGACAACGTTGGCGTAATACGCCCCACTTGCCTTACGATCATGCCCATCGCACCCGACAACGTTGGCGTAATACGCCCCACTTGCCTTACGATCATGCCCATCGCATCCGACAACGTTGGCGTAGGGACGCGGCATACGCCCCGAGGCAGCGCACAGGGATGCGGATGGGCGATTAGAATCGCGGAGGGCGCGGAATCGTATGGGTGAGGCTGCTGGTTACCATACGCATTGATGTGCTTCAGCATGGGGTTGCGCCCCAACCCTCGGTAACTCTTCACCATACAAGGTTACAATGGGCATTGATGCCTTGCATCTGGGCATATGCCATGCGCCCCTATCCTAATGTTGATGCCGACGATGGGCATTGATGCCTTGCATCTGGGCATATGCCATGCGCCCTTACACAGCAATCCCTGCACAGCCATCCAATCACAAATCCGGTTCGTCGGTTTGCCAAATCCGCTGGCTGGCTGGGTGCGCGTCACGTTTTTGCATATCCAACCAGGGCGGACGCAATCCGCCCCTACGCCACACATACGTTGCAAGAATGTGACGCACACCCTGGCTGGCCGCCCATCTTGCACCATCATGCAGAGGTGTGCTATAATCCGCTCAAGTGTAGCACCCCGGCACTGAACTCAGAACTCAGCACTCAGCACTCAGCACTCAGCATTCAGCACTCAGCACCAAACCTTATGATAGCCGCCATCAGCAAGCAGGACGATAAGAACAAGAAAGCCGAAGCTCGTGCGGTCAAGCTATTTGGCCGCGATACTGAGCTTGGCTTGATCAGCAACGCGCTGCTGCGGCTGAAGAGTGGGCGCAACGATTGTCTGCTATTCGGCGGGCAGGAGGGCATGGGCAAGAGCGAACTGCTCGCCCACTGTCAGGCCGAGGCCCACAAGCTTGGTTTCCTCGTCTACAGCGGCCACGCCGACGAATCGGCGGATAGCAACCCCTACCAGCCGGTGTTCAGCGCCCTCGGTCTCGCTTTTGGCGCGGGCGGTGCGATTGTGCGTAGCAACACGGTGGGCGGTGCAACCAGGGAGTTCGGCCTGGAGGCGGGCAAGCACATTGCCGACGTGATCAATATCTTTAACTCGCTCATCCCCAACCCGATCGGCATCGCCTTCGAGGTGAGCGACATGGTGCGGCGGGTCAACAATTTCAACAAGGAGCAGCGGCGGGCGCGGGAGGAAGGCAGTAGCGCCGTTGCGGTGAACAAGAACTTTCTCGTCATCCACCAGATGCTGCGTAGCTGGTATGAACAGGGTAAGAAGAAGCCAATCGTGCTGATCATTGACGACGCGCAGTACGCCCGCGAGACCACCTTCAAGCTGCTCGATGCCCTGATTACGCCCACCTTTCCCATCCTGGTAATGCTGGGCTGGGATGGCAGCCCCGACGAGGTGCCGACCGCGCTGCGAACCCTGATTAGCCGCACTCGTGGCGAGATGGTCAAGCTCGACCCGCTCGCCCATCATGACACGCTGGCGGCGATTGATGAGCTAGCCCACGACCCCCGCAACCACGTTGTCGAGGCGGAGATCAAGCAGGCGCGGGAGCAGATCGCCAGCTTTAGCGCCGGTGTCCCCGGCATCGTCCATGAGAGCATCGAGTATCTAGCCCACGGTGGGGAGGTGGCAGTGTTTACCGCCAGCGACGAGAGCGCCGACGATACTACCCGTGGCGCGACCCTGGTTGGCGCATTGACTGCCAAGTACCTCGATACCCTAAGCCCCGATCTGTACGGCCTGCTAGAGTGCGCGGCGGTAGTGGGGCGACGCTTCCCCATCGAGTTGCTTACCAGCGAATCCATGCGCGAATATCAGGGCTTGAGCGCCAGTCGTCGCGGGGTGCTACGCCAGCTTGCCGAGCTTGCCGAACGCCACCAGATTATCACCACCGAGGCCAGCGACGAGCAGGCGCTGACCTTCACCTCCGCGCATATCCACAACTCGCTGCTGCGTAAGCTGCCGCCCAGCCTGCTGCGTGCCGACCACCTGGAGGTGGCAACCGCATGGGAGCAACTGGCGAAACAGCAGGGCAGTGGGGACGTAGTGGCCGCCGACCTGGCCCGCCACTTCTTCGCCGCCGCCCAGTATGAGCCTGCCTCGCGCTACTATATGACCGCCGCCGCCAAGCTTTTCAACGAAACCGCCTACGCCGAAACCGCCGATTCCTACACCCATGCGCTGGCCTGCCTCGACCATCTGCCCGCCAGCGACGAGAACCTTGCTATCCGCCGCGAGGTGTTGACCACCCGCTCACTCGCCTACGAGTACCTGGGCAACACCAAAGATGCAATTGCCGACCTCGAAGCCGCCTTGCCGCTCACCGATGTGGACGCGGCGGAGGCGCACGCAGCTGAATCGCCGCGTGCCGACCTGCTCGGCCACCTCGGTTGGCTTTACTTCAAGCTGGGCAACTACGGCAAGGCAGCTTCTTGTTTTGACCAGTGCGAACAACTATATGGCGCGGCGGGCGACCTCGATGGGCGGGTGCGGGTAGGGGTTTATCGCGGCAGTATGCTCAGTCAGCAGCGCAACTTCGAGGCGGCGATTACCGAGTTGCAGGGTTGCCTTTCGCTCTATGCCGCGCACGGCATCAGCGAGGAAACCGTTGCCGCGGGCCTTGATACCGCACAACTGGTGGCCGCCGAAGACCTCGACCGCGTTTACCTCGAACTGGGGCTGGTATACAATCGGATGCGAAAGCTGGCCGAGGCCGAACGCTACCTACGTACTGCGCTCGACATCTCCGAGCGGCAAGGCGATCGTGCCTCAGCGGTGCAGGGCAAGCACTATCTAGGCCAGTGCCTCAGCTTCCAATGCAAAGCTGAGGCCATCCAATATCTCAGCGAGGCGGAGCAGGAGGCACGGACGCAGCTTAAAGATCGCTACCTTGCTGCCAGCATCGGCAATACCCTTGCCTACGCCTACCAGAACCTGGGTCGCGCTAGCGAGTCGGCTGAGACCTTCCAGAAGCTTATTCCCGAACTGGAAGGGTTGGGCGACAGTTACGGCCTGGGCGCGGCCTACGGAGGGTTGGGCGGGCTGTATGCGCGAATGTGGAAGCTGGATGAGGCGCTTGATTACTTGCAGCGCGACCTCGATCTGGTCAATGCCGACGAGCAACCCGCCGCCAGCCTGGTCAGCAAGCTCACCAACCAGATTGCCGATTTGCAGCGGCTGAAGGGCGATCACGAGGCTGCATGGGTCAGTGTCGCCGCCAGCCGTGCAGCCGCCAGTCGCCTGAGCGACCAGGCCGCCGCCCGCCACAGCGAGGGCTTCGCCGCACTCACTGCAGCGCGGCTGCACGCCGATGCGGGCGCGGTAGACAAGGCGCAGTCGGCGCTGGATGAGGCAAAGGACAAGCTGGCCGACATCCCCGACACCCGTGCAGCCATCATTATCATTGGCGGCCAGCTTGCCCGCTTGCAGCAGAAGTGGGCCACCGCTAACCAGATGCTCACCGACAACTTGAAGACGCTCTGGCCGGGCGGCGATGCCTACGAGATCGCCATCACCGGCCTGGAGCTAACCCGCCTTGCCCGCGATATGGACGAACCGGCCACCGCTAACAGGTGGGCCAACTGGACCATCGAGCGGGCCAAACAGCTTGATAACGTTGCCCTTGCCCAACTGGTAAAGCAGGAAGTCGCAAAGGAAAGAGCCAATGCCACCCAAAATTGACGCAAAGATACTGGGCGAGTACCCTTACCCCATCGCTCGCTCCTATTATCGCGCCTACAAGCAAACCCGCGATGAGACGCAGATACACGATTTCCTCATGGATTTGTACGAGGTCACGGTCAAGTACCTGGCGGTGCTGGCGATGTGCCAGTATATCAACGAGGGTGGCGGCGATCAGACGATTAGCGATAGCTTGCAGGCGCTGGAGCGGCCCAGCCTGGGCAACTGGGTGGGCTGGATGCGCGATATTATCAACTATTACGCCCGCCAGAAGAAGCCGCTGGTGGTGAGCGAAATGGCCGCCTGCCTCAACGAGAAGTACCGCGAAGGGTCGGCGCTGCTAACCGGCTATAATGAGCTAAAGATGATTGTCGCTACCCAGATGAACCGGGGCGACAACAAGCAGGCGCAAGTCGTTACCACCCGCGAGTTCCTCGAACTGCTGCTGCAATATCGCAACGGCACTGCCCACGGCGCGAAACTGAGCGGCTACGAGCGCGAAAAGGTGGTCAACGTCCTCAGCCCGGCATTGGAAGAACTGCTTGCCCATATGGACTTCCTTACCCGCTACCGGCTCATATGGGTCAACTCGGTGCAGCGGGCGGGGGGACGCACCCGCCAGTACGAACACTATGTTACCGACCTGACCGGCAACTATCCCTCGCAGGTGCGTGATCCCTATATGCTGGCTAACGATGAGGCCATCCCCGAACAGCTATATATCAATGCCGCCGATCAGGAATACAGCCCCGCGCTTAACCTGCACCCTCTGCTCATCTACTAC
>JBBRMT010000209.1:0-8688 GCA_038230695.1 Chloroflexia bacterium
AGCTATCAACCGTGTAGATGTAATTGGGCTGCACCCTTGCTACGTTGGGGTCGGCTTGCAAGACGGCAGCAGCGGCGGCCAGGTCGCTGCCAGCGGGAAGGTTAAGCTGGTAGCTGGTAATGCCAGGCCAGATTTGGTAGCCGCTATATGCGCCGACGCGGGCGAACAGGTCGCGCAGGGTGGTGGAGTGGGCGGTCAGCAGGGTGAGGCCAGTGCTGGCATCGGGGTGCAGGCCAAGCGCGAACTCCACACTGGGGTCGCTCATCGCGGCGCGGTCGCGGGCGAAGGCTGCGGCGGGCATCGCCCCCGGCTTAAGCGTAACCAGCAATTGATCGCTGCGATGCGGCGCGGTAAGGTCGAGCGCCGAGACAGTAGTCGGTGGGGTGACAATTGTGGTAGGGGCAGCGTGGGCAAAGCTGACCGAGGGGAGCAGCAGGGCAACGGTGGCAACGATGACGGCCAGCAGTTGCAATCGTTTCGGCAAGAGCATTGGGTAACTCTCCATTATCTTCTAGCCAGGGTTGGCTGGTGTCTTGATGTTATGTCAAGATAGAGCTATTGTATCCGCAGTTGGTGGCGCTGTCAAGTGGTAAAACGAGCGGATCGGGTTCGGGGTTGCGGTTTCTGTAGGGACGAACCGTTGTTCGCCCTGGTGGGATGCAAGTAACAGGTTTTCGCGGATGCGGACGGCCCAGCCTTCCAGTTGCTCGGCGTTGGCGGGGAGGTCATCCCAGTTGATGCGGTAGCCGTCGTGGGCCTCGCGGGTGAGGATGTGAACATGGAGGTGGTCAACCGTCTGGCCTGCCTCGCGGCCATTGTTCTGCAAGATGCTCATCGCCGCTGGGTTCAGCCCGGCCTTGACCGCACGGGCAAGATGGGCGGTGACGCTGAACAGTCGGGCGTAAGCTTCGGGGTCTATCTCGAACAGGTTGGCAGCGTGCTGGCGCGGCACGATCAGCACATGGCCCGGCACGGTCTGGGTGCGGTCCATGAAAGCGATGGTGTCATCATCCTCATAGACAAAGGTGGCAGGGATGCTGCCCTCGACGATCGAGCAGAATACGCAGTCGGCGGCCATACGGGCAAGTCTCCTTTCGACAATAAATACATCTTACCGATTATACCAGAAGCGGAGTAACTTTGACAAAAGGGGGCAACCCAGCGTATAATAGTGGAGCAATGGGCCGTTAGCTCAACGGCAGAGCGCGGGACTCATAATCCCTCGGTTGCAGGTTCGAATCCTGCACGGCCCACCAATGCTGCCTGCGGCGGAATGTAGAATTGTGAATGTTGAATGTTAAATTGGGTAGCAGATAGTTCAAGATTGATGGTTGTTGAGGTGTTGGCCCTCGTCCTGGTGATGAGGGTTTTTTTGTTGCCCGTGGCGCAGCTATTGACAGAACGTTTGTTCTGATATACAATGAGCTAGTGGAGGCAGCAGTGTATTATATGCAGCAGGGCTGTCCTCCAAGTATTGGTACAGCGAAACCCAGCGAAAGGTAAATGCAATGGCCCAGTATTTGTTGTTGATGCGCGGTGGTGAGGAAGCGTATATGAAAGCTACACCCGAAGAGCAGCAACGGATGTTGCAAACCTACAACGCCTGGGGCGCAACTCTGGCGACTGCTTCCTGGGTGCGTGGCGGGCAACGGCTGAAGTCAGGTGGGCGGATGCTGCGCGGCAAGGGCGATGGTACGGTCACAACCGACCCTCACATTGCGGTCGAGGACGGCATCGGCGCATACGTGATAATCGAGGCTGCCCACTACGATGCGGCAGAGGAAATTGCCATGGGTATACCCACGCTGCCTCATGGCGGCGCGGTCGAGATCCGCGAGATTGATACTGGCGACCAATTGGAGTAATAGCATCAATTCTCAGAAAGTATTTGAAAAGCCGTTGCGTGGTTTTGTAGGGGCGAACCGTTGTTCGCCCTTTTCTGACACTTTCTCAGCACTCAGCACTCGCTCCCCGGCAGCAACGTCTCGATATTGTCCACCACCTGGCGGGCTAGCTGGTCGCGCTCTACGCTGGCTTTTTGCATGGTGTGCTGCGCGGTGGCTGCCAACTCACGGCGCTCGGTGGGGGTCAAGGCTTTGGCGGTCAGCACCAACACGGGCAGACTACGTAGGCGGGGGTCGGGCGACTGACGCAGGCTGCGTAGCACCTCGAAGCCATCCACCAACGGCAGCACCAAGTCGAGGATGACAATGGTGGGCGGGTCGGCGGCGATGCGCTCCAAAGCAAGCTGGCCGTTGCCCGCCTCGCGCACCTGCCAGCCCGCATCGCTGAGGACACCGCGCAGCAACTCGCGCAGGTCGAGGTCATCATCCACCACCATTACGGAGCGTCCCATCTCGCGTGATCCGATGATGCGTTCCATTGCGGTCAGCAATTGTTCGCGCTCGATGGGCTTGACCAGGTAATCGTTGGCCCCCAGGCTATAACCGAAACGCTTGTTGTCTACAATGCTAACTATTACGACCGGGATCGCGGCGGTATCAGGGTTGGATTTCAGTTGGTTGAGGATGCTCCAGCCGTCGGCGCGGGGCAGGTTGATATCCAGGGTAATCGCGGCAGGGCGCAACTCGCGGGCCAGGGCGGCCACTTGCTGACCATCGTTGACTGTGGCGGCGCGATAACCCGCATCGCCCAGCATGGTAACTAGAATCTGGCTGAAGTCTGGATCATCCTCGACTACCAGAACAAGTGGCGCGTCAGGTCCGGCATATCCGTGGATTCGGGCAGGCGCAACAACCTGCGGCAATGGGGGTTTGTCAATAGTGGCAAGCGAGGCGGACCGCTCATCGGCAAGTGGCAGGGTGAAGCTGATGGTTGTGCCTTCGCCTTCCCCCTTGCTGGTGGCGAGGATGCGCCCGCCGTGTAGTTCGACCAGCCGCTTGCTGATTGCCAGGCCCAGGCCCGCGCCGCCAAAACGCCGCGTGCTAGAGCTTTCCACCTGATAGAAGCGGTCCCAGATGCGCTCAAGCTGGTCATTGGCGAGGCCAATGCCGCTATCAATCACCTGCACCGCCAGCATTACCCGTTCGCCAGAGTCGGCAGCCTCCGCCGGGGTGAGCAACGAGGCCCGCACCGTGACGCTACCTTCTTCGGGGGTGAACTTGACCGCGTTGGATAGCAAATTGCTGAGGATCTGGTTGACCCGCTGCTCATCGGCCCAGGCCAGGGGCAGATCGGGCATAACCAACTGGCTCAACTGGATATGTTTGTGGTCGGCGGTGGGCTGGATGCTGGATAGCGCATAGCCAATTGCCGCGCTGAGATCGAGAGCGCGGAACTCCAGGCCCAGTATACCAACTTCCAGGCGCGAAACATCGAGCAGATCGTTGACCAGGGTGAGCAGGCGCTGGGCATTACTACGAATCGCCTCTTGCTGCTGCTGCTGGCGTTCGGGCAGGTTGCCACGCCGCAGCAGGATGTCACTGTAGCCCAAAATCGAAGCAAGCGGGGTACGCAATTCGTGGCTGATGTTGGCGATGAACTCGTCACGAACGCGCTCGGCAGCGCGGGCATCAGTTATATCGCGCATCACCATCAGGCCGCCGCTCAATTCGCCACGCTCATCGAGTAGCGGCGCGGCGCTGAACATTACCGCTCGCACCTGCCCATCATTACGGTGGATAAGGATAGTAGCATCAGTGACTACCTTGCGCTGATAAAGGGCGGTATAGAGCGGCAGCCGCTCGGTAGGGTAACGTTCCCCGCTGGCGGTATAGAGATTGTAGACCTCGGCGTGAACGCTCAGGTCGGCAGTCTGCGTAGCAGGGCGACCGAGGATCGCTTCGCCCTGGGGGTTGAGGCGCACAATGCGACCCTCAGTGTCGCTAATCGCCACCCCATCCACCATCTCGCTGATTACGGTGTTAAGTTCGGCGCTACGGGCGGCGGCTTGCTGCAAGGCGGTGGTAAGCTGCTCGTTGCCGCTGGCAAGCTGAGTATAAAGAATCGCGTTGTGGGCAATCGCGCTGAAGAAGAAAGCCAGCGAAGTAAGCGCCTGTTCCTGCTTACGATTGACCTTCAAACCCTTCTTCTCATCGGTATATAGCTCCACCGCGCCGAGACCGCGCTCCTGAAACATCAAGGGCAACAACAGCGCAGCGGCGAACTCACGAACCATCCCCACTGGGGGCGTATCGGCATCGAGCAACACGTAAACCGGACGACCTGCTTTGATTACCGCATCTGCGCCGCTGCCCGCATAAGGGAACACGCCCAACGCCAACCCCGGCCCCTCGCCCACCTGGGCGGCAACGCGGCATTTTTCGCCGCTCTCGTCCAACAGAATGAGGCGGGCATAGCGATGCGCCGCGAACTCTGCCACCTCTGACGCAAAGGCGGCAAAGCTGTCGCGCAACTCCAACCCGGCGCTCACCAGGCGGGCAATCCGCTCGTTTACTTTGGGGGTAATCGTCTGCAGCATCTCCCTTCGCTCCGCTACATAAATAAAATAGGCGCTACTCTACCTCTATACCCTTGCAAGCCCTGTACCAACAATCCCCACTTCAGCGTTTTCCCACTATTTGGTTGAGGCAATCTGGCAAATTCGCAGAAATTGATGGCGCAAACTACTTGCAAATCCGCAAGTTGTGTGTTATAATGTGCAGGTACGCAAGGCACAACAGACTCGGTCTCGCACGCGACGACGTTCCACCACTTCCAGGTTGGCGCGTGCCTGACCACCCTGACTTATCCAATATCCTTCCAATCAGCAAGGGGCTGGCGAAAATAATCGCCAGCCCCTTCTTTATGCCCGATCGCTACATACCCTACTTTCGGCTGATGCGTGAAGGAATGATAATCGGCTATGCTAGGGCAAGCCCGCATCTAGCGCGGCCAAGCTAACCGACAAATATCTATTTACTACAGGAGGCCAACACCATGAAAGCCCTTGATCAGAACAAAGTAGCAACCGTTTACCCGCAGCTTAGGAGCAGCGGGTTGGTCTGATCGCCCCGGACACGGGTCAAAGTTGCTCACCTTGGTGAGAACCTCTAAAAGATAAAGAGGAGTGTCCGTCGAAAGGTGGACACGTTTGTTCTCTGCTAATCTCCATGCCTATCCTGTATACCTCGGTATGCGGGCGGCGGGCTCCGCCTTCAGGAGCGTGATCTACGTCCTGTTGACAGTCTACTACGTACAAACAATTGGCATGAACCCGTTGCAGTTGGTGCTGGTCGGCACAGTGCTGGAAGCGACGGCGTTTGTGTGCGAGATACCCACCAGCATCCTGGCCGACATCTACAGCCGTCGTCTATCGGTAGTGATCGGTACAGCGGTGGTGGGGGTGGGTTTCATAATCGAGGGGCTAGTGCCGCTGTTCGTCGCCATTCTGCTGGCCGAAGCGATCCGCGGCCTCGGTGAATGTTGCATCAGTGGGGCGCAGAACGCCTGGGTAGCCGACGAGCTTGGCGAGACGCGGCTGGCGCACATCTACCTGCGCGGCGGACAGGCGGCCACGGCAGGTGGATTGGTCGGCACTATCGGTGGGGTGCTGCTGTCACACATCGCGCTGTGGGCGCCGGTATTCATCGGTGGCGTGCTGATGATCGGGCTGGCCGTAGCGATGGCCCTGGTTATGCCGGAACGCGGCTTCCGACCCACGCCACGTAACGAACGCGGCTCGTGGAAGGCGATGTTTGCCACTACCCGCGCGGGCATACGGGTTGTACGCACGCGGCCTTTCGCCCTTACCCTCGTGGTCATCGGCATCCTCTACGGCATCCAGAGCGAGGGTTTCGACCGACTGTGGGAGGCGCATCTGCTCAAGGATTTTCAATTCCCCGTGCTAGGGACGCTACAGCCGCAGGACTGGTTTGGCATCATCAACGTGGGCAGCACCATCATCAGCTTCATCACCGCCGAGTTGTTCGTGCGCCGCACCGACATCAGCAACACGGCGCGACTGACCCGCGTGCTGATGGTGGTAAGTGTGCTGACTAGCGCCTGCGTGATCGGCTTCGCCCTGGTGGGCAACTTTGCGCTGGCGGTAGTGGCGCTGTGGCTGAAGGTGATCGTCGACACCATCAACTGGCCGCTGTACAGCGCGTGGTTGAACCAGAACCTCAACCCCAAAGTGCGGGCCACGGTGCTATCGTTCAGCAGCCAGCTAAACGCGCTGGGGCAGGCGGCGGGTGGGCCGGTGGTCGGTGCGGTGGGTAACGGCTGGGGGCTACGCGCCGCACTGACTCTGGCCGGGCTGCTGCTCACCCCGATCAGCCTGCTCTATCGCCAGGCGACACGACGTAGTGGTAGCACCGTCAAGGCCGAAGTGGAGGCGCAAGCGGTGGAGTGAGCAGGGATTAATTGATCAGGCTGAGGGATGCTTAGGGTTTCCGCCGCAAAGCAGAGGGGGCGTTTGCCGTAAGCGCGTCCAACTCCTGCTGCAAGGCATCATAGCGGGCGGCAAGGTCGCGCAACTCCTGCTTCAACGTCGCCACCGTCTGCAATAGCAGCCAGTTGCGGCTCTCAAGTTCGCGCTCCTGTCGTTCGCTCTCCACCAGCGCCGCTTCCAAATCGCGGCTACGCTGCCGCTCATCCAGCAGCAGCTTGCCCGTGTCGCGGATCCAGGTTTGCATTACCTGCTGGTCGCCCATGCTGTCGTCGCTTTGATGTTCCAAACTCTCTCCCGCGTCCCTTCATTACTCTGCAAATAAAGTTCTAATATTCTCCCCCTCCCACCAAGAGGGGCTGGGGGTGGGTCTAAACTGCCATCAAACTCTCCCCTCGTCACTCATTCGTAGATATAGAAGCCCTTGCCCGATGGCTTACCGCGCAACCCCGCCCGTACCATTCGCGCCAGCAGCGGGCAGGGCCGATAGCGATCATCACCTAGTTCCTGATGCAGCGCCCACAGGGTAGCGTGAACCACATCGAGGCCCAGAATGTCCGCCCAGGCCAGTGGCCCGAAAGGGTAGTTCGCGCCCAGCTTCATCGCGGTGTCAATATCCTCCGCGCTGGCGACCCCCTCTTGCAGCGCGTAGGCCACCTCGTTGACGATCATCGCCAGGATGCGTGGCATCACCCCACCGGGGCCGTCGGCGACTTGCAGCGTCTGCTTGCCGATGGTCTGGAAGAAGGCGCGGGCTGGTTCGAGCATCGCGGCATCACCTTGCAAGGGCAGCAGCAGTTCAACGGTGTTTAGCTTATCGAATGGCAGCACCGCCGCGAAGCCAACTACTTGCGATGGGCGGGCGAACATTGCCGCCGCATCGGTGGCGCTGCCGCTTACGCAGGTGGTCAGCAGCGTCACGCCGTCGGGCAAGCGGTGCAGGTCGGCCAGCGCCCGCTGCTTCTCCTCGCGCCAGCCGTTAGGCCCATTGTCGAACAGGTCGAGAATGTAGTGGGCGGATTGGGCGGCAGGTTCGTGCAACTCGCCCGCCTCGCGTAGCAGGGTGAAGGCTTTGACTACCGGCCCGCCATCATCGGGGTCGGAGGCCACCGGCGGGCAGTAGAGGGTGACATCATAGTTGGCGGCCACACAGGCGGCGGCCAACTCGCCCGCCAGGGTGCCGGGGGCGACATCGGCCAGCGGCGCGGCAATCAGCACGCTGTTCATTTGCCCGCCTCCTTATCGCTGCCATAATCGTAGAAGCCGCGCCCAGCCTTGCGCCCAATCGCGCCCGCCTCCACCATGCGCTGCTGTATGGGGTGGGGACGATAGCGCGGTTCGCCAAAGTATGCGGCATAGACCGATTGCGTCACCGCGAAGTTGATGTCAATGCCGATCAGGTCCATAAGGCGGAACGGCCCCATGCGGAAGCCCGCCTCCTGCGCGGCAAGTTGGTCAATCTGCTCCACGGTTGCGCCTTGCTCACCGAGGATACGCAGCGCCTCGCCGTAGAAGTTGCGGGCCACGCGGTTGACGATGAAGCCAGGGGTATCGCTGCAACGCACTGCGGTTTTGCCCAACTGCTGCGCCAGCGCGATGGTCGCGTTCACGTTCTCTTCCGATGTATATGGCGCAGCAATGACCTCCACCAGCCCCATCAACGGTACGGGGTTGAAGAAGTGCATTCCCACTACTTGCGCGGGCCGCCTGGTCGCGCCGCCCAGGATGGTGATGGACAGCGATGAGGTGTTGCTGGCAAGGATTGTAGTTGGTGGGCAGGCAGCATCGAGGCGGGAGAAGATGTCGCGCTTGAGGGCTATATCTTCCGGCGCGGCTTCGATGATAAAATCGGCGGCGGCCAGATCTTCGAGTGTAGCGGTGGTGCGGATGCGGCCCATCGCAGCAGCCACATCGTCGCCGCTCAACTTGCCCTTCGCCGCCAGCTTATCGAGCGTCTCCTGCAAGCGACTGACTGAGCGGGTCACGATCTCGTCGCTGATGTCATAGAGGATGACGCTGAAGCCGCGCTGTGCGGCAATCTGGGCAATGCCCCCCCCCATCGTGCCGCTGCCCACCACGCCTAGCGTGGAGTGCTGAGGTTTGAGTGCTGAGTGCTGAGGATTCATGGCTTAATCTCCGCTCTGCGGGCAAAAAGCCCCCAGCGGGGGTTGGGGGAGAAATGTTGCCGCACTATCCGGCTCATCGTAAGCGGTCTTCCGTCAGAAAAGGCATTAACGCTTATGGTGAGACTAGTTGCCGCTGCGGGATTCTCCCCCAACCCCCGCTGGGGGTTTTTGCATTTACATAATTCGGCACTACTTGAGATTAAGCGCCGAACC
>JBBRMT010000210.1:0-8660 GCA_038230695.1 Chloroflexia bacterium
CCCGCGACCTGGTGCGCTACGTGCAGGATATGCGTAAGGCGGCCCGCTTCAATATCGCCGACCGCATCCGTCTCTATGTCTCCGGTGATGGCCCTACCGAACAACTGCTGGGCAGCGATCTCGCCGCCTACATCGCCAACGAAACCCTTGCCCGCGAGGTGCAGCGGGTCGCCGACCCCGCCGCCCTGCCCACCAGTGCCTACACTCAGGAGGTGGAGCTTGACGGCAGCCAAGTGCTGCTTGGCATCGAGCAGACGGGAGAGCAGGCTGGCGATGTGCGAGTGGGATTGGATGAGGAATAAACCTTTATCGCATATGTTATACTACCCCACAAACGCAAGAAGACAAGGAGCAATATGTACCAGAAGACGACGTTGGACAACGGTCTACGCATCGTGACCGCGAATATGCCACACACCCGCAGCGTGACAGTGGTTTTGTATTACGGAGTGGGGTCGCGCTATGAGGCGAAGCGGCTGGGCGGCATCAGCCACTTCATCGAGCATATGGTGTTCAAGGGAACCGAGCGCCGCCCGCTACCGCAGATTATCTCCGAGGCAATCGAGGGGGTGGGCGGCTATCTCAACGCCAGCACTGGCCTGGAAACCACCAACTATTACGCCAAGGTGCCGAGCAAGCACTTTGCTATGGCCCTCGATGTGCTGACCGATATGCTCGACCGCCCCCTGTTCAAGCCCGACGACATCGAGAAGGAGCGCCAGGTCATCATCGAGGAGATCAACGCCACCCTGGACAGTCCCTCCGACCTAGTAGGTGAGCTGCACAGCGAACTGCTGTGGGGCGACCAGCCAGTGGGCAGGCCAGTGGGTGGCACCCGCGAGAGCGTGGGCGCTGCTACCCGCGACGACCTGCTCGGCTACCTCAAGAGCCACTACGTGCCGCATAATCTGGTAGTCAGCGTGGCGGGCAACATCCAGCACGATGAGGTGGTAGAGCAGGTAAACAAGGTGTTCGGCGGCTACCCGCGTGGCGAACAGCCGCCTGCTTTCGCTGCTGCAACGCAACCGGAAGCCAGGCCGCGTGTGCTGCTGCACCAGAAGGATACCGAGCAGACCAACCTGGTGATGGGTATGCCCGCGCTCTCCGCCTTCGACCCCGACCGCTATAAGCTCGACCTGCTCAACTCCATCCTCGGCGACGGTATGAGCAGCCGCCTGTTCGTCGAACTGCGCGAGAATATGGGGCTGGCCTACTCGGTGGGCAGCTACACCCGCAAGATGACCGACACCGGCGAGTTCGGCATTTACGGTGGCATGGATGTGGAGCGGGCCAAAGATAGCATCGTCGCCGCACTGGCAGAGATGGCAAAGCTCAAGCACGAGCCGGTCGGCGAGGACGAGCTAAACAAGGTCAAGGAGTATCGCAAGGGCGGCATGGTGCTGGGCCTGGAGGACACCGCAGGCGTGGCAATGTGGGGCGGTGGGCAAGAGCTACGCTATGACCGCATCTACAGCGTGGACGAAGTGACCGCCGAACTCGATGCCGTCACCACCAAAGACATCATGACGATGGCGAACCGCTACTTCGTCGGCGACAACCTCGCCCTCGCGGTGGTCGGGCCATACGACAACGAGGCCGAGTTCCTTGAGCTGCTCAAGATCGAGTGATTAAGGCAGGGTACGATAACGTAGAACAACACTGTGAGCTTCTACGGCAACATGGAGGTTCGGGTTTTTCATTATAAATTGCTTATGATTTGTTTACATAAACCCTTGACTTCTGCTGAGAAGGGGTGTATAATAAGCAACATAGAGGCCTGAAGCGTTGCGCTATCGTTGTGCGCGGCCATCTGACAGAGACATACTGTCGGATGGCTTTTTCTATTATGGGCCAAAACGCTGGTTACAGGTCAATTGGCGTTTCAACCCGTAGTTTCATCATCCTGAACGAAAGGAGGTAAACCGCCATGAAAGGTGGAGCAATCGTCCTGGCTACTCGCGTAGCCCTGGTCGTACTGGTAGTGGTCATGGCTATTATTGACACACTTCCTCCGCCTCTGACATAAGGTAGTTGAGATGCGGAAGAGCAGTAAACGACCGAATCAAACACCCTCCCTGAAGCCTTATTCGACTTATGCTTCGCTGAGGGTGTTTATTTTTGCGTCTCGCACTTGCGTATTTGCATGGAAGTTGCATATTTGCAACCTTTGGTGTAATATATGCCGCAAGGAGCAATCTGCTATAATTGCCCCTGCTTTACCAGCCAGCTTTTTACATGATCGGTGGGATGCTGTGAACTGTCTTGAGTGCGGCACGGAAAACCCTGTCCAACTGCGTACCTGTACCAAGTGCAGTGCAGCGCTACAACCCGCCCGTGCGTTGCACTACCTTGATCTTGCCGAGGCATATATAAACAAGGGTGAGTACGATCAAGCCAGCGAATATCTGTCAAAGGCGGATCAGGTTATGCTAGCATTGAGTGGCAATGAACGTGAGCAATACCTACTGAGCGCCCGCGCTTTTCGGCTACAGAGCTGTATTCACTATGGCAAAGGCAACATGGACAGAGCCAAAGAGGAGCTGCTTGATGCCCAGCGTGGACTCGAGGGCAAATCAGCAGGTAGTATGCTTTTGGCTGATGTTCTGAACAGGCTGGGCAACATCGCCTATTACGAAGGGAACTCAGATAGCGCACTTGCCAATTATCAACGCAGCGCGGACATCGCGATCCACAACTCAGGCAGCGCAATTGCTGCCAAAGCGATCAGCAACATGGGTAATGTATACGTTAGCCTTGGTGAGATTGATGTTGCTGCATCCTACTACAGTCGCGGGCTTGTATATGCCGAGCAATCAGGGTCGGTAGTCTTGGCCCAATCATATAGTATACTAACCTGGTTGCACTCCAATTACGGTCCCTTCAGTCTGGCTCTCGATTACGCCGCCAAAGCCTTTGCTCTGGCTGGAGAGATAGAGAACCTCGATACCCGCACGCTAACCATAACTCAGGTTGCAGCAGCACATCTCAAGTACGGCAATCTGGAACAGGCCGAGCAATACCTACGCGAAGCATATTCGCTGGTGCAGCGCACTGGCAATCGGCTGGTGGAGGAGCAAGTTCTGGCCGAGCTGGCCGAGCTACTGCGCCAGAAGGACGATTACGAGGCATGGCAGAGCTATGTGATCAAGGCGTTTCGGGCTTCGGCTACCAGCCCGCTTCTGCGAAAAGAGTCGGCGCTACAGCTAATTATCTACTATATAAAGCAGCAGGATATAGACCGCGCCCGCCGCGTACTACAGTCAATGAAGTCCAGCCACGAGCAAACCGGCAGTCTGGGTGGCCGCGAAGCGGCGCTAATCAACCAGGCGGCGGCGTTGCTGGATACCGTGGAGGGCAGTTGGCAGCGGGCCAGGCAGCACTTCGAGCTTGCTATAAACAGCGGCACGCTGACTAGATACGAACTGGCGATTATCTGGCAGGACTACGCCACCATGCTTTGTGAGCAGGATAAACACGAACCTGACCGCGAGATTTATGTGAAAGCGTTTGATGCTGTGGAACGCGCCGTCATGCTAATGCAACAGCTTGGCCTCTCCCACCGTAGCACAGCGCTTGCTGCTATCCTGCCAGCCCAAACCTCCATTCCCCAACCGCCTCTGCCCCCGATCTAATACCAGCTATGCACTGCTATCCAATCCTCACCAAAGGCGCAATAAACCCGCGCCAACGCCCTGATCATCTGCTCCTCGCAACATAGCAGTATCAAACCAGCTTTTTACTAACCCACCAATCCTTGTCTTCTACCTTCCCCCTATCGTCAGGCAGGGTGGTTGGCTTTCGCTTGCGTATACGCAGGTGTCACTTGCAAGTTCGCACGAAATGGAGTACAATGGGGATAACAAAATACCGTCAAGAGCGATCGACGCTGAAAGGAATGGCTGATGGACGAGCTAATTCTTAGCAAACGTCTGGGCGATGACAGGCAGGTCGAGGTTCGCGTTCAGGAGTATGCCATCGGCCACTTCCGCTGCCTCGCATACATAGATGGGAAGTGGATTGACGGGCCAGCCGCGCCACAACTGCTGCCTTTGCCAATGGGAGGCAATACTCACTATATGGGAGGCCATAACGGACCGCTCATTCGCCTCTCCGTGCTTGAGGCCGAGCAGATAAATGCGGCGCTGGGCCGACGGCAAGAGATAAGCCAGAGCGCAGTAAGAGTCCAGGCAGGCAGGCTTGCACCACACTATGCGGGACAGGAGCAAAGCAATGGCACACAACGACAACGTTAATATGATGGATGGCATAAACCACAGCGGAGTGGAGTACATGAGCGTCAACCAGGCCGCCAGCGCCCTGGGCGTAGATGCCGGGGTGATAAGGCGGGCGATGAAGGAGGGGCGGGTGCGAACCAAATCCCACCCCTGGGGCGTGCGCGTTCTCCTCAGCGATGTGGCCCAGCTTCGCCGCGCCTCCACCAACGAAGACCGCGATAACAGATTAAAACCCTACCCCTTCGCCAGATCTCGCCTCTGGAAGCCGAACAACGCCAGGGCCAGCAACACCAGCATCGTGCCACTCAGCCACAAGATGCTGGCTGCATCCAGCCCGGTTATTGCCGGTTGACCATACTGCTGAAAGATGCTCAGGTTCATCACCAGGGCAGGAAAGTGGAATAGCAGTCCGAGCAACTGGTCGAGGTAGGACGCGATCACGAACACACTGAGTATCGCTACCGCTGCACCGGGCTGTTTCAACCAGGCAGCAATGGCGAAGCCCAGCGTCACCACCAGCAAGGTGAGCGGGACAAGGGCGAACAACGCCCCCCACATCTTGCCCGCGTCGTAGCCGACACCTACAACCGCGGCGGTCAGGTTGAGGGTGAGACCAGCTACCGCCAGAATGACAACGATGGCAACGGCAATCGCGGCGAAGCGTTGCAGCATCACGCTCCAGCGTTGCTGAGGGGTAGAAAACAGTAGTTCGTCTCTACCATCAGTCTCGTCGCCGGTCCAGCTTGATACCTGGGTGACGGCAAAGGCGGCGGCCAGGATGGGCAGGAAACTGAATAGCCCAATCGCCAAAAATGTCTGCGCGTCAAACTTATTTTTAAAGAAGATGGCAATCGGGCCAGCGTTGCCCGCCACCGACTTTAGCGCATCAATTGCCTGCGGCGAGATGGCGACGATCAGGATACCGTACAGGGCCAGCCCCAGCGCCCAGTAAAATGTGGGCCAGCGCAATTCGCGCATACTACGCAGGAATACGCTGCCCAGCAGCCGCTCACGCCAGTTGAGCGGGCCGGTGGGACGCAAGGTGCGCCGCCGCTGCCCAAACAAGGGGAAGGTTGCGCCCACATCGCGGCGCGATACGAAGTAGAGCGCGGCAGCGAAGAACAGTAGCGCCAGTAGCGGCGCGATGGCGAAGGCTAGCGGGTCGAAGGGCCAGCCTGGCACCAATGGTTTGTTGATCGCCGAGTAGTGGAATGGCGAGATTACTGCGACCACATCAATGCCGCCTACGATGCCAGCGATGTTGTTGAGGAAGAAACTGTAGATCATCAACGCAATGGTGATACCGGCTGCCGCTGCGCTTGAGTTGAAAAATTGCGCCAGGAGGAAGGCCAGGCTGCCCCATAGCCACGCCTGCAACCCCACATTCAGAGCCATCAGCAGAGCCGATACCGGATCGAACGGTTCGCCCAATGCGGGCCACACTGCCGCTACTACTATCCAGAACAGCGCCGTAATAGCAAGCAGCAGCAGGCTGAAGCCCAGCCACTTCTGGGTCAGAACGTTGGCGCGATTGTGTGGGGTGGTCAGCAGCATCTCGGTCGCCCCCCGCTGCTCCTCGCCGCGAGTTGCGCCAGTTGCCGCCAGCACTGCCCAGATGCCCAACGCGATTGGTAGTGCGCCGATTATACGAAAGGTAGTGTATCCCCCAGGGGTGGAGATGTCTACCAGTTCGCCTCCGAGGAAGCGCAAGGTACTTAGCAGCGGGCCGAGGTCACGCATCGCGTTCTTACGCGCAATGAGGCTAGGGTATAGCGAGACGTAGCCGATGGCAGTGGCGTAAACCAGCAGCCCCAACCCCAACCCCCAGCCCAGGATCGCTTTCCAGCTATCCCGTATCGTCTTCAGCCAGATGGTCTTGAGCATAACATACCTCCCTTACCCCTTCGCCATATCGCGGCGCTGGAAGCCGAACAAGGCCAGGGTCAGCAACGCCAGCGCCGCGACACTCAACCCGATCACGCTGAGGGCATCCAGCCCACTCTGCGCCGGAGTGCCGTACTGGTAGAAGACACTCAGTGAATTGACGTAGCCGGGCAGATTGAATATCGGGTTCAGGAAGGTAGAGAGCAAGAAAGCGGCAGCCACGTAGACACTGACGATTGCCACTGCTGCGCCGGGTCGCTTCAGCCAGGCAGCGATGGCGTAGCCAACTGCGACCACCAGTAGAGTGAGCGGCAGCAGCGAAAGCAATGCGCTCCACATCTTGCCTGCATCGTAGCTGACTGATGCAGCAGCGCCGATCAGGGCAATCACCAGGCCAACAACCAGCACAATTACCAAACTTGCGACCACCACGGCCGCGAAGCGCGAGAGCAGCACCTGCCAGCGTGGTTGGGGAGTAGCAAGCAGGGTTTCCAACCTGCCACTCTCCTCCTCGCCAGTCCAACCCGCAATCTGGGTAATGGCGAAGGCGGCAATCATTACCGGCACATAGGCGAAGATGGTGTAGGCTAGGAAATCCTGCACCGTGACCATGTTGCCCATCATCTTGCTGATGATACTGGAATCCTTGAGCAACCCATTTTTGAGAACATCGAGGTACTGGTTGCCGAGGCCCACTACGTAGCCACAATAGGCAGCGAGGCCGAGCGCCCACCAGAAGGTGGGCCAGCGCAGGTCGCGTAGGGTTTTGGTGAATACGCTGCCCATCATTTGCTCGTGCCAGTTGAGCGGCACAATCCGAGCGGTTGGGTTTAGGTTCGCCTTGCGTAGCGCCAGGGCTGAACCAATGTCGCGGCGGGTGAACAGATAGACCGCCAGCGCGGTGAAGGCCAGGGCAAGCAGCGGCGCTACCATAAAACTGAGTGGGTCGAAACTGAAGCCAGAGGCCAAAGGTCGGTTCGCGGTGTAGTAATGGAATGGTGAGAGGTAGCTTGCCCATCTGGTGCTGTCCAATTGGCCCACCAGGGTATTGAGGAAGTATGTTGTCACCAGCAACCCGGCGGTAATCCCCGCTGCTACGCCACGCGAGTTGAACAGTTGGGCGAAGACCAGACCGACGCAGCCCCACAACCAGGCGATAAACGCCAGGTTCAGCGCCGCCAGCAGGCTAGCAGCGAGGTCGAGCGGCTCGTTGTACGCCAGGTAGGAAACTACAATCGCCAGCCAGACAATAATCCCAATCGCTAGCAGCGACAGACTAAAGCCAAGCCACTTCTGCAGCAGCACGCTGCTACGGCTTTCTGGCGTGGTCAGCAGTATATCGGCGGCCCCGCTGCCCTCCTCGCCACGAGTAATGCCCGTGGCAGTCATCAGCGCCCAGATGCCAAGTAGCAGCGGGACGAAGCTGAATACCTCCAGGTAGAACCAACCGCCCAGGGTGGTGACATCCACCTGCGGACCAATCAGGAAGCTGATGGTGGACAATAGCGGCTTCATCTGCGCTTCGGCCTTCAGCCGATCAGCAATGGTGGGATAGACGCTAAAGTAGGTGGCAGCCTCGATGATGAATAGCGCGCCCACGCCCAACCCCAGGGCCGCGATCGCCCGCCAGTTGTCCCGTATCGTCTTTAGCCATATGTTCTTCAACATGGTTGCACCCCCTTTTCGGAAGTGATGAGTGATGAGTGATGAGTGATAAATGAAAGCGGATTTGGCAGCTGACAACTAATCACCAATCACTAATCACTAATCACTCAGCTTCGCTGGTAGTATTGCAGGAACGCCTCTTCCAAGGTCGGTTCGTGGGTGATCAGGTTGATGATGTTGTAGCGGGCCGCCGCTTGGATCACTGGCGCGACACCGCCCTGCACGGTGACGATCAACTTGTTGCCATCGCCGGTCTCCACCGAGGTCACGCCTGGCAGTTGCTGAAACTCGGCGGGATACACCGGCTGATCGAAGGTGATCTCGATGCGATGGGCCTTCTCGTTGATGATGTCGGAGATGGTTGCCACTCGCACCAGCTCCCCCTCGCGGATGATGGCGACGCGCTGGCAGGTATGCTCCACTTCCTCGAATATGTGCGAGGAAAGGAACACGGTTGCGCCCGCCGCCTGATGCTCGGCCACCAGCTTGTAGAACTCCTGCTGGTTGAGTGGATCGAGGCCGGAGGTCGGCTCGTCGAGGATGAGCAGGCGCGGCTTGTGCATGAACGCCTGGACGATGCCCACCTTCTGCTTGTTGCCCTTGGAGTAGGCGCGGAACTTCTTACGCAAATCCAGGTCGAAGCGGGCGGCCAGTTCCTCTATGTACTTGGTATCTACCCCGCCGCGCAGGTTGCCCAGGTATTGGCAGGTCTCCGCGCCGGTCAGGTTGTTCCATAGCGACAATTCGCCGGGGAGATAGCCGATCAGACGCTTGATCGCCACGCTCTCCGCCTGGCTGTCCATACCAAAGACGCTGGCGCTGCCGCGCGTGGCGCGAATCAGGTCGGCTATCAGGCGGATGGTGGTGGTCTTGCCC
>JBBRMT010000211.1:0-8659 GCA_038230695.1 Chloroflexia bacterium
AGTCGGCCAGGCCGGGGGCAAAATCGGGGTCGAGCAAGTTGGTATGACGCGGGCCGCTGCCATGATGCACCAGCCCGACAATGGGGCGGATACCCAGTTCGCGCAAACGCGCCAGCCGCGCATCAGCCCAGCGCCAGTCTGCCGTTGCCGGGCCATCCGGCGCGGTGCGCTCCCACAGAATGGGGTAACGCATCGCGCTGAAGCCCAGGCTAGCAAAAAGGTCGAGGTCTTCAATATGGTCGGTATGATGGGTGCGGTCAAGCTGGTCGTAGTAGCAATCAGCGACGCGGTTAGTGGTGGACTCCATTCCGCCCCACAAGGCCAAGCGCGGGCGAAGGGGTGAAGATGACGGCTGGCTCATGCAAGACCTCCCGGGTATGGACGCGAAGCGTTTCGCTAATCTTGTCGAAAACGGCAAGTGATTGGGCTACAACCTGGTCCATGTTGTAATACTTGTAGGTTGCCAGCCGCCCCGCGAAGTGTACCCCAGCGGTACTCTCAGCCAGCGCCTTGTAGCGCTTGTATAGGGAGTTGTTTTCCTCACGCGGCACGGGATAGTATGGGTCGCCGTCGTCGCAGGGATACTCGTACACCAGGCTAGTCTTGGTGTGTTCCTGGCCGGTCAGGTGCTTGAACTCGGTTACGCGGGTGTAGGCGTAATCGTTGGGGTAGTTGATCACTGCCACTGGCTGATGCTGCGCCTCGTTAAGCGTCTCAAACTTGAAGTTTAGCGAACGATAGGGCAGCTTACCGTAGCGGAAGTCGAAGAACTCGTCCACCGGGCCGGTGTAGACAATCTCGCGGTAGGGAATGATGCCGTCTATCTCGTGCCAGTCGGTGTTCAGCATCACCTTGATGTTGGGGTGGTTCAACATATTTTCAAACATCCTGGTGTAGCCATACATCGGCATTACCTGGTAGGCATCGGTGAAGTAGCGGTCATCGCGGTTGGTGCGGGTTGGCACCCGTGAAGTTACCGAAGCGTCAAGCTCCGATGGATCAAGACCCCACTGCTTGCGGGTGTAGCCGCGGAAGAACTTTTCGTAAAGCTCGCGCCCCACCTTGCTGACCACAACATCCTCGGAGGTGCGGATCTGCTCACGATGCTCGGCCACAGTGGCGAAAAACTCCTCAAGCTGGAACGAAGTGAAGCTGGTGCCGTACAGGATGTTGATGGTATCGAGGTTGATAGGCATCGGCACAAGCTGACCATCCACCCAGGCTCGCACGCGGTGCTGATATGGCCGCCAGGGAGTGAATTGCGATAGATAGTCGAGCACCATCTTCGAGTTGGTATGGAAGATATGCGGGCCGTACTTGTGGATCAGGATGCCACTCTCGTCATAGTAATCGTAGGCGTTGCCCGCAATATGGGGGCGCACATCGGTGATTAGCACCTTCTTCCCCGCCTGACTAGCCAGCCTTTCGGCTAGCACACTGCCAGCGAAACCCGCTCCGACAATTAGATAATCGAACATATACTCCTCCTGCTCCTTTATTTAACGAAGGCGGGCCATGTGGCCCGTCAACTGTACAGTAGGGTTAACCTTCATTTGGTGGAAGCCGCCGCATCAATGGGGATGGCAGCCACATTGCTGCCCAATTTCGCGCTAACCACCGCTTCGATCAGGGCGTTGATCCGCCCCCAGGTGCTATCCCATGACATATCAGCGAGGAAATCATCGGCCCGCTGCTGTCGTGCCGCCGCATCTACGCTGATCGCCGTCTCGACAGCGGCGACAAACTCTTCCGCTGTATCAGCAATGTGTACCAGGCCCATCTCGCCGTAGGGCCGCACCACGTCGCGGATCGAGGTGGATACCACTGGCTTGCCCGCCGCCAGGTATTCGGGTGTTTTGGTGGGGCTGATAAAGCGGGTGGATTCGTTGCGGGCGAATGGCAGCATCGCCACATCCCAACCCGCGATATAACCAGGCAGTTCGGCATAGCTCTTGCCGCCCAGATAGTGAATGTTGGCCGGGTGCGGCAGGCTGGCCTCATCAATCTTCACGATGGGGCCAATCATCACGATCTGCCAATCGGGTCGCAACGCAGCCATGCCGCCCAGCAACTCAATATCCATACGCTCGTCTATCACCCCAAAGTAGCCGAGGCGAGGATAGGGCATCTCGCGCTGATCTGCAGGCTCATCGGTGATATGGCGGGCCTGGGCAAAGTGTGGCACATCAACGCTGCTGGGGAAGGCGTAGACATGGGGATGTTGCTCACGCTTGGCCTCGTAGAGACTCTGCCCGCCGGTAAACACCAGGTCGGCACGGCTGAATAGCGCGGCCTCGCGCTCGTGCAACGCGGCAGGGGCGAACTTGAACGCGGATAGCTCGTCCATGCAGTCATAAACCGTCACCAAAGGGGTAAGGTGTTCGCTGAAGCCCATCGCCATAGGCGTATAGTACCAAAGGGCGTACTGGGTGATCTGCTCATCAGCAAACAGCTTGTCGAGCAACTGGCGCTGCGCCTGCTCCACTTCTGCGCTATCCATACCTTCGGTCAAGCGTGGCACTACCACTCGCAGACCATCTTCACGCCTACTCACATCCAAACGCACTGGCCCAGCATCAAAGGTTGGCTCCTCTACGAAGTAAACCCGCCGTTCGCGGGCAAAGCGACTGAGCAGATGCTGGGGCCGCTGATAGACAAAATCCCAACGCAGATGCGATAGACAAACCAAATCAAACTGCCGATCAGGAACTGCGACACTAATGTGCAAACTCTTCTTCCGCATCTGCTCCTCTACTACAATGACTGCGTTCACGACTTCCTCCTATAGTTTTGTATTAGCTATCGGGGCGGACTAACCAGCCCCGACGCGATGCTCACTAAGGCCTTGATGATTGGCTATTAACTTCTGGGCTGGCTCCAGCTTAACCTTTACCCAGCCCGACTCGCGCTTATCGAAGTGTTTGTACGCCTCGATTGCGTCGCCCATCGGCTCGTCCTGGGTAAGTATCTTGTTGGGGTTAATCTTGCCGATGCGAACCATTTCGACAAGTTCAGGGATATAGCGGCGATGATTGCAGTTACCCATCCTCACGGTCAGGTTGCGGTTCATCGCCATGCCAATAGGAAAGAACTGGGCGGTGGGTGGGTACACCCCGATGATGGAGAGCGTTCCTGCCTTCGCCAGCGCACCAGGTGCAAGTCGGTGCCGCAAATTGCGCTGGCGGTCAGCCGCACAATCGCATCGGTATCTTCTTTGATTTTCGGTTCAGAGACGTTGTTCAGGCAGAATATCGCCCACGCCATGGTAGACTACTGCTTTCATTGTTTTTCTCCCAGGTAAGTAACTATTCAGTATCTGACCGTATACTACCTCTCCGCCTCGATACCTGGCTGCCGATCCTGTTGCTGAGGGGGGAATTGCTGCTTTTTTGCTGCTCACTCATATTATGCTCTTCTCTACGCATAAACTTAGCGTATCTATTACACCGCCTATA
Organism: Chloroflexia bacterium; assembly: GCA_038230695.1. GTDB lineage: Bacteria > Chloroflexota > Chloroflexia > QHBQ01 > QHBQ01 > QHBQ01. The sequence goes on from JBBRMT010000211.1 coordinate 3,456, forward strand.
TGCAACTTGCGTGCCACAAACGAATATTTTACGTTACAAAGTTACGGCTTAAAATATGATGGCGCGTAGAAGTAGAGTAGAACAAGTAATGGGGGATTTGTATCAATACGATAAAATAGTTATCCTGAATCAGAGAGGAATAAAACATTGACAGGCAAACAGCAGGGCGTTACAATCAAAGCATCAAGCGTCCGGCAGACGGGTGTTATCACTCGATGGGCGCATAACATAAAGAGAAGGAGACACCATGCGTAAGATTGCCCCGGTTTTGTTTGTCCTCGCGCTGCTAATCACCAGCAACGCCCTCGCTAGCCCCCCGGCTGCTCCTAGCGCCCCCGCAACGGGTGTTAGCAAATCCACATCCACCGCGCCGCAGCAGCGGCCCGCAGTGTTGCCCCCAGTATGGGGCGCAAACTACAAGGCCAATACCGATACCGAAACCTGCAATGCCAACTACACCAACTGCGCCCAGCATGAGCCTGAGATTGCCATCAACCCCCACAACAACCTGAACGCGATTGCCACCTTCAAGGACTGGCGCGGCGGCTTCAAGCAGATTTACATCGCCACCACCTTTGATGGCGGCGCAACCTGGATCAACCAGTTGCCCCCCGCCCTACCCTACCCCAATATCACCAATGAGAGCGATGGCGTAAGTGTGTTTGGCAGCGACGGCATCGCCTACGTCTCCGTCCTCGCTTACGGAGGCTCCGCCGAGGGCGTGTATGTGACCAAAAGCACCAATGGAGGCGCAACATGGAGCAACGTGGTGGCCGCCTGGGTAGGTGGGCAAGGCAATGCCGATAAAGATTGGCTGACGATTGACACCAACCCGACCAGCCCTTACTATAACCGCCTCTACGCAACCTGGACCAACCTCGGCCAGGGCGCTTTCAACACCAACTACTCCACCGATGGCGGCGCGACCTGGTCTACCCCCCATAATCTGGGCGGCCCCACCTGGGTCAGCATACCATTGGTGTTGCCCAACGGTGATGTGCTGGTGACGATGTATGGTGAGACCAATTCCAACATAACCGAGGCAAAGTCCACAAACGGCGGGGTTAGCTGGTCGGCGCAGAGTAGCGCCGTAGCAATAACCAACGTGTTCTGCTGGATTACCTGCACACGCGGCTCCAACCAGCAGAATTGGCGAATGTCCACCATGCAGGCGGCGGCAGTAGACCACAACAGCGGCAACATCTATATGGTGTGGCTTGATGGGCGCAACGACCCCGCCAATGGCTGGGACATCTACTACAGCCGCAGTACCGATGAGGGAACGACCTGGAGTACCCCCACCCGCCTCAATGACGACCCCACCGGCCACATGATTGACCAGGTGTTGCCTACCGTAGCGGTTGCCCCCGATGGCACCGTTCACGTCGCCTGGATGGATAAGCGCGACGACCCCAACAATGTGTTGATGAACCTCTACTACACCTACAGCACCGATCAGGGTGTTACCTGGCAGCCCGACGTGCGTCTCAGCACCGCATCGTCCGACTACAACATCGGTATCCCTACCGACTCAAACCAGGCAGCCAGCGATTACATCGGCATCGCGGCGATTACCGATACGGTATGGATCACCTGGCTGGATACGCGCAACAACCAGCAGGACATCTACACCATTCGCGGCAGCACCGCAGGTGGAGGTACGCCCACCCCCACCGCTACTAATATGCCCACTGCCACAAATACGCCTATCGCGACTGCTACCCCGGCGGCGACCGATACACCACCCCCGACCAGCACCCCTGGCGGCTCCACCAACACGCCAACCAGCACCGCAACCGCAGGGACAACCGCCACAGTTACGCCTGTGGCAACAAACCCGCCGACAACCACACCAGTGATCACCAGCACCGCCTCACCCAGCCCAATGCCAACCACGACTGAGTGCGCCAACTCGTTTGTTGATGTAAACAACAACGTTTTCTATACCGCCATCCACTTCCTTAATTGTCGTGGCGTGGTCAATGGCACCGATGCTACCCATTACTCGCCCGCAGGCACGGCCACTCGCGGTCAGTTTGCCAAGGTAGTCGTACTTGGCTTCGGTACGCCGCGCTACACCCCGGCCACACCCAGCTTCACTGATGTGTTGCCCGGCTACTTCGCCTATACCTATATCGAAACCGGCTACCATGCGGGCATTCTTAGCGGCTTCGATCAGGCCGGTTGTCAGGCTCATGGGGTCGCATTCCCTTGCTACCTGCCCAACCTTGCTATAACTCGCGGGCAGCTAACCAAGCTAGTCGTCAATGCCGGTGGCTTCCAGTTGACCACGCCAACTGGTGGGGGGCAGGATTTTAGCGATGTGCCGCCCAGCAACGTGTTCTACGTCAGCATCGAAACCGCCTACCATAACAGTCTTATCAGCGGCTATCCCGACCATACCTTCCACCCCAACAACAACATCCGCCGCGATGAGATGGCCCAGATAGTCTACGAGGGTCTAATCCATCAGCCGGAGGTAACGCAACCCTAACAACGGCGGAGAAGTCGGCAATGTTTGCGTTAAACTATGCGTAGGCGCAAACCCTGATACGCCGAGGCGTACAAAGTTCATAACTCTCACCCCTAAACGCATACCTATTGGGATGAATGAGAGCATAAAGAGGGGCGCACATAAGTGCGCCCTCTTGTATTTAATTCCTGCCCATCACCAATAACTAAAAGGCCATTGGCCCCGGTTCACGCATCGGCTCGGTAGGCATCCCTGTGGGTGGTGGGTCAACCATCGGGGTTATCGCGGGCGAGCTGTCGGGGTTGGTTGGCGGTGGCGGCTCGTCTATATGCGGCATTTCGTCAGGGTTGGACGTGGGAACGGGGTCGTCGAGTGGGTAAACATCGCCGCCCGAAGGCAGTGGTGGCTCGATTGCTGGCTCAGGCGTTTTCACAGGGTCGTCAGTTGGGGTCGGGCGGGGTTCATCAGGGTACATAGGGTTCACTCCTCTCTGGCGGCACAACGTGCGCCGCTACTTGCTTTAACCCATCGCAAGTAACGGGCCACAATGAAAGATATGATATTGCAGCCACGCCCTGTGGGTGCTATAATCATCAGCATAAAATCCCAAAATAATTGGCCCAACAAAGGAGCAAAGTGCAATGGCGACGAGCATAACTCGGCTGGTGCGACCCCGCCGCCCGGTATGGCTACGCATCATTATCTGGTTGCTGGTATTCATCCTGATCATATTGGCGGTGGCCGCCGCCCTCAGCGCCTACTTCGTGATGCGGGCGCAGCCCACCACCAATGGCAGCGCCACGCTAGCCGGACTGAGCGCCAACGTCAGCGTGGTGCGCGACAAGAGCGGTATCCCCCACATCACCGCCGCCACTGAGGATGACCTGTGGATGGCCCAGGGCTACGTTCACGCCCAGGATCGGCTGTTCCAGATGGAGTTGTTCCGCCGCGCCGCCGAGGGCAAGCTGTCGGAACTGGTTGGCGATGTCACCCTCCAGAGCGATAAGATTATGCGTGCCGTAGGGCTAGAGCGCACCGCCCAGGCCGAATACACCAATCTGACACCAGCGCAACGCAAGCCGCTGGAGGATTACGCCAAAGGGGTTAACGCCTTCATTGATGCACACAAGAATACGTTGCCGTTGGAGTTCACCATCCTTGGCTTCAACCCCCAACCCTGGACCGCCGTTGACAGCCTGGCGATTGGCCGCCAGATACCCTGGACCCTGAGTGGCAACTTCGATGCCGAATTGCTAAATTGCGATCTGGTTGCCAAACTTGGCCCCCAGCGGGCCAAAGCCCTGATCCCCGATGCGCCGTCCAGCGTGACAGGCACGGTGGAGCTAACCCCTACCACGGGTGGCGACCTCTATAATGGCAGCGATTGGTCGAAAATGCCTGCGTGTGGCAGCGCCAGCGGCAGCCTGTCCGTATTCAATCAGGCGGCGGCAGTCAACCCGCTGCTGCGCCACTACGATTGGTTGGGCAGCAACGACTGGGTGATAGACGGCAGCAAATCCACCACCGGCAAGCCGATGCTGGCTAACGACCCGCACCTCGGCCTGCAAAACCCCAACATCTGGTACGAGGTGCAACTGGCGACCAGCGACGGCAAGCTCGATGTAGCAGGCTTCAGTTTCGCCGGTATCCCCGGCGTAGTAGTCGGCCACAACCAGAACATTGCCTGGGGCGTGACCAACGTTGGCCCCGATGTGCAAGACCTGTTCATTGAAAAGCTAGACCCTGCTAACCATCTCAATCAGTACCAATACAAGGGACAGTGGCTAGACTTCAAGACTGTCACCGAGACGATCAAGGTAAAGAGCCAGGCCGATGTGGTGTTGCCGGTACGCATCACCGTGCATGGCCCACTCATTACCGACGTGATGACCGCCACCGATACCAGCAAGCTGCAACCGATGGCCCTCGACTGGGTGGGCAATCAGAAGGAGGGGCTAATCAACGCAGAGTTGAACCTCGACCATGCCCAGAACTGGACCGACTTCCGTGCCGCTCTAAGTGGCTGGGCGCAAGCGGGTCAGAACTTCGTCTACGCCGACCAGCAAGGCAACATCGGCTATCAGGCCACCGGCATGGTGCCGATTAGGCCGAAGGGTGATGATGGGATGCTGCCCGTGGATGGCTCATCGGGCCAGTATGACTGGACTAACTACGTACCATTTGAGCAACTACCGATGCTGTACAATCCGCCCACCCACTATGTCGCCACCGCCAACTTCCGGCCTTATGGCCCCGGCTATCAATACTTCCTGGGCGCACGTTTCGCCGAACCCTGGCGTGTTATCCGCATCCGCCAGCTAATTGCGGCGCAGGACAAGCTATCGCAGACCGATATGCAGAACATCCAGCACGATCAGCATAACCCCCAGGCGGTAGCGATTGGCGCAGCCCTAGCGAACCTGCACAGCAGCGATCCGCTGGTGCAGCAGGCGATTGACAGCTTCAAAAACTGGGATGGCAGCATGGCAGGCGATAGCCCCACCGCATCCATATACCAACTGGCATACCTGCAAATGCTGCAACTGACCTTCAAGGATGCGCTGGGGGCCAAGCTGTTCCAGGAATATAGGGAAACCAATGCTGGCGCAGCCGGGCTGTGGATGTACGAGAACCTCGCCAACCCCAACTGGAACTGGGCGAGTAGCGCGAACCCGGCTCCGAACCAGACCCGCGATGGCATCATGCTGCAGAGCATCACCAACGCAGTAAG
>JBBRMT010000212.1:0-8565 GCA_038230695.1 Chloroflexia bacterium
AAGGCGACGATAAACTGGCAATTCGGGGTGGGTGAGGCTCGGCAGAAACTGCGTCGTCTTTACCCATCAATATCTAACTGTTAACGTACTAGCTAGATTTGCCGGGTTAGTTGCTATAGAGTAACCGTTTGTTGGAACCCGGTAAACATCCCATACCCGCTGGTCGTCTTTGCGCCCACGCCCATCGTCTCCAACCCTGCCTTAAGCCAGTCCCACGCTTGCTGGCGTAGCGCAGTGTCGCGGGCAGTTACGCCGAAGATGAAGCGGCTATCCTTGCCGACGGTGAGGAAATCAATCGGGGTGGGGCTATAGTAGTCGGCTGGCGGTGTGTTCTTGCCGCTGGCGTTGTAATAATCGGGGTAGTGGACGTTCATTATGTCCACCTCGAGGGTAACGGTCTCTGGCAGCGCGTCGAAGAAGATGGCTGCGCCCGCGCCCTGCTGTGCGCCAAAGACGGCCAGGAAGGGTTCATAGTCGGGGTTCTCGGTAAACGGCTTGTGTTCTGCCTTCGCCTTGGCCTTATCCTTTGCGTACTTCTCAATCGCTGCTTCCAAATGGCTGGGACTAAGGTTTTTGTCGCCAACCTTACTGGGAATGGTGATCAGAGCGTGGGCGCGGGCCAGACCCTTGAGCGCGCTGCCGGGGATGATGGGGAAGCCGTAGAGATGGTGCAGGCGGATACCGACTTCGAGCATCCCTTTCGTCCCCAGCCCCACGATGCAGCGGCTCTGGGGGCTGGCGGTATGCACCAGCGCATGAGCTGCAGCCAGCATCTGGCGGTGACGAGCGGCGCAGGCGGCCAACAGCGCCTTGCCCTCCGGCGCGTTGAACAGGCCGGTGGGCGCATAGGTGTACTTCTTGGCCTGCTCGGTGGCCTTGTAAGTGGCAACCTCGATCTCGATGAACTTGTCTAGGTAGAGACCCAGGTTGGAGACACGTGCGCCGTGCAGCGCCTCGGCGGTGTCATGGGGCAGCGGGTAGGGCATTAGTTTGCCTCCACTTCCGTCTTCTCGATCTCATCCTTGAACTCACCTTCGACAAAGCGCTTGAGCCAGAGGACATAAGCGAGCGCCTCGCTGGTGGCGCGGCGGTAATCAGGGGTGTCGTTCTCCATCAGCCGCTGCATCAGGTCGCCGCTGCCTTTGGCAAACTTGACCTGCGGTGTAACCCACTCGCTGATGTGCTTATATAGCAGCCGGGCGGCATCGTCCTTCGAGCGCAGGAAGGCCAGCGCTGGCCCCAAACCGGCGGTCATAATCAACGCGCCGATGTCCTTCGCCCGCGAACCGTATTTGCCCTTGTCTGCCACGCCGTGACGCACCTCTTGCACCCTATCCCAGGCATCAGCGGCGCGTTGCATATCCTCACTCTGGCGTTTGCTCTCGCTCATCGCTGACTCCCTTCGGCAAAGCGCAGCGCCACGCTGCCCCTGCCCACGGTCTCATCACCACCCAGCCTGACACGCTTATCACCCAGCCTGCCGCTCAGGGTGGACATTACGGTAGCGGCATCCATGCTCGTGCCGCCCCTGGCTTTTGCGGCATACAGTGGGCAATATAGCAGCGTATCGCTAGGCAGGCTCTCCTCATTCCAAAGCGCTCCACGGGCAACCGTTTTGGTGTCGTCGTCCAGCCGCACGCGGGTAACGACCTCGGTGGCGTAGGCGGTGAAGTCGCGGAAGTCGTTCTCGGACAGCACCACCAGATGGGTCGCCAGATTGTCGCGCCAGTATTTGTATTCGTCCGAGGTGGGCAAGGCGTTCGCGGCCAGATACTTGCCCAGGCTGGTTACTTCGCCGCTCTCTTTAGCGCTGTAGCTGAACTCCTCCAGCACCATTCTGCCACGCTCGGCCAGGACACTATCGCTAGCGACTAGCGCATCGCCCACCGCAGGTTGCAGTTTGCTGAGGTCAGGTAGGGCGCTGGTGTCCAGGCCACAGGCAGCCATATCGCGGGCATAGCGAGCCAGCACATTGGCGCTGGTGGTCCAGGCGAACACGCCGAACAGCGAACGCACCGGGAAGAGCAGCAGGCGGGCATCACCTACCGACAGCGCACCGGCATAGGCGCTATCGTCGGATGTAACCTTCTCCGGGCCAAAGATCGGTTCGACCGTGCGGTTGACCAGCAGCTTGATCCGCTTCTTGTAGTCTTCGTCTGACTCGTTGTTCTGCTTAGGGTTGCTCCCGGTCGCCTCGGCTTCAGCTGCCGCATACACTTCCGCCCGCAGCCGCCCCTTCACCCCGCTCGATTGCACCAGAGGATAACCAGTAACTCGCTCACGCTGGATGGGCAGATCTACCACGCCGACGGCGCGACCGCTGCCTGCGTGCAGCGGGGTCTCGACGTACAGGTACATCATGCTGCTTTTCTCGAACACTATCGCCACTCTCCTATCAGTACCTGGCCGAAGCCGATTGCGCCGTCGGCATCGGTTATCGGCTTTCCGTTGTACACCAGTTCGCCGTCGTTGCCACTCTTCAGATAGTAGACGCTGCCCGCTGGCACGTAGCGGCGTACTGGCTTGTGCCGGTTGCGGGCGAGGTCGAAGCCGCCGACTGCCAGCGGGCTATTGATTGCGGCGGCCACTATCTCCACCTTTGGATTGTCCACGAAGAAATCTCCCCAATTGCGGGGATACCAACCCTGCTCAAAATAAGCGGGGGTAGCGAAGTAGATTTTCAGTTGCTTGCCCTTACTCACCTTCGCGGTGGCGGCTAGCGGTTCTACCTTGCGGTAAAGTCCCGCCCGTCTTTCCCCACCGATGCTGATAATGCCGCTATCGGTAGCGGGCCAGGCGATGCCCTCGACTTCCAGGTTGATGCCGACGTTCCAACCGTTGCCCCAGTGCGGACGGGTGAAGCCGACGGTGTAGAGCATCCCTTCCTGGGTAGATTTGGTGCCACTCTGCAGCGCAATCCCGAGCCGATCCTCACTGCCGAACAGCCGCTTTGACTTGACCACCTCGCCAGACCGAGGCGGGTTTTCGCTCTCGCGCATATCCTTATTTTCCGCCTTGATGCTGGTAACGTCGCCGCTCAGGTAACGGCTCATCGCGGTGGCATCCAGCCAGCCCTCGGCCGCTTCCACCTTTTGCTTGCTACTGTTGCGCTCCGCGATCCAGAGCAGGTGGCTGAAGCTGGCCCCTTGTGAGCGGCGGGCTTCGAGGTTAGCGCCAACCAGCAGCGGGGTAGGCAGCAGATATTTCTTCACATCCTCATCCTCGACCACCGCGAACAGGTCGGCGGGGGCAGGATAGTAGCGGGTGACGGCATCGTCCTGACGCAGCGCCACATATGGGCCACCCAGTTTGAGACTACCATACCTGGTATCGTCGTGGTCGTCGTTGGGGCTGCCAATCGCCGTGTAGACCGCAGTATCGGCCTCGTCTTTGGCGTAGGCGGTGAAATCCACTCCTTTGTTACGGTTGTAGGCAAGCAGATACCCCGTGCGTACCATACCCGCGACCACGGTAGGGAAGGGTGGGAAGGCGCTCTGGGCGCGGTGATCGCTGCCAGCGCTGAAGGGGCGGCCATCGCGGAATAGCCATACATCGCCCGGCTCGATGAACAGGTTGGTCAATCCTCCTGCCCTCCTCTGGCGATAAACTCGGCTACGCCTAGCCACTCGGCCAGCTCACGGCTGGCCTGGGGGCCGCCGATCTGCTGGTGCAAACTCGCTAGCCCGGCAGCGAGGTCATCACGCCTCACCTCGGTAAACAGCTTTCCCCGCTCCTCTTGAGGCAGACGCTCGTCATCCTTGACTACACTGCTGTGACGCTGGAGCAGGCGACGCAATTCTGAGGCGGCCATAGCGTTGCTATTCAGCGCGTGGGCTTCGCGGGCGAAATCGTAGCTCAGGCGTGGCGACACGCTGCCAGCGGCAATGTAGTCGGCCAGCTCGATGATCGGCGCAAGCTGATCGTGTTGCACCTGGTTGCCATCAAAGCCAAACTGATAGCCTGCGGTGGTGTGTTGCCCGCTGCGGCGCAGAATGCGGATGGCGATAGCATTGCGCTTGTAGCGTTCCTTTGCATCTTCCTCGGCAGCGTGAGCCTGGGCTAGCACGAAGTCGAGCGGAGTGAGGTGGTGGGCAATGGCGATGCCCGCACTGGCAGTGCCGAGGTGCGAGTTAACTTTGAACACCCCGGCTAGCTCCGTCTTGCCCAGCATCGCCGCTCGATATGCCTTCAGCAGGGCAATTGTGGCGGGCAGCGCCGTGATGAGCGGGAATACCGCCATCACGTCATCGCCGCCCGCATAGATTAGGCGGCCCAGATGCTGCTCGCTACCGACAATCCCTGACGCACCTTTATCGGCAAAGCCTTCCAGAGCGTTGGTCAAAGCGGTGTGCATCAGGCTGGAGTCCATCTCGCGCAGGAGCGCGCCCATGCGGTCACCATCCATAATCACTACTGCATAGTAAGGGCTGGTGCAATAGATGTCTGCATCGCGGGCCGCGCTGATTAGACTGCTGGCTGTCTCCCGCAGGTCTCTCGCCAAACGCTCCGTATCTTTGGTTGGCACCCGTACCTTGCGCCGATCAATAGTTTCCTCGGTTGCGGGTTGCTGGTAATCATTTGCCAGCATCTTGGCGCTGATATTTTGGTAGAACAGCAGGTCGCCATCGTAGTGAAGCAGCGCCTCGCGCGGTTGTGCATCAAGTTTGACTGCATTAGCCAGCGTAACCAGACCGGGGATGTCGCCCTCCCGCTGGGCCAAGGGATGATCCGCAGGCGCACTTAGCAGCGCCGCATGGTATGCTTGCAGCTTGGCAGTCAGGTTGTTGCGCTTTTTAACCACATCTGGTTTAGGGTCAGCGTTGGTCAGCGTTCTGATAATGCCCGCCCGCAGGTCGGCGGCGGCCATGTCGCTGGTCGAGGGGTAGATTGGCTGGCGGGCTTTATCACCCCAGAACGTTGCCTTCAGACGTTCAGCCAGCTCTCGATGTTCATTGCTGATCTGATGTTCATTCTTCTTGTCAGTTGCCCATACCATCGCTCCGTTGAGGAAGCGCTTGACCGCGCTAATTGCGTCGAGCTGCTCGCCCCCATCGAGGGCCAGCACTGCGGGTCGGGCGAGCTGCTCCGCCAGATTTTGCCAGAACTCGCGCACTAGCCGGGCGCTACCAGCTTCCTTGGCGGGGGTCACGCCGCGTAGCGCAGGGCGAACACCGCCGATGCTGCTCATCGGTCCGCGCTGCTCAGGGCCGTACTGACTAAAATCGCGCAGCAGCTTGCGCGAAGCCAGCAGCGACTCGGCGGCAGCTACCCGGGTGCCATATTTGCCCCTCAAGTCGTAACCCTCAAGCGCGGGTGGGCTAGCCAGATCGAGCGTAACCCAGTATATCTCCAACGCAGTGTCAACTTGCTTCTGCCAGATACTGGTGTCGAGGTCGGGGGCGAGGGAAATAAGATAATCACGCACCAGCAGGGCAAGCTCACTCCATTTTTTTTCGACCGCTTCTTGCGCGGTGCGCGCAGCGTCAGCCGCAGCCTTATGATCGCTGGTAAAGCCGATCAGCAGCTTGTTGGGGGTGTTCGACTCGCCGCTCTGATTCTGGGCCAGCGGATAGATAGGGGAGCCGCCCGCCGCACTTAGCGCGGTATCAGCCAGATAGGAGAGTATCTTGCTGCCCACGAACAGATCCTGGGTGCGCCGCGCCGCAGCAATAAAGGGCTGCACCGGGCCGATGGCGAAGGAGAGCAGCGCTTTGTAGTCGGATGCTTCGCTCATTGCTGGCCCTCCTGCCGGTAGGCTACCTGGAGAAATTGGCTGTTCATGTCCTCGGCGATATAGCCGTTAAGGTCGTCAACCAGGTCGCCAAATATATCTACAGAGGGAGGTGCAAGATTCACTCGCTGCCGCCCACTGCTCACCTTCAATTGGTCGCCGCCCAGCAGGTCGCGGTAGGAGGCGACCACGACCAGGGCGATTTTGCCGTTCTGCAACTGGCTGAAGTGGAAAGTTAGCGGTGAGGCGGAGCGCTCGTGGCGGTTGCCGCTGATGCCTGCTTTGGCGTTGCCGATGGTGGCGAAGTAGAAGGGCAGGGGCAGGCCGAAAGCGGCCCGCTTAATCTGCTGTGGGGCAGTATTGTTCTGGATGAAGGCCGCCACCGCCTGGCTATCGCTCTTCACCTCGTCGCGACGGAAGGTGGCGAAGGTGCGGCCCACATCGTCCATCGCCGTCTCCCACTTATCCCATGTCCGCGCCAAAACATGAATAGTTAGGTAATCGGGGTGCAGCACGGTGAAAGGGCTGGCGGGTGGGTTAATCTTGCCGCCGCCCGGCCCGTCGCTGTAGCCGGGGGCGGCGAAGCGCTTACGAAGATCCTTGATGCCACTTTGGAGCTTGCTCTGTAGCTCCGCCGGGGTCTGTGCGGCGGTCAGTGCTGGCAGCGTGGCAAGCCAGTCGGTGGAGGTGGGGTCGAGGCAGCCCGCGCCGCGTCTGCTGCGTGCGCCCAAACCACCCAGCATAGTGAGCAGCCAGAACGCAGCGGCAGCCCGCTCGACGACATCCTGGCTATGCTCGGTGTTGAGCCTCGGCGATAGGTTGACCTCGAAGCCGCTGCCTGGCTGGAAATACTGGCGGGCCTGCAGGTCGCCCTGCTGGTGCATACCATAGAGCAGGTAGTCGCGGCCTACGATCTGCCGTCGGTCGCGCCCTTCCTTCGTTACGGTGCGAATATCCCTGGCGCTGGTCATATCGGTGAGGGTGAGCTTTACCGGCGATGCGCCGCCAAACTGCGCGTCGGCGCTGCCGAACACCTTAGCCTCTTCCTGCCACAACCGCCCAGTGTCACTGAAGCTACTGCCCGCCCAGCCGGTGCCACCCAGTAGCGCCCGTAGCCACCAGCGCAGTGCGCCGCGCACCGATTGCGACCGCAGCTCGGGCGCATGACCACGAGGATCCGCCCCTCCCATGAATAGGGGGGTGACTACTCGTAGCTTGACGCTGATCTCTCCCGGCATTTGTACCTCCTGTGACTTCGCGCAGCTTGATCAGTCCAACCTATTCGCATACTACTTCAACTTTCGCGGCAATGAAGATTGTATCACAAGCCGCTCACTTTTACAATAGGGTAATTGACTGATCCCATTAAGTCCGCTTTCAATATGTGGATACTTGGTAAGGTTGCGGTAAGGTGGGGCAAAGTTGCGGGTAAAGCAGCCTACACAGAAGGGTAACTCCCTTCGCCGCCTGCCGAGCCGTATACTGCATCCTATATCTGCGTGGTGTGGAAGTAGCTGCTGGTCTTGCTGTCGTACTGGTAGAAGTAGAGGCTATACTGATTGTAACCGGCGGTAGCGCCCAGGGCGAAGGCTAGCGCCACCGGCCCGTTGAAGAACAGGTGGATGCGCTTGCTGCCATGCTCCTTCAAAAACTCAAGCAGCCGCTTGAAGCTGGCAACCATCTCCTCCCAAGCTTCTACACTGGTGGGTAGCCGCTCGGTCTGGCGGGGATGAGGGGCGTTGGTGACTACGAAGATGTCCCATTCCAGGTGCAGCTCGTTGTACACGAAATTATGTACCTGTGGGGTGATTGGCCCATTGATCGGGAAGACGATGGCGGTATCATCGTGTTCGACTTGCAGCTTCTTGTCGAAGCCGCCGTCTAGCCGCCACTGCCATACCCTCTTTATCACCCCTGGTCGAGGGTTCGCCTTCTTCTGCGGAGGCACGGTCGCGGGCGTGGCGGCATCCGCTTTGACCTGCTCGATGAGTTCTGGCAGCTTCTCGAACTCCGGTGTCTGACCGCCCAGCACCACCACCAGCGTCTCAACGTTGACCTGATTGATATTGTTGCCAACCGCAGTATTGCCATCGGTGGCTGCTACGTTGCCGACAACGATCCCCGTAGGCTCCTCATGTGCGTTAGCCATCCAGTTTGTTCCTCCTGGCTAAATGATACGATATGCAGCACATCACGCACTGATATCCGGCACATTATACAAGTGGGTTAGCTACAAAGCAAGCGCCCCTCTCAGCTACCCCAGGTATATAGGAACCGACGCTGCTACAAGACAACGTCGGCCAAATCTGCTTCATCTGCTGTGCAAATCCGCTGGCTGGTCTTCCCCACCAACTGGCGGGTGGTTAGAATCGCGGAAGACGCGGAACGGTCGCGGAAGACGCGAAAGATGTCTGGCAGCCGCGAAGCCCAATTGAACCCTGGTGCGCCGCATGGGGGCGTATGCCATGCGCCCCTACACACCACCGCACCGCCGCTCTACCCCAGGCATAAGAAAACCGACGCTGCAACGCCGCAACGTCGGTTTTCCGTGTTCTCCGTGTCTTTCTCCGCGTCGTCCGTGATTCTAACACATTGCCCTCTACGTCGGGCTGGGGATTGCAACAGAACGTCAAGGGGCAGACAGTCAACGGTCAGGCAATCAAGTTTCAATGCCCTCTACGTCGGGCTGGGGATTGCAACGGCTCTCCGAAACCACCGTCGAGTTCGGCGTAACCGGTTTCAATGCCCTCACCATCGGGCTGGGGATTGCAACAATCGAAGCGCCTGAACCGAGACCGATAGCATCGCTAGCTCAGTTTCAATGCCCTCACCAT
>JBBRMT010000213.1:0-8552 GCA_038230695.1 Chloroflexia bacterium
GGATGGCAACGATGGCGGCCAGGCCAGAGGGGTTATCGCGCTCGGCAATGGCCTCGAACACTGCACGTCCGACGCTGGCGACGCGCACCCCGGCTGCTTCCTGCTGCTCGATCATATGCCGCGCCGCGCCGCTGGTAAGCAACTCTGGCGCAACGATGATGACTTCGACGCGACCATGCTCGACCGCCAGCCAGACCGGGCGGATGCCTTCGACAAAGAACGCGCCCTGCTCTCGTCGCGCTTTGCGCTGCGCCAAGGCGCGGACGCGCTTGATCAGAGGGTTGTCTGTACTCTCAATTATGAGTTTTGAGTTTTGAGTTTTGAGTTGTAGTTTACCGTTCTTCATTATTAACCGTACTCAATCTAACTGAATATGGTGATATGTTAACTCATCACTCAAAACTCAGCACTCAAAACTGCTTCTAGCTGCGCGGCGCGATGGGTGTAGGTGTGTTCGGCGAGGGCGCGATGGTAGGCCGACTGGCCGATCTCGGCGGCTTCGCGGGGGTGCAGGTCGGCGAGGATGTCGGCTACCTCTTGACCATTGTGGGCGACAAGTATCTCGCGCTCAGGCTCGAAGAACTGCTCGATGCCCTCCCAGTAATCTGTGATCAGGCACGCGCCTGCGCCCGCCGCCTCGAATACGCGGGTGGCAGGGGAGAAGCCATAGCGGGCCATGCTTTCGCGGCTGATGTTCAGCACCGCATGAGGGGTGCAATTGAAGGCGTTGTGGTCGCCAGTAAAAACGTGACCGACATAGTTGAGGTTGCTAGGCATAGGCTTGTCGCCCCAGCCATTGCCACCCAGGAGGAAGCGGCGGGAAGGCAGCGCGGTGGCGACATCGAGGAAAAACTGCTCCACCCGCGCCTCGCGATCGGGTAGGCGATTGCCGAGGAAGCCGAGGTTGGCGGTGAAGCGAGGGTCAGGCGGCACCGGGTGGTGGGTTACGGGGTCGAGCGCATTGTAGATGGGGACGCAATCGAGAGCGCCGAGCATCTTGTAGGCGTTTACCACCGGATCGCCTCCACCGTAGGTAAACACTATGTCGTAGGCAGGGATGAGTGGCAAAAACGGATCTTCAGGGTTGGTTTGCACACGGTCGAGGGTGGCAGGTGCATCTACATCCCAGAAGGCGACGATGTTGGTGGGCCGCTTTAGCTGCAGCACGGCTGCTTCGAGCAGTTCGTCAAACACGCCAACCCCACTGGCTTTTACGATCAGGTCGGCAGCGCGGGCATCATCGAGGCAGCGTAGCACGCCATCTTCGCCCACACCGGGATAAACCACTACCGTAGCCCAGTCAGGGTCGGGAATATCACGGTTCTGCTGGCGATTATAGGCATCCGGCTCGTAGAAAGTGATATGGTGTCCGCGCTCGTACATGGCACGAATAATACCGCGATAGTAAGTGGCCGCGCCATTCCAATATGCGGAAATCAGGCTGGAGCCGAAGAATGCGATGTTCAAGCGATTGCGCCTCCGAGGGGGATGTGCTGCAATTTTAAACTGTCATGTTGCTTGCTGCAATAGCAACTTCTTTGCCAGCGGTGAGCGGACAAACGGGCGGAATCCCATGACGGGATATTTGAGGTGAAAACAGCGAACCCGACGACCATGCCGGGTTCGCTGTTGTTAAGCAATGCGGCTGCTTACTTGGTGGCATCCTCGACTGTGTTTCCTGCGTTGTCTACTGCCTGACCAGCGTTATTGGCGGCCTGCCCGGCTGCGTCGCCAGTGTGGTGGAAAATGCCTGCGACATCCTGCTCCACGTTGTGGATAGCATCCTTGACGTGGCCTGCGAAACTCTCAGCGTGGCCCGCTGCAACATCGGCGTGACCTTGCGCCTCCAGGTTGGCATCGCCCGTAGCATGACCAACCGCCTGTTCCACATTGCCCTTGGTCTGGTCAACCGCACCATGCACCTTGTCGTCCATGACTGCACCCTCCTTGTGTATTGAACATACCATAACCGAATGCAAGCGTTCGCCTGCCAGCGATAATATAGCATGACGACGCAGAGGGTGTCAAGCACAAACACAGGCGTTTCCTCGCAAAAAGAACCCCGCCACCGGGCAGGGTTCGGAGTTGTATTAAGCTATGAAGGTGGCCTGCAGGCTAGCGACCATGAAGCGTGTCATCAATGTTCTGACCAGCGTTGTGCAGGTCATTGCCGATGTTGTTGCCCGCATTCTGCACCCCCTGACGCACATCGCCGACTACCTGCTGGCCGCGGCCATGCGCCTGGTCGGCGTTGCCCTGGGCCTCGGTTTCAGCATCGCCAGTCGCTTGGCCTAGCCCCTGCTCGACCTTGCCTTTGACTACGTTGGCAGTACCCTTAATTTTGTCATCCATGATTTTAGCCTCCTTGCTAAAGAACCGACAGCGGTTCATATGGTGGACATTCGCCCGCCGCTACTAACAGTTTATGCTAATCCAGACAGTGAGAACAGCATTGAGATAAAAGATCAGCAATAATTAAATATAAGCAAGAAGAGGGCCATAAGATTCCATAGATGCGATCAAGGGCAACGGCTACGTCCACAAGATGTTCACTAGTGGAGTCGAAGTGGTTACTGCTGGCAAGGCGGGTGGCCCAATCCACGATCGCTCGTCCGCCCCAATCATCTGGCGGTGAGGCGATCGTCTCAGTAGCAGTGCCGTGGTAGCGTTCGGCGATGAAATCATAGAATGAGCCATTCACGTTGCGTAGCGCCACGCCACCATTGGTGCCGTAAAAAGCCGCCTGGATGATGGCATCGCGGCCTGCGGGCAAACGCCACGAGCAGGCCAGTTGCAGCGCCGCGCCATGCGCCAGGTCGAGGCGGGCGATGGCGTAATCCTCCACTTGTTCAGAACCTGTGGTGAGCGGTTGCCCAGCAGCGAACAGGCGGCTGCTGCTATTCACCACTGCAGGGAAGGCCAGCGTCCATAGCGCGAGGTCTACCAGATGCACACCCAGATCTATAACGCAGCCACCGCCCGATAGATTCTTGTCGTAGAACCAGGCTTTATCTGGCCCATAAGCGTTGTGGAAGAGCAGGTCAACCGCATAAATGTCACCTAGCTCCCCGGAGCTAGCCAGTTCGCGGATCTGGGTCATACCATTGACGAAGCGATAGGAGAGATCAACCCCCAGCAGACGGTCGGCAGCGCGGGCAGCGGCAACCACCTGGGTGGCTTCGGCGGCGTTGCGGCCCAGCGGCTTCTGGCAGAACACCGCCTTGCCCTGCTGCAACGCGGCCACTGCTTGCGCTGCGTGCAACGCGCTGGGTGTAGCGATAACGATGCCATCCACATCGCTTGCCAGCAACTCATCGAGTGAACCCCGCAATGTAGCATGGGGCGCAAGCTGTTGGGCGGCTGAAGCAAGCGCGGCGTTGGGGTCGGCAATTGCGGCAACTTCGGCCACCCCACTCTTGATTATCGCCTCCATGCGGTTGCGGCCTATCCAGCCTACACCGAGAAAACCGAGGCGGGGAAGGTTTGAGGTTTGAGATATTTGCATCGTGTGGATTACCTCACTGTCTCTAATCTTTCGTATGGTATGTGCTTCGATTATAATACCGCCAGCTAGCAGCGTCAACGACGTGCAGTTTTTGCGCCACAAAGAGGAGGAGATGGTGATTACTTATAGCGATACATTGGATAACATCCGCGCTAACAACCTACAAGGCTTCTTCGTCGGCTGGCCCAATCCGCCCTCACCAATAACGCACCTACACATTTTGCAAGGCAGTGATGCAGTCGTGCTGGCACAGGATGGGGCGCAGGTGGTGGGCTTCATCACCGCGATCAGTGATGGTGTGCTATGTGCCTATATACCGTTGCTTGAAGTGCTACACCCATATCAGGGGCAGGGCATTGGTCAGCAGTTGACCCAACGGATGCTGGCAAAGCTGGATAACCTCTATATGATAGACCTGCTCTGCGATGCCAATTTGCAGCCGTTTTATGCCAGGCTGGGGATGCAGGCTGCTAGTGGGATGCTACGGCGCAACTACGCACACCAGGCGGGCGCAGATGAGTTATGCTATAATGGCGCGACCTGGTTGCCGATTATTATACGGTAGGAGGCTTGATTTTGACATTCGCACAACGCTGGGGTTTCTTCATCCTCGCTGCCATCCTGCTCTATTTGGCGCGGGGTATTATCACGCCGTTTATCCTTGCGGCAATTCTTGCTTATATCTTCAGCCCGCTGGTAGACACAATCCAGGAGCGCATCCATGTTCCACGGGCATTGATCATCCTGGGGCTTTACGTCGTGTTTATCGTTGGGCTGGTTCTAGCAGTCTCTTTGCTCAGTGGACGGTTGAGCAAGGAGATTAACGATCTGGGTAAGCAGGGACCGGATATTGTGAGCAATGCGGTGCAACAGTTCACCGGCGGGAGTGATATTACCTTGCTCGGCGCTACAGTTACGGCGCAGCAATTGGCTGATGGCATCAACAACTCGGTACACGATTTCCTACAACAGCCAGCTGGGGCGTTGAATATTGCTCGATCGGTCGCCGAGGGTTTGCTCAATGCGGTACTCATGCTATTGGTGATGTTCTATATGCTGCTCGATGGCAAGCGGCTGGGCGCGGCGTTGCTACGCTTTGTGCCGGAAGACAACCGCACCCGCATCAGCAGCATTGCGGGCAACATCCATCGCGTGCTGGGCTTCTATCTACGCGGCCAGTTGTTGCTTATTGTACTGATGTCGCTGGTAATGTTCCTGATTCTGCACTTCCTTTTCGGCCTGCGCTATGCCCTGCCCATCGCTATCCTCAGCGGCTTCCTGGAGATAATCCCGCTGATCGGCCCGGCGGTTGCTGCGTCAGTAGCTGCCGTAGTTGCGTTGGCAACCCCATCGCTAGGTATTGGTGGGGCAATCTGGATACTAGTGACGTACCTGATTGTGCGCCAACTAGAGGATCAGGTAGTGATGCCGCTGGTGGTGGGGCGGGCAGTACACCTGCACCCCATCGTCACCACCTTCGCGGTGCTGGCGGGTGGCTCGATTGCCGGGCTGCTCGGCACTCTGCTAGCGATACCCGCCGCCGCCGCCGTCAATGTGGTAATGAACTATGTTTATCCACCGCTGCCTAGCGATGATGAGGTGGCGCAGCCTCAGCCAACGCTGGGCCGCATGGTGAACTTTGCCCGTCAGCGCACCACAGGCCACAACCAACAGGCTGCGGCAATCAAACCACATGAGGAGGAGCAATGAGCGTATCACCAACCCTGCTGATCACCGGCGCGAGTGGACGCATAGGCAGCTTTTATCGCCGTCACCTACGCGAACGCGACCACAGCTATCAACTCCGCCTTAGCGACATTAAGCCGCCACCTGAGCAGGCGGATGGCGAGTGGCAGATCGGCAACCTGGCCGATCCTGAGTTCGCTACCAGTCTTGTCGCGGGAGTGGACACCATCATCCACCTGGGCGCAGATCCCCGTCCCGATGCCGACTTCTACGCCAGCCTGCTCGACAATAACTTCAAGTCCACCTACAACCTGTATCGCGCTGCCGACGCTGCGGGGGTGAAGAAGGTCGTCTACGCCAGCAGCGGGCAGGCGGTGCTGGGCTACCAGGACGAGGTGCAGGTACACAGCGGGCAAGCGGTGCAACCCATGAATATGTATGGGGTGAGCAAGTGCTTCGGTGAGGCCACCGCTGCTTGCTTCGCCTATGCCCACCAGCTGCCCTCGATATGTGTTCGTATCGGCTGGGTGGTCGCCCGCGAGGAGATTGCGGGCCGCCGCGACATCAACCCCACCGACCTTGCCCGCGCCGTTACCGAAGCCGACATCTGCCGGATGCTCGACTGTTGCCTGGTGGCGAATGGCATAACCTACGCTATCGTCCATGCCATCAGCAACAATCGCTTCACCTTCCTCGACCTGAGCGAGACGCGGGAGTTGCTGGGGTATGAGCCACAGGATGACGCTTTCGCCCTGGCAGGCATCTGGCCGCCACGCGGGCAGGAGCAGAACCCACCTCAAAGCTAACCCCAAGTTATTTGCTAACGCTGTACCTGGAGGGGCAATCGCCTACTCGCCCCTCTGTCCCCGTCTGAAAGGAGATTAACAATGACTGCCAGCGGCGCATACAACATCAGTGAGGCCAACCGTAGCGCAGAAGCCGAGATTGCCCGCCTACGCACTCATGCCTTGCTCAGTTGGCCGAAAGAGGCCCGTATTCTCAACTGGTTCGGTCTGCGCGATGCTATGAATGTGCTGGAGCCGGGCAGCGGCCCTGGCTTCATCACCGAACAGTTGTTGCAGCTACTGCCCCATAGCCAGATCACCGCGCTCGACACCGACGCAACGCTGAACCAGCGCTCGGCAGCTTACCTGCAAGGCATCAGTGATGGGCGGCTACGTTTCAGGGAAGCCTCGGTTATGGATACCGGCCTGCCCGATAACAGCTTCGACTTTGCCATCGCCCGCTTTCTGTTTCAACACCTGTCCGACCCGCTGGGCGCAGCCTTGGAGTTGCGGCGAACGCTGAAGCCGGGTGGCAAGCTGGTGATTATTGATATTGACGATGCGCTGTGGGGCATGGCCGACCCTCGCATCGAGGAGATGGCTACCGTGCTGAATAAATACGGCAAGGCTCAGGAGGCGCGGGGAGGCAACCGGATGATTGGTCGTCACCTGGGGCATATTTTCGCCGATGCGGGTTTCCAGAGTTTCGACATCGAGGCAGTGGCGATCAGTAGCGACACTCACGGGGTAGAGGCGTTCATGCCGCAGATTGATGCTGACCGGATGTGGCCGCTGGTCAAGGCGGGACGTATGACTACGCATGAGCTAGAGGATCTGCGCGACTCCGGCGACCGCTTCATCAATTCCGCCCATCCTTTTATCATGATGCTCACATTCATGGCCTGTGGCGAAAAGCCGGGGGATAACGTTGAGTAACAATCGGGAGATCGTATGGTCGCGTCTGGATAACCCTGGGCTTGAACATCTACGTCTGGAGCATGATGATGAAGGTATTGCTGCCGATGGGTTGGTTATCGCTATGGACGATCGAACACCAATCCGTATCCGATATCAAATAAATTGCGATGCTGGTTGGCGGGTGCGAACGCTGGCGCTGGCAAAGATGGGCGATGCAGGGCAGCAGATCGAATTGTACGCTGATGGAGCAGGCCATTGGACTGATGCCGCGATGCGTCCGATTGTGGCTCTCGAAGGCTGCATAGACGTTGACATCACCGTTACACCCTTTACCAACACACTGCCGATACGAAGATTGGGGCTGAAGCCTGGGGAGGCCAAGGAGATTATGGTCGCCTATATAGCGGTCGCTGAGATGCAGGTGAGGCCGATGTGCCAAAGATACACCTGCCTTGAATCTGGCGCTGACTGGGCAAGGTACAAATACGAGGGTCTGGAAAGTGGCTTCACCACCGAGCTAATCGTGGATGCTGATGGCCTGGTGGGTGCATATCCGCAAATCTGGCGCATGGTTTGGCCGACGAAGGAGAAAAAGTTATGCTGAACCCTGCAAATATCGGCTTTCGTCCGCTTGAGATGGCCGACCTGCCACAGATGCACCGCTGGTTGAACACTGATTTCGTGACCGAATGGTATTTTGAGAAAGAAGAGCATACTTATGAGAACATTAAGAAGCAGTACATCCCATACATCACCGGCAAGGAACCGAACCAGAGCTATATCATTACTTACGCCGACCAGCCCATCGGCTATATCCAGTGCTACCGTATCCAGGATTATCCTGAATATGCTGAGGATATTGCGGAGGCGGAGAACGCTGCTGGTGTAGATCTGTTCATTGGCGAGGCGGATTATTTGCACCAAGGGCTGGGCAGTCCAATTCTGCGTAAGTTCCTGCGCGAGATAGTGTTCCAAACCCTGGAGGTGGTCAGTTGCATCATTGATCCCGATGAGGCCAACACGGTAGCAAAGAAGGCTTACGCGAAGGCGGGTTTCAAGCATCTCAAGACAATCTCCATCCCCGACGAGCCAGGGCCGTCGTATCTAATGCGAGTGACGCGGGAGGAAGTGGAGGGGTGGGTGATATAGACACGCTTCTGTGCTAGCATAGCCAAACACAGCCTGCTACACACTTATTAAAGTAAGGAATATCATTTAGATTAAAACTCGCCAAAACTCGTGGGCAAAACCCCTTGACATGGTGGGAGGCATAAGGTATAATAACCCTTGCCAGTGACGCAGGTCACGGAAAACGGTGTCGCGTTGACGCGGATGCGCTGACGTACCTAACAACTGAACCAACAAGGAGAAGCGGCGGCCAACAAGCCGAGCGTCCATAGGCCATCAGCTTGTGGATACCCAACTGAGCAGGGTAATACCTCTCAGCCGACGTGCTTACAAAATGTGAGCGTCGGTTTTTTGTCCCCTCAAATCCTGGAACTGGCAAAGCTAGCACGTTAACAATTGAAGAGTGGTAAGAGCAAGCGTGAACGAATAACAGACGCTGGGAAATACGGTCTACCGTGACACTGTTGCTGTCAGCCTTACCTGCTGGTCAGTCCGAAATGTAACATCACTTCGTACTGAAGGCAGCACAA
>JBBRMT010000214.1:0-8434 GCA_038230695.1 Chloroflexia bacterium
ACCACTTGACCTTCACCCGAAGGGGCGAGCTGAGGGGGCAGAAATGGTCGATTATCGACCACTTCATAACCACAATGAGCCAGAGGACAGCCAGCAAAATGTCGAGGGTAGACATTTTGCTGGTAGCGATGAGCGTAGCGGGCGTACCCTGAGCAAGCAGGTGGCTGAACGCTGGCGACCGCTGGGCTTCTCCTATCTTACCCTACAGAATCTGCAACTGCAGGACATACCGACGAGTGAGCGCCACAGCCTGCTGGCTCTGCTGGATCAGTTGCAGACCGAGATTGAGCGGCTACGCCAAGCAATGAGGAACAACGATGAATAGCGAGCCGCGCCGCGACCTACCACCCAACACCGCACCGCCAACCGCCGGCGAGGCGAAGCGGGTGGTGCGCTCCTACCGCCTGAATGACGAATTGGCCCACCGCCTCGATGTGCTGGCGACCATCCAGCGCCGCAAGCTGTACGAGGCGCTAGAGGAGGCGATTGCCATGTATTTGGATAAGTATGGCAACGCCGCCGACGGCTCGTGATAAAGGCACAAGAGGTGAAGAATGACTAACAAAGCGCTAAGCGCAGCAGATATTCTACAACTAGCCCGTGTTGGCGAGAGCGAGACAGTGGAGTTCAAGCTGGAGCGCGAACGACAGCCTGAGCTGGGCGAGTTGTTCAGCGCCCTGGCAAATGGGCGCGGCGGCATTGTGCTGGTTGGCATCAGCGACGACGGCCAGGTGCTGGGGGTACAGGCGCTACGCGAACTCGATCTGCGTATTCATGCGGCGGCGCGTGGATGTAGACCAGCGCTGGAGGAGTGGCTGAATATCTATACAGTTGAGGTTGAGGGAAAGGAAGTAGTTGTCATCCACGTTCCTGCGCTCGAAAATGCGGTTTACAGCTATGGCGGCAGCTACCGCATCCGACGTGGAGCAGCCAATGTAGCGCTCTCGGATGTTCAAATCACCGACCTGGTGCTGCGAAGGCGCGGCGGCGACTATGATCAGCGACCTGCCCACGGCACGAGCCTCATGGATCTCGATGATGCAGCGATCAACGATGTGCTGCAAGGCCGCAGTGAGCGGAGCGGCCTGCTGGAAGAGCGCAGCATTATACCGACTTACCCAACCCCGCTAGCGTTCAATCGGCTGGTTGCCCTTAAGGTACTTAACAAGGAGGGCAGCGAGTTGCTACCGACGGTTGCTGGTATATTGATTGCTGGTCGCAGACCGCAAAGCGCTTTTTCTGAAGCGACGATCCAAATTGCCCGCTTTCGGGGTAAGGGGATGAGCGAGTTCCTCGACCGCGCCGAGCTAATCGGCACCATACCGGAGCAGCTTAGAGCGGCGCTAGCTTTCATCGCCCGCAACACCACCCTCGCCAGCCAAATTGGAGTGGTCGAGCGCACCGATAACTATGCCTACCCGCCAATAGCTGTGCGTGAGGCGGTCGCCAATGCGTTGCTTCACCGAGACTACACGCAGCGGGCTAAAATTAACATCTCTATTTTCGATGATCGCATTACTGTGCTTAACCCTGGTGAACTGTTGCCTTCGGTATCACTAGAGTACCTGGTGGGTAGCCACAAGCTACGCAATCACGCAATCGGCCCCTTGATGTTCGCGCTGGGTCTGGTTGAGGCGTGGGGTTCAGGAATACCCAGGATGATTGAAGCATTGGAGGAGGCCGGTCTACCTGCGCCAGTATTTCAAAGCGCCGATGGCTGGTTTAGCGTCACAATCTACGGCCAGGAAGTTGATAGCGCCAATCAGCGAAAAGTAGCGTCTGCTCCTAACCATGAGCTAAAAGCGGCGCTAATTGGCGGCCAATGGAAAAATCTGGGGCGGCGGCAGATACAGCTACTAAAGCAGTTCAGCGATACGGCTGGGGGCAGTATTACCTCAGCGGAGTATGCTGCAATATTCGGCATTTCGACAATGCAGGCGCTACGCGATCTCAGAGAACTGGTGGCAGCGGGCATACTTGAGCGCACCGGCGGCTCAAAACACATCCAATATTTGATGCGACCGCCCTTGGATGAGCCGGAATAGATTCGCATCATTTTAGATGTTAGGAATGTTGGGAATGTTGGGAATGTTGAGAATGCTGCGAATAACGAAACATCAAGCTATGACAAAAATGACTGCCTCAGTAGAGTGAGCAATTGCAAAATCCATGTGCAAAACACTCTTGTATTTTGCGCCAAAACAGGTTATCATGTAGGCTAACAAAGGAGAAAACCGAACGCCTTAGCTAAAAACTCGCTCATGCACTCATGAGCCAACGCCCTTACCGCCGGGGCTTAATGGCGGCAACAGAAAACCCACTGCATAGGCGACCAAGCTCGTCAGTGGGTTTCGAGGAATTACCAGACGCTCCTTGCGGACGCGCCCAGTGATATTTTGCTCTCTCATGGGAACATTGTTTTGTACCCAGGGGTATTATATCACCGTTAGCGGTGAATTGCAAGGGGTTAAGGGGGCAATTTGCACCCAATTTAGGAGGAATTAACCCCATGAGTTACCTAAGTAACCGGCAGACAGCACAATCAGTCACCAGTGTAACTAATCCCTACCAATGGGGCAACCCCACAGTGACCAAAGTAACCGACCGGCCAGGGGTTGGTAGCGCATCAGTTACTGCAGTAACCGGCGCACCTGGATTTAACCACCCGCTAGCAACCGCCAATCGCCAGGTTCGCCGCGCCGATGCAGCAGCTTCGCCAGCAAGCACTCATGAGGTCCAGGCAGATAATGCTCTGCGTAGTATAAAGTCGTCATCGGGGTGGGACTGGCGCGAACGTAGTATGCTGTGGAAGCTGCGCCAGCACTACAAAGGCAAGCGCTTCCACATTGCCTACACGCTCTATGGCTGCCTCACGGAAATGGCTTCGCAGCAGCACAGCAACGTTGCCGCACGGGTCTCCTGCCGCAAGTTGGGCGAGATGGCCCAGTGCAGCGAGAATGCCGCCCGCAACTATCTCCACGAGTTCTGCGAAATCGGGCTGATTAGCAGCAACCAAGCAACCCACAGCGCCAAGACCTATTATTTGCTGGCAGGGCCGACCACTAAACTGAATGAGCGTTGCATCGAGGTTGATGAAGGTGATGAGATGAGTGGCCCCGGCGCGGCGGATAGCCCCGCAGCACCGCGCAGGATGAAGCAGGGGTACACCGGCGCGGGCAGCACATACAATCGGCAGCATCTGGCGCAGAGCACTGATGAGCTAGTCGCAGAATGCCAGAAGCGACCAGAGGAGCGGGAGAGCGCCACCGGCGACGATACCGCTGGTGCAAACGGCAGGGCCAACGCCAGCGCAACGCCGGTAACGGACCAGGCGGTTGCTCTAGGTGCTGCTAGTAACGAGATGGGCAATGCTATGCTTGAATCCGCCAGCCAAACCACCGTACCATCGGCGCAGCCAGTAACACAGATAACTGGTGCGCTGGCTAGGGCAATGCAGAAGGCGATAGCAACTGGCGCTGTTTTGGAGGGGAGGGGTGCAGCCGGGTACACCCCCAAGGAGGCGAGGGGTACAGATAGCTGCACCCCTATACAAGAAGAGTATATAAAGCAAAAACGATCAAACAACACTGTTGGTGGTGATCGATCGGGGTTCAATGAAGAAGAACATCGAGCGCTTGACCAAATGGTAGCACTGGGTGTGCGGCGCGGCCACGCCTTGCAACTTGTACAAACTAGCAACCCCCAGCGCATTTGCCAAGTGATTGCCTACGTCAGAAAGCAACGGAACTTGTACAATGCTCCTGGTTTGGCGGTTGACCTGCTCCGCAGCGGCGACCCCATCCCCAATCGCGCCGTTGCCGCCTACCCTGTGGCGGCAGGTTCGAGATACAAGCACACTGATGCTACGTATCCCCGAAATACCAGCGCCACCGGCGCAGTGACCGGAAATGTAGCGCTGGTACCAGAACCAGCAGAGCCAGGTGGAGTTGCTGACCAAGCCGCTTTGTCAGTGATCAGCGCTGTGCCACCGGCAGCGGCGGTCAATCCGGCGGTTACTGCGCCAGCACCTGTGCGTATCCACCGTGCGGCCACTGAGCATGAAACCGGCATTTGGCGGATAGCCTTTGACGAGCTTAAAAGCGCGGTCAGTCCGTCGGCTTGGAACGCACTACGCACGGCGCAGGTGGTTGGTGTTGACGAGAACGTTTGGCTAATTGCTACAGTGATGTCACATATCGCTAACTATACGGTTGCTGACGTGGAGCGTACCATCGGCAGCATCGCTGGTCGGACTATACAGGTAAAGTTCGTGCCGTTTGGATTTGGCAGCTAACTGGTCTTGCGCTGCTTCTTGCTGTGGGAACGCTTTGGCTGAGGCTTGTTCAGTGAAGTCGAATCCGGCCCATCAAGGATCGATGGGGGCAGCTTGGCCGCGCAAAAGCTGTCGTCGGGGAGCTTTATAAGCTGCCCATCCTTAACCATTCGACACAGGTTTGACTTGGTTTGATCCATTGTGCCTACGTCAAGCCCTTCTTTGTGAGCCAGGGCAATGATCGTGCCGGTGGTGAAGCGACCCTGTATCCATGTAATATCCAGCACCGTTCGCCGCTGGATAGTAAGCATACGGTATTCAGCAAGCGTAAAGTGGGGTACATCGTGGATCAAGGATTCAGTATCGGCCTCGCTAGCTGTTTCCTGCTGAATCCGCCTCCGCCTCTCTACATCGGCCTCGACGATGGCCGCGAAGGTAGGATTGAGAGGAGACATATTTATCCCATTCATCCGGTTCTGGGCAGCCTTCTCCATTATAGCAACCGAGCTGTAGAGCATTGGCTGTGTGGCAATACCTGGCGCGGCGTTGGCTATTACCATGTCGCCAGTACCCATGGCTAGCGCCTCTGCCGATATACCCATCTCCCGCGCACGATATTTATTATAGGCATCGCGTCCAGCTTGTGAGATGGCTGTGTCAGTGCCGACACCACAGAAAGCGATGGGGATCAGTAGAGCTAGAACCGAGTATCCCCACAGTCGTATTGCCGGGTTGAGAACCAAGGTATTAAGGCTCAAATGCAGCACGCCCCACATCTGATATAGGTTCTGGGGCTGCCCCCAGATGTAGCTTAGGGGCGCGGTGGCTAGCAATGCGCCCGTGACCACAACTCTGCGGTCCCCCACGCTATCGAGAACACCTTTGGCAGACCGGCGATTGACAACGATGAATATATAGCCGCTAGCCACAGAAATCATGAACAAGGTCATTGCCATTAGCACCAGCGACCAAGTGAACAACCAGATTGCTGGCAGAAGCGCGAGGGCAACGATAATAGCAAGCGATCCACTCATAAAGATATCCCATTTTGTGTTTTCTCGGAGTTCCGGGATCGGCTTTTTAATTTGCCGATCACAGTTGGCAATGTTTCTGATTGTATCAGCGGCTGAGAATTGATAAACCCACGTCGCTAGTGCCGCGACGAGGATGGCGCTGGTCCACTCGGCATCGCCAAGCGAAAGGTGCAGCAGCATACGCTTGCCTTCAGACAGGTCAAGCAGATCGTTCATGCCCGGGTTGCCCCACACGAGAGAGGCTGCTGCGAGGCCGGGTACAAGCGGGGCAAAGGCAACAAGCCGCCAACTTGACTTGCGCTTTTCTGCTGGCGCATGGCTGATAGCCGCCAGTGTTCTGCACAGCAGCAATGCCGCGACAACAAAGGCGGTGAACAATCCTTGCTCCACCGATGGCTGGCTCGTCTTGTACAGACCACTAAGCTGCCAAGTAATCTTGAGAGCCAGGGTTACGCCAATGAGGGTGGTGACGAACTCGTAAGCATTGATCGTGCTTTTCTGGGCGAGAGCCACGCTTTTCTGCATGAGGGCTATCATTATGGGTGCCTCCTGTGGTTAGCAGTTAGTAATTAGAACACTTGTCTACTATTATATCTACCCTCCCTTTATGCGTCAACCGCCTCGTTGTTGGTGAAACAGCCTGGGCTTGTCGGCGCGGCAGTTACATGGTAAACTTCTAACAATGAATGTTGTTAGAAGTTACCACCATATACTAAAATCGGAGCTTGATGGTGGAAGATAGGAATAGAGGGCTATGTATCAAACACTCACTAAAGCAATAGATGCAGAGAATGTAGAAATCATTGCTGGTGCCGAGGTAACATCGGCACGGCTGGAACTGGCGATTGGCGGCTGGCTGGCAGAGAAGTATGAGCGCACTAGGAGCGAGTGTACCCGCCGTAGCTATATCAACCATCTGACCGGCTATCGTATGGCTGTGCTGGCGAATGGCTGTGACCTAAACTACTTGCCGCAACCTGGCGAACCTGACCTACGCACCGAGGTTGCGCGGGCCTGGGCGCACGCCGGGGAAGTGGCGGCGGCGACGCGCAACAATCGCCTAGCCATTCTCGCCTCGTTCTTCAAGTATGCACTGGAGAACAACCTCATCGCCGGTGGTAATCCCATCGCCCCGATCAAGCGCGGCAAGGTGCAGGCTTATCGCGGCGCGGTGCCAATGAGCAGGCAATATATCAGCGCCAGGATGCGCGAGATTGACCGCACCGCCAGTGCTGGGTCGCGTGACTTCGCCCTTATCCACGTGTATTTGCAAACAGCGCAGCGCCTGAACGCGGTTGCCAACCTCAGCTGGGGCGATGTGCATCAGGCCGAAGATGGGCGACTCAGATTGACCTTTCGTCGGGTGAAGGGCGGCGACGAGCTTACTTGCACCCTGGATAAGAGCGTTAGCGCGGCGCTACTCGATTATCTGCATAAGCTGCATGGTGCGTACATAGGCCAGCTAGAGGTTGAGCAGCCGCTGTGGGTCAGCCTGCAGGAGCGCAACTGGACGGTGGGACACAAACTGTCGACCCGCGCCATCTCTGACATTGTGAAGAAGCGATTGGGTACCGGTAAGGTACACGCACTGCGCCATAGCGCCGCCGCCAACCTGCTTGACCGGGGCGCGACCTTGGTGGAGATACAGCGTAAGCTGGGCCACGCTAATGCGGCAACCACCTCAATTTATCTGAGCAGAATTGTGGTGGAGGAAGACAAGTTCGCGGCACAGCAGGCCGCCGATTTTGGGGCATTAGCGCTACTTGATAGCGTACCTGCCGCCTTCTATGCTCGGATTGCGGATGAAGAGGCTATCTCGGCACAGTTGGGTATTGCCTTACTTGGAACAAAGCCGGTTGCAAGGATCATTTCAGCGGCTGGTCGAAGACCTGCACCCGATTGTTGTTGCGGTCGGCAACGTTGAGGCGACCAGCCGCATCGGTGGCAATGCCGGAGGGGTTCTGGAACAGACCAGGGTCGGAACTAGGCCCGCCGAGCAGGCTAATGCTGCCACCTGTGGTATCCAGTATGTGAACAACCTGACTATTAGCGTCGCTGAGATAAATGAAGTTCTTGTAGCTTGCCATACGCGGGCTGGCATTGCCGCCGATGTTGGGTATCTTCCACTCGGTCACGTACTTGCCAGCGGCGCTGTATTCGATGATACGCTGATTCAGATCTACGGTGTATATGCTACCATCGGCGGTGATGGTCACATCAATGCACTGCTGACCCGGGCGGGAACATACGTTGATACGGGCGATTACACTCAAACGCTTAACCTGTACAGTAAGGCTCTTGATCTTGCACCTGATGCCACCGAGGTGTATGCGAACCGCAGCGTGAACTATATCAGATCTGGCGAGTACGAACAGGCGATAAAAGACCTTAATAGAGCAATTCAGCTAACCCCTGCTCACCAGAGGTAGCTGAACAATACACGTAACAACCCTAACCGTACCCTGCAGAGTGCGGTTTCTCTTGTCATGTACTAGAGATGGCAGCAGATTAGGGCGAGGCGCGTTGGTTAGTATTGCCAGCCTACTGGCCTAACGTGCATCTCCCTTGACTTATGGTGCTTTCGCCGAGAGGCTTGGTCAGTCAATGCCAGCGGTGCTTGCGGAAAATTGGGGGCGGGCAGGTGGGTGGCAGCGGCGAATGTAGCCAGGATGGAATGGATGGTAGCGCCGGAGAACGCCAGACTGTGAAGTATACAGATGCCAAATCCATTGCATTCAAACTACAAGCTATTACCAATTCCAGTTAGTAATGCCGTATGTACGTAGGGTCGGGCTGCTGCCCACTCATCCGTTTTCCCTGCATTACCCAAGAGATATGATATTATAACATTACATAAAGAAGATTACAATTAGATTACAACATATGTGTTGGTTGGAATGCCGGTCTAGCAGAATATATAGAACTGGGCAAAGTGTGAAAATTGCTAGCAGATTGACGGCAAAACCTCTTGACAGACACTATTGACCTGTGGTAATATAGCCACGCAGCAGACAAAAAGAAGCCCACCCAGTTCTTGCCGGAACTCGTGGGCGTGGTTAGGCGCGATTCAGACGCACTAGCAACGATTAGTATAGCATATTTGTGTGCGAATTGCAAGCCCCGAGCC
>JBBRMT010000215.1:0-8417 GCA_038230695.1 Chloroflexia bacterium
AATACCGCGACCGTCATCTCGATGCCGCTGCGGCGCGGCCCAAGCCGATCGTGGAGGGACTGATACCGGCGCGACTGGCCTTCGCCCTGTCGCTGATCAGCTACGGGCTGATGGCGGTGGTTGCCGCTACTTTTGGCCCGCTGCTATTCGCCCTGGCAGTTGCCGCTGGCACGAGTGGGATGCTCTACAACCTGGGCCTGAAGCAAACCCCGTTTAGCTGGCTGCCTTACTTCGTCTCCTTCCCGCTGCTGCCCATCTGGGTGCGTAGCGCCACCGTAGGCCGTTTCGATCCGCCAGTGCTGTGGCTAAACCCCATCCTCGGCGCGATGGTGATTGGCCTGCATCTCGGCAACAGCCTACCCGATGTTGAACTGGATACCGCTCAGGGCAGCCATTCGCTCTCTGTCACCCTCGGTTTGCAGCGCGGGTTGCTGGTGTGCTGGGGTTCGTTCGCAGTAGCCCAAGCCATCGGCCTGATCGTGCTGCTCACCCCTATTTATGCAAACGAACGCCCCCTGCTGTTGATGGCAGAGGGCGTATCTATGCTTGCGCTGGTGGGCGCAATCGTCACCTACCGCTTGCGGCCCTCACCACGAGGGCGGATCTATATGTTTTACGTATTGGGCGCAAGTGCGATCAGTCTGGTGCTGGGTTGGCTGGTGGCGGTCAATGGGTGAAAAGTTTGGATGAGCAGTAATGCGCCTCAGCGGGGGCGTAGATTTATCGCGCCCCTACGAAGGTTCTCATCAGCATTATGCAGTAAGGTACTCATGCCTCATGCCTCGTGCCTGTAGTTAGAACTTGAGTAGCGCGAAGGTGGGGTATTCACCGATAGTCTGCCGCCCGTTGAGGAACTCAAGCTCGATGAGGAACATCACCCCGGTGACGATGCCGCCCACCTTCTCCACAAGTTCCACGCTGGCACGGGTGGTGCCGCCGGTTGCCAGCAGGTCGTCCACCACCAGCACATATTCACCAGGCTCCACCCCATCAGTGTGCATCTCCACGGTGTTGACCCCATACTCCAGGCTGTAATCTACACTGACGGTGGCGGCGGGCAGCTTGCCCAGCTTGCGTACCGGCACAATACCTACTCCCAGCTTGTAGGCAATCGGCGCACCGAAGATGAAGCCACGCGACTCCACCGCCGCCACCTTGTCAATCTGGATCTTGCTGTCCTGCAGCATCGCTACCATCTGGTCAATCGCCTCGTGGAAGGCGGGACCTTCTTTTAGCAGCGTGGTAATATCCTTGAATAGCACGCCCTTCTTGGGGAAATCCGGCACATCGCGTATCTTCGATAGCAGGTTCAAATGCTTACCCTCCTTGTGGTTTTGCCTTTTGTCGTTAACTGGATTATAGCAGGCCACTTCGTCTGGCGCAAGTTCTATACCACTGTGGGGGCAAACATGGTATAATTTGTTCACTGCCTAAACATAACCCGCAAGGAGCGAAATCAGCTATGAACATGACCAGCGCCGACATTGTCGCAACGCCCGCGCCGGAAGCGCATACCCCCGACTGGGTGAAGGATGCCATCTTTTACCAGATTTTTCCTGACCGTTTCGCCAAGAGTGAAACTGTAGACAAGCCCGGCAACCTCGAACCCTGGGATAGCGCACCAACCACTGATGGCTTCAAGGGTGGCGATCTGGCCGGGGTAATGGAACACCTCGACTATCTCGTAGACCTCGGCATTACCGCCATCTACTTCAACCCCATCTTCCAGTCGGCCGCCAACCACCGCTATCACACCCACGACTATTTGCAGGTTGACCCCATCCTGGGTGGCAACGCGGTGTTCAAGCAGATGCTCGATGCTGCCCACCAGCGCGGCATCAAGGTGGTGTTGGACGGGGTGTTCAACCACGCCAGCCGCGGCTTCTTCCAGTTCAACCATATCCTCGAACTGGGCGGGGCCAGCCCTTATATTGATTGGTTTACGGTGAAGGGCTGGCCGATGCACGCCTATGAGGGCAAGCCGAACTATGTTTGCTGGTGGAATCTAGCCGCGCTGCCCAAGTTCAACACCAACACCACCGCAGTGCGTAAGTTCCTCTGGGGCGTGGGCCGCTACTGGATGGAGCAGGGCATTGACGGCTGGCGGCTGGACGTGCCGGAGGAGATTGACGATGATGGCTTCTGGCGCGAGTTCCGCCGCCAGGTCAAAGAGGTGAACCCCGAAGCCTATATCTGCGGCGAGATCTGGCACGCGGCGCAACGCTGGCTGCGGGGCGACCAGTTCGATAGCGTGATGAACTATCTATTCACCCGCGCCTGCCTCAACTTTTTCCCCTCCAGCCTCGACCGCGAACAGGTGCGTAAAACGCCCAACCTGAAGCTGCATCAGTACAAGGCGCAGAGCTTCGCCAAGGATATTGACACGCTGCTGGCCCTCTACTCACCCCAGATTACCCAGGCGCAACTCAACCTGCTCGACAGCCACGATATGCCCCGCTTCCTAACCCTGGCGAACGAGGATGAGAGCGCGCTGCGCCTCGCCACCCTCTACCAGATGACCTATCCGGGCGCACCTTGCATCTACTATGGCGACGAGATCGGCATGAGCGGCAAGCACGACCCCGATTGCCGCCGCGCCTTCCCCTGGGATGAGAGCAAGTGGAATGTTGGGTTGCGCGACTACTTCAAGCGGTGCATCGCGCTACGCAAGACCCATTCCGCCTTGCGTCGCGGCGAATACATCAACCTCTACGCCAATGGCAACGTCTACGCCTTTGCCCGCCGCGACGAACATGAAACCCTGATAATTGCCCTGAACACCGCCGACCACGCGGCAAAGGTGGATTTGTCGGTGGGCAAGCTGCTGCCGAAGGGCGCAATCTTGCGTGAGGTGTGGAGCAGCGAACAGGTGACAGTCAGCGGCGACAAGCTGAAGGATTTGCACATTCCAGCACGCGATGGCTTGGTGCTGCAAGTAATTTGATGACATGAACAGGAGATACAATGGCGACCCTTACTACAGCAATCCGTCCGCCCAGCCCGCCAACCGGCGTTATCGGCGGGCATATCCTGGCGATGCGCCGCGACCCGCTTGCCTTCCTGGTCAACGCCGCCCGCGATTACGGCGATGTAGTGTTCGTCAAGGTGCCGACCTTCCAATTCTATCTCCTCAGCAATCCCACCGACATCGAGCGGGTTTTGCTCAGTGACCATCGCTACTTCATCAAGGGCAAGCTGGTGCAGCAGCAACTTGCCTTTATTGGCAATGGCTTGCTTACCAGCGAGGGCGAGTTCTGGAAGCGACAGCGTCGCCTCATCCAACCCGCCTTCCACCGCGCCCGCATCGCCGCCTACGGCCAGCAGATGGTGGATGCCACAGCGCGGATGCTCGCTACCTGGCAGGTGGGGCAAACCCGCAACGTTCATGCCGATATGATGGCTATCACCCTCGACATCGTTTCGCAGGCGCTATTCTCCGCCGATGTGAAGGGCGAGGCGCAGACTGTGGGCAAAGCGATTCACGCCACGCTGGAGTATTACGCCTCGCGCCGCGCCCTGTTTCCTTTGCCTGAGAACTGGCCCACCCCGCGCAACCGCCGCAATCGGCAGGCGACCACAATGCTCAACCAGCTCGTCTTCCGCATCATCTCCGCCCGCAAAGGCGACCACACCGATCGCGGCGACTTGCTCTCCATGCTGCTCGCCGCGCAGGACGACGATGGCAGCCACATGACCGACCAGCAACTGCGCGACGAGGTGATGACCCTGTTCCTGGCCGGTCATGAAACCACTGCTAGCGCCCTCTCCTGGGCGTTGTACCTGGTGGCCCGCCACCCCGCTGTGGCCGCCCGCCTGCAAAGTGAGGCGCAAACCGTGCTGGGCAATCGCCCGCCTACCGTTGACGACCTACCCAACCTGCGCTATGCTGAGATGGTAATAAATGAGACGTTGCGGCTCTACCCGCCCGCCTGGCGCATTGGCCGCGAGGCGGTGCAGGATTGCGAGTTTGGTGGCTATCGCATCCCTGCTGGCAGTGTGATCGGCATCGCGCCCTATGTGGTGCAGCGCGACCCTCGTTGGTTCACTAATCCCGATCTGTTCGACCCCGCCCGCTGGGAGGATGGGCTAGCCAGGCGCATCCCCAAGTACGCCTACTTCCCCTTCGGCGGCGGGCCGCGCATCTGCATCGGCAATCAGTTTGCCATGATGGAAGCGGTGCTGGTACTGGCGATGGTCGCCCAGCATTACAACCTCAAGCTAGTCTCCGACCAGCCGATCAAACCCTGGCCCTCGGTTACACTGCGGCCATCCACCAATGGGGTGATGATGATTGTGAGTTGATAGCGGGTCAACGTTCTGCGTAGGGGCGCAGATTTATCGCGCCCTGGTGCAAGGGATGGGCCAGCGGAAGTGGGCAGCGGACAAGCGGATAAACGGAATGGGGTGGCGCAGCGGATGAGGCGTGTCACGCTCTTGCCGCGCAAGCGTTCAGTAGGGGCGAACCGTTGTTCGCCGTGGTTGGCTAGGCAAAAACACCCAGGCGGGCTACATGGAAAGGAGCGAACCTGTGCTTAAGTCATCTCGATTCGTGGCGCTGCTCGTCCTTGCGCTAGCGTTGCTCAATGTCTCCCTAATTGTCAGCCAGAGCAGCGCAGCCGCTCATATAACCACCCTGAGCGGGGAGAGGGTAAGATTCGCCTCCCCCACCGAGGGAGGCGGGGAGAGGGCCAGCGCACCGGCGCTTGACTATATCTTCGGCGATGGGCGTGAAGGCGACGCGCTGGTGCCTTCAGGCGTGACCAACTATATAAATCAGGTGCGTAGCACGGTGGTTGCCAACGGCACGATGGCTACGGTTGCCAACTCCTCTTCCTTCGCGGCGGGCGACATGGTGCTGTTCCACCAGACGGTCGGTACTGGCGCGGGCAACTACGAGTACGACGATATTGCGCTGATAACAGGCACCCAGTGGTTGCTAGCTACGCCGCTTGCCCACAACTATACCGCTGGCGCACAGGTGGTCAAAGTGCCACAGTACCACAACCTGACCATCCAGGACGGCGGCACCCTGACCGTATTGCCCTGGGATGGCAGCACCGGCGGGGTGATGACGCTCAAGGCATCGGGGATGATCAGTGTGACTGGCAGCGGGGTCATCTCGGCAACGGCGACGGGTTATCGCGGCGGCGCGGGCGGCACCAACACCGCCCGCACCGCTCACCAGGGCGCGGCATACACCGGCCTGGGTACGATTAACTACACTGCCAACTACGACAGCGGCGGCGGCGGCGCGGCAGTTAGCGAGCCGGGTGAAGGAGGAGGCGGCGGCGGCGCATATGGCACCGTAGGCCAGCCCGGGTTGGCGGGCCAATGGGCCAACGCCTTCGGCGGGCAGGGAGGGGCGACGGTTGGCACAGCTAACCTTAGCACTGCCTTCTTCGGTGGCGCGGGTGGTGGCGGTGGTGGCGCGGCAGTTACCGCCAACGCACACGGCGGTGCGGGTGGCATCGGTGGCGGCATCGCCATCATCTACGGATACCAGATCAGCGGCGGCGGCATCGTCGCCAACGGGCAGGATGGTGGCGCTGGCGTGTCTGGCAGCAGTGATGGTGGTAGCGGCGGTGGTGGCGCAGGTAGTGGCGGCGGCCTCCGAATTGTGGGCAGTGATATAAGCACGCTAAATGCCTATGCCGTTGGTGGCATGGGCGGCATGGCTAACTTGCCCCAAAGCGGCAATGGCGGCAACGGTGGCGATGGTCGCATCCGCATCGAATATTGCAACTCCTACTCCCCTGGCAGCATCAATCCAGCGCCCAGCGTGGCGCAGATCAGCTGCCCACCACCGCCTACCCCAACGCCCACCCCCACCGCAACGATCACCGATACGCCTAATGCAACCGCAACCGCAACGCCGACCCCAATCCAACATGGCGCGTGCTACAACCTGCACATCCTCATTGCCTATGCCGACAACACGCCGCCCGCTGCTCTACAGACTGCCTTGCTGACCCAGACGCAGGTATCAGCTGTGGATCTCTTTGACGCGGGCAGCTATACTACCACCCTGAGCCAATTTGAGCCATATCAGATCGTGGTGCCTTTCAGCAATGTCACGTATCGTGACAACGTAACCCTGGGCAACAACTTGGCCGACTATGTTGATCAGGGCGGCATCGTAGTTGCCCCTAACAACGACTGGCTGGCGGGCTTCGGCTATAGCATCGGTGGACGCTGGGCCAGCGATGGCTACAACCCGTTCCAGATCAGCAGCCCAGTGTATATGAACAACACCAATGGCACCCTCGGTGTTTACGACCATGGTAGCGAGTTTATGCAGGGCGTGACCACGCTGGATGCTTCCCGCCGCATGACCACCACCGTTGCTTCAGGCGCGGCGTTGGTGGCATCCTGGCATGAGGCAGGTGGCAGCCCACTGCTGGCGGTCAAGGGCCGCGTCCTGGGTGTTAGCGCCTACCTCGGCAGTAACTACGGTCAGGTATCCAGTGGCGATTGGGCCACGCTGATCGTCAACGCCAGCACACTTTTGCCGCCCTGCCCCACCCCCACCCCTCCGCCCTCGCCCAGCAATACGCCCAGCAATACGCCCACCAGCGCTCCCAGCAATACGCCAACCGTAACCCATACTCCGCTGCCAACTGAAACTCCTGGCGGACCAAGTGACACACCCACCGATACGCCCACCAATACCGATACGCCGACCGACACCCCCACCTCATCGCCAACCGAGACTCCCGGCGGGCCGAGCGACACGCCCGCGCCACCCACCAATACGGCCAGTGCGACTGACACACCGCTGCCCAGCAATACGCCCCTGCCTACAGAGACCCCCGGCGGGCCGAGCGACACGCCCGCGCCGCCCACCAACACCAACACGCCAGCACCTAGCAACACTCCTGGTGGGCCGAGCGACACGCCCGCGCCACCCACCCGTACCCCCACCGACTGCGCCAACCCCTTTGTGGATGTGCAGGGTAACATCTTTTACGGCGCAATCCACTACCTTAACTGTGGCGGCGTGATCAACGGCACCGATGCCAGCCACTACACCCCGGCAGGCACGGCCACTCGCGGGCAGTTCGCCAAAATCGTGGTACTCGGCTTCGGCCTGACGTTCTATACCCCCAGCGGCGGGACGCGGGACTTCACCGATGTGCCGCCCAGCTACTTCGCCTATCTCTACATCGAAACTGGCCTACACGCTGCCATTCTCAGCGGCTTCGATGCCGCCAGTTGCATTGCGGCGGGTGCAACCCCGCCCTGCTACCTGCCCAATCGCGCCATTACTCGCGGCCAGCTTACCAAGCTGGTAGTCGGCGCAGCCCACTATCCCCTGGTTACGCCCGGCACTCCGACATTCACCGATGTGCCACCCAGCAACGTCTTCTACATCGCTATCGAAACGGCCCACGCGCACGGCGTGATCAACGGCTACCCCGACCACACCTTCCGCCCCAACAACTCAATCCGCCGCGACGAGATGGCCCAGATTGTGTTCAAGGGGGTTACTTCACCATAGGAAAGGTAGAAGGTAGAAGGCAGAAGGTAGAATGAAGTCTCAACTTCGGCAGCGAACTGTATGCGCGTCAGGTTCTTGACGAGTAAACGTTCAGTAGGGGCGAACCATCGTTCGCCCTGTTGGGGTATGCAAGAACATAACGCAAACCCGCGAACCGTCGTTCGCCCTGGGTGATATGGTATAATAGCCCTGCCGATATTGCTTCGGCGGGGCTATCACTAGCCATTATCACCAATTCCAAATCAAGGAGAAATCACTTTGTCGCAAGAACGAACCCTGGTTATTATCAAGCCCGATGGCATCCAGCGCGGGCTGACTGGCGAAATCATCAGTCGCTTGGAGCGACGCGGCTTGAAGATCATCGCCGCCAAGATGATGCAGGTGAGTGAGAGTCTCGCCAGCCGCCACTATTCGATGCACGAAGGCAAGCCTTTCTATCCCGGCCTGATTGATTACATTGCCTCCTCGCCCGTGCTGGTGCTGGTCTTCGAGGGCAAGAACGCCATCCAACTGGTACGCAACACAGTCGGCGCTACCAACCCAGTCAACTCCGCGCCCGGTACCATTCGCGGTGACTTCGCGGTGGAGACGGGCCGCAACCTGATCCACGCCTCCGACTCGCCGGAGTCCGCTGCCACCGAGATCGCCAACTTCTTCAAGGATGCCGAGATACACAGCTACGAGCGGGCCACCGACCGCTGGATCAGCGAATAAATCAGCAAAAACATGAGTCATCCCGAAGTTTGTGCGGGCAGTGGGGTGGCACGATCCTAAGCCCCCAGCGGGGGTTGGGGGAGAATCTTGACCACAACTGATGCCCATCGTAATCATTTTCGGCTAGCCGCTGAGTTAATGCTAGCGATAAGCATGATCGCGGTTGTGAGATTCTCCCCCAAACCCCCGCTGGGGGCTTAGTTTG